>DATEUP010000269.1:0-5522 GCA_035283065.1 Thermoplasmatota archaeon | reverse complement strand
CTGACGATTATTGGGTCGGACAACGGGCTCTCGATGTCGGGTGTGCGAGGGCTCGTGGTAGAAAACGCCGAAGTCCGAGGCCGCAGCACCGCTGTCGACCTCGCGGGCTGTGATGCCGTGGAGATTCGCGGCACGCGCCTCAACGCCTCGTCCGTTGGCCTGAAACTCCAAAACTGCCGTGACGTTGTACTTAGAGACCTCCAGGTCGTCGGCGCGCCGCTGGGCGGGCGGATATGCTTCGACTATTGCGGCCCAGGAACGGGCGGGACCGGAATGGACCTCACCCAGGTGAGCCGGCTTGACGCAAGCGGCGTTGGGCTGGAGGGCTGGTCGACGGGGCTTGCACTCGCCAACGGGTTCGACGTGCGCCTTGACCGAATGGTCGCCGTGGGCGGCAAGGCGGGGTTTGTGATCCAATACGGGGCCAACGTCACCCTATCGCACTCACGGGCGGCGCCGATCGCTTACACCGACCTCTACGGGCGGCCGTCGTCCGGGGGAGTCGGCATCGCCCTTACGGGCACACGGGGCTTCTCACTGGTTGACAACGACGTTAGCGGATCTGGCGCTGCCGGAATCGTCGTAACCGGGGCCTTTGACGGAACCATTTCGCGCAACCAGGTGGCCGCCGTGGGGCGTGATGGAATCGCTGTTTCCCAAATGAATCGCGGGACTCTCGCCGACAACCGGATCTCGGGCAGCGGCGGCGGCGGGCTCCGCATCACGGCCTCGCAAAACCTCAACGTCTCGGGCAATGCCCTGAAAACCGACAGCATCGTCCTTGAAGGTACGACGATGGCCCAATTCGCCTCCCATCGTTTTGACGCGGGGAACACGGTCGACGGGCGGCCTGTAATCTTCCTCAACGGCTGCAAGGACGCGCGCGTCGGCCCCGGTTCCGTGGGCGAGCTAATCGCCGTGGCTTGCGACGGCCTCACAATCGAGGGGGTTGCGCTTTCCGGAGGCGACCTCGCGATCGAAGTGGCGTTCTCCGACCGGGTGCGAATCGACGGCGTGAAGCTGAGCGGCCAATCCTATGCGGGCATTCTCACGATAGAATCCGGGCATGTCGAGGTGAACGGGAGCACCGTAGGAGGCGCGGGCTTCGGGATCCGGGCCCAGGGCGGCTCGCAGCTTTCGGCAGCCTTCAGCCGGGTGAATTCGAGCGGCACGGCTCTGCAGGCCGAAGGCCTCGACCTCTTGAGGGTCACGAGCTCGACCTTCGACGGCTCGGAGAAGGGCCTGGTCGTGATGACGACCGGCACCTTCGAGGCGGAGGGGGTCGAGATCTCGAGGAACGGGGTCGGCTTGTCGCTCCAGGGGGTGGGGTACGCACGCGTGTTCCACAACCAGTTCAGCCTAAACACGCAGCAGGTCGTGGGGCCGCCGGCCCAGAACGGCACCTGGGACGACGGGTACCCGTCCGGCGGCAACTACTGGTCGAACTTCACGGCGGGCGACCGGTACGGCGGCCAGCAACAGGCCGAGACCCTTGGCGCCGACCGCATCCTCGACGAGCCCTTGCGTTTCGGCCCCGTGAACGACCGCTACCCGCTGGCGGCCCCCTGGCGCGGGCTCGAGCCTCCGTTGCTGATCGTCGAGGGTCCGCGGCAAGTCGCCGCCGGCGCGCCAATCCGGGTGCGCGCCTTCGCGCAGGACGAGAACGGCGTGGCGGAGGTCGTTGTCCACTTCCGTTTCCTTGGCCAGGGCGAGTTTGCCACGCTCCCGATGGAACGGCAGGCCGACGGAGCCTACGAGGCTGTTTTGCCCGGGTGGAACGGGCACCGCGTGGTCGAGTACTACGTTACGGCCCGCGACGGCGCGGGCAACGAAGGCCGGGAGCCCTCGGACCATAACTACACGACGGAGGTCCTCGGGCCCTTAGAGAGCGCTGCGGAGGCCGGGCTTGGCCTCGCGCTACTTGCCGGCGCAACCATCGCGGCGTCGGCCGCGGTTGCGCTCCTTGCGGTGCTCCTGAAACGCGAACGGCGCCGGAAGGCGTGGACCAAGTGGTCGGCCCCCGCGCCGAAGGAACCGCCGCCGAAGGGGCCCGACAAGCCGGCCCCTTGAAGGCCCGCACGCCGCGCCTTACACGAGCCTCTCTTTGGCCGCGAGCGCCATGCGCTCGCTGAGCTCCGCGGGCGTCTGGATGAACTCGCTCTGCACGAGCTCGAATGCCTTGAGGTGCACCTCGCGAAGCTCGCGCTCGCCGAGAGTCGTCAGCACGACCTTCGGCGCCACATCCCCCTGGAGCCCCGAGCGCGTCAGGAAGATCGTCGTGTCGCGGTCGGCGGAAAACGCGAACTCCGAGCCCCCCATGAGCTGGCCGCCGCCTTTCTTCGCGAGGTCGCGAAGGAAATACGACGCCGTGTTCGGCGTCGCCTCTGCGAAGTCCTGCGAGAGGCGCGCCTCGAGGAAGCGGGCGAACTGCTCGGGGCCGAACTTCGCCTTCGGAAGCCCCGTGAACTTCGGGAACTCCTTGGCGCCCGTCCCCGCGGGGAAGCCTTTCTTCACCGCATATTCGTCGGCGAGCTTCTTGAGGACCTCCGTGATCCCGCCCGCCTCCTTGAGCTTCGCGGCGTTCGAGAGCAGCCCTCGGAAGAGCTTCATTGCGCGGTGGCCCCCGACCTGCGGGCGCTCCGAGGGCGGCACGGAGGAGTGCTGGAAGTAGCGCAGCGTGTAGGCGCGGAGCGCAGGCGCGTTCTGGAGCTTGCCGACCGCGGTGGCGAACCGGTTCGGGAACACGGGGTCCTGCCCCCAGTCGCCGGTCGTGAAGCTGCGCAGCGCCGTCGTCCCGTCGAAGGGCGCGTTCGCCTGCGCTTCCTTCCAGGCCTGCGCGAGGTCGGAGATGACCTGGGTGAGCCTGCTGTCCGGCGCGTAGCGCGACGGGTCGTATCCGGGGCTCCAGTTGATGGGGTTTCCGAAGAAGGGCCCGAAGTCCGTCGCGCTGTGCTCGAGCGTCTGGTGGAGGAACGCCGCCGTCGCGCGGGGCTCCGAGAGGACGGGCTCGGAAAAGCGGCCGAGGATCCTCCCTACGCCGTACTTGGCCTCGACGCCTTGGAAGGCCTTCTGGATCGTCCCGACTCGAAGCGCCACCGAGAACCCCCGGCGGGAGGGGCCTGGAAGGGACTTAACCGTTTTGGAGGGAGGGCGGCGACGCGTACGCCGCTGGCCGTCAGTACGCCTCGGTACGCAGGAGGTTGTCGACGCCGGTCGCCTTGACGAACGAGCGCGCGACATCCCTCGCGATCACGCGCTTCCCTGAGCCCGTCTCGATCGCCTCCCTCGCGATCGCGCGCGCGGCGGCGTTTAGGTTCTCGACGAAAACCTCGCCGAGGCCGGGGACGTCGAGCACCGCCTGGCGCATCTGCCCCTCGATGCGGACGGCCGGCTTGATCGGCTCGATGAGGATGCACGGCACCTCCTGTTCGAGGCGCGTGTAGGCCACCGCGCGGTGGTGGCCGTCGAGGAGGAGCGAGAGGCGCCCGGCGTGGTAGAGCGCGATGCCGACGGGGTGGCGCCCCGAGGCGATCCCCTCCTCGTACTTGGCGACGAGGTTCTCGTTCGTTTTCGAGTCCGAGTAGGTCGGGAAGAGGAAGAGGCCGTCGCGCGGGTCGCTGCCCTGCATGAGGGCGGGGGGGCGGCAGTTCTTGCCGAAGGCCTCCCAGAAGAGGAACTCGTCGCCGACGGTCGGCCAGTGGTTCACGAGCGAGACGATGTAGAACCCGCTCTGGAGCATTTCGAGCACGGGGGCCACGACGGCGATCTCCTTCTCGGTGAGCGTCTTCACGTCGAGGAGCTGGCGCGAGATCGTGGGGTCCCCCGGCATGATGGCCGTGCGGTCGTTCGGCCCGGTCGAGATGAGGGTGGGGACCGCGTCGGTGGTCGGCTGGACTTCGAGGCAGAAGGGCTTCTCGCCGAACATGTAAAAGGAGCCGACGCACGGGAGGTAGGGCGGGGCCGCGGCGTCGGGGATCGTCTCGTGGACGAGCCCCTTGCCCCCGCGGACGCCGACGAGGAAGGGCGAGGCCCAGCCGGGGCGCTCGGGCACCTTACGGATGATCTCGACGGCCACGCGTCCCACCTTTGGGAACCCTCGAAAGCGCGTGTGGAGGTTAAAAGTGTGGCCCGCCAAGGGGGGAAAGGGCGCGCGCGGGGCTTCGAGGATTGAACCAGGCGGAACCGAGCGGCAAAAGGGGCCGGGCCGGGCGCCCTCGTGGGAGACCCGTAAATACGGGTGTTTTGAGCCGCACCCGCTGAGTTTTCAAGCGTTGTTTTAATAGCGGGAGGTCGAAGTAGTTGGTTCGGGTCGCCGGGGGGGTTTGGAAACCGTGGTTGGCAAGGCGGTTGCAAGGCCCCCGAATCTCGAAGGGTGGATCCGCGAAACCCCCGCGGCCGTGGAGACGCTGCGAATCCTGCTTGAGAAGCCGGCGGGGAACCCCGTGGTCGAGATGGAGCGCCGCGCGGGTGACCCGAGCCAGGTCGTGCGCACGCTGAACCAGCTCCAGCACGCGGGGCTCGTGAAGATCAATGTTGAGGCGCTCACGCACGAGCTTGTCGTGCGCGTCCCTGAGCCGCGCGTCGAGGACCTGAAGGTCTTGCTGAAGAAACTCAAGGCCGGAGGGTGGAACCTCCAGGGTGAGGCCGGGCAATCGGTAAATAGCGCGGGCGCGAAGTGAGGCCCCGTGTTGAGCGCAGGCCTCGAGGGTTTCGCGACGGACTTCCGTGCGATGAAGGGCGGCAAGTTCGTCGCGGTCGACTCGGACCCGGCGGGCGCGGCGCTCACACTCTCGCACCACTTCGGCGGGGACGAAACGCCGGGGCCCTTCCGCGACGACCTCGCGTCGGGAGCGGCGCTCAAGTGGGCGGCCGACCCGGAGCGGCGAAAATGGCTGATGGGCGCCCGCCACGTCTACAACGACCACTTCGATGTCGACGGGTTCCTTGCGGCCTGGGTCGTCCTCAACCCGGACGAGGCGCTCGCCCTCAAGGACGATGTGCTCAAGGCGGCCGCCGCAGGCGACTTCGACGAGTGGACGGGCGAGCGCGCGGTGAAGTTCGCGATCCTCGGCGAGTGGGTCGACGACCCGAAATTCTCGCAGGTTGCCAAAGACGCGCTTCGGATGCGCGTGGCGGGCCGGGGCGACGCAATGTACCGGGCGGTGCTCGAGGAGCTTCCGGAGCTGCTTGCGCACCCGGAGCGGATGGAGGAGCTCTGGCGCCGGCCTTACGATGAGCTGCGGGGCCAGCTCGACCTCTTCGCGACCGGCCGCGCGCAGGTCGCGGAGCGCGGTCGCGTCCACCTGTCCCTCGTGCGCGCGCCGCGGCTCCTTTCCACGCGCGCCGTGGTCGCGAGGGCGGCGGGCGACCGCCTCGTGCAGGCCGCGGAGGTCGATGGGGGATTCATGTACCGCTTCCGCTACCGCCCGTACCTCGGCTACCGGATCGTCTCGAGGCCGACGACGCCGGCGCACGACCTGGCCGAGCTTGCCGAGCGGCTGAACGCGGCGTGGCCGACGCCC
>DATEUP010000268.1:0-3176 GCA_035283065.1 Thermoplasmatota archaeon | reverse complement strand
GGAGGGGGCGGGGAAGGCGGCGGGGCAGGGGGCCAATACGAGGCGCCGGCAGCGCAGTAGTCCTTGGCCTCCGGCGCATCCGGCGCGAGGTTGAAGGCGCTCCCGTCGGTCGTGGCCGTCACGGTGCCGAGCCTTTCCGTCGCGAAGACCTTGGCCCCCGCGCTCTGCAGGCGGCAGAGTGCCTGCGCGGTCGGGTGGCCGTAGCTGTTCTCGCCGAAACTGACGACCGCGGCCTTGGGGCCCATCTTGGCCAGCCACTCTTGGGAATTCGAACCTGCGCTGCCGTGGTGCCCGACGAGGAACACCTCGCAGTTGAGGTCCTCGGGGAGCGAGGCGAGTGCCGCCTCCTGGTCGCGCTCGATGTCGCCGGCGGTGCAGAAGTCGACGGCGCCAAACGACCAGCGGATCATGACGCTGAAGAGGCCGATCTCGTCCCAGGAGGAAACGTGGGGGGGCGGAGGCCAGAGGATCGCAGCGCGCAGGCCCGCCTGCGTCGCATTCGGGGGGAGGGTGAGCTGGTCGTGCTGGCCAAACACCTGCTCGTCATCGAGAAAAGGGGTTTCCACGGCCGTGTGCACCGTCGCATTCTCGGCAACCACCTGGCTCACCCACCGGTTGTAGGAGTTCGGGGTGTCGGGGCCGTCGTACCAGAGCTCGTAGATGTGCTCGACCTCGTAGTCGGCAAGCACCTCCTCACAGCCGCCCATGTGGTCGAGGTGACCGTGGGAGGCGATGACAGCCCAGACCTTCGAGCCGGCGAGGCGCCCGATGGAGCGCAGGTAGCCCGTCACCGGGTTCAGGGACGAGTTGTCCGCAGGGGGGCCGCAGTCGTAGACGATGATGGAGCCGTCCGGAAGCTGCCATACGGTCGCGTCGCCTTGGCCCACGTCCACGAAGGCGACGGTGAGCGTGCCGTGGACCGGCGGCGGCGCAGAGGGGGGCGGCGGGATCGAGGCGGTCGGCGCAAGGCACCCCGCGGCGAGGAGCCCCAAGGCGGCGGCAAGTGAGAGGACGCCTTTCACGCCGGCCCCGCGCAAGCACGCGGCCTTCGCGGGAAAGTACCTTTCGACCCGCGCGAAAGCCCCTTGTGAGCCCCTGGCTGCGGCCGCTTCCGTCCTCCCGCCCCCGAGATTCAAAGGACACGCGCTTGGACCGCTAAGGCGCCCCAGAATCCTGGGGGCCCGGCGTGAAGGTCGCCTTCCGGCCCCTCCTCGTGGTCGGTCACACGCTTGGCGACCTCGCCCTGCCGCTCCGGCGGCGCCAGCCAGGGATTTTTAGACCCGTGCCTCAATAACCGCGAGATGGACCCGCTCGACCTCAAGATCCTGCGGACCATGGGCCTTCGCCCGTACGGCGCGAAGCCTGCGGACCCGAACGCCCTCAAAGCCACGAGGATCGCGGCCCGCCTCGGGGTCGAGCCGGAGACCGTCAAGGCCCGCCTCGAAAAGATGGCCGAGGGCGGGTTCCTCCGCGGCTTTCACGTGTACCCGAACCTCGCGCACCTCGGCCTCTCGGGGACCGCCTACCTCTTCCGGGTCCCCGATGAGGACCGCAAGGCCGAGGCGGTCCGGAAGGCCGAGCTCGTCGATGGGCTTACGGAACTCCACAACTTCCTCGGCGCAGAGATGTGCGTGGACCTCGCCTACGCGTCGGCCACGGACCTCTCGCGGAAGCTGCGCCTGCTCGGGGAGCTGACGGGCGACCACTCGCCCGAACGGTTTTACGACCGGCAAATGCCCCCCGTGAGCCGCGCGCTCACGCGCCTCGACTGGCGGATCATCCGGTCGATGCGGTACGGGGCGCAGCGCCCCCTCGGCGAAGTCGCCGAGGAGGTTGGCGCCAGCGTGAAGACCGTCAGGCGGCACTACCTGCGGATGGCCCGCGAGGGGAGCCTCTTCGCGGTGCCCGCCGTCGACGCAAGCCGCGCGCCCGGGGTGATCCTCTACGAGCTGCTGTTTTACACGGCCCCGGCCTCGGGCGAGAGCGCCGTCCCGGCGATACTCGAGCTGCTGAAGGACAGCTACCTCTACCATTACCGGCCCGCCTCCGAATCGTTTGGCAACTTCGACGTGCTTTCGGCCGCCCCCCGGGCGGCCGAGGTCGAGGAGATGCGCCAGGCGGGGGGGCGCCTAAGGGGCGTCGTGAAGGTCTCTTCGCTCGTGTTCCGAGGGTGGGCGGAGCACACGGCGTGGCTGGACGCCGCGATCGAAGAGCGCGCCGGGGGCCCTGGCCGCCGCGCCTAGCGCGGACCGGTTTTCGGGACACAAACGGCGCCCCCTGTCCCCTTAGCCGAAGGTCGGTTCCGGCAGGCTTTCCCTATCGCAGGGCAGGGCTCCCTGCGGGCAAAACCCATGGCAAACGCAAAGGGACAGTCGGAAGTGGCAGAAGGCGTGTTGAACGGCATCGAGCTCAAGGCGCTCAACGGCGTCATTGACGCGGTGAAGCAGCAGCCTCAGGTCGCGCGCGCGACCTTTGGCGTCGAGGCGGAGACCCGGTCGGGGTTCCAGACGCGGTCGCGGACCGCGAAGCCGACCCTCGGGGGGGCCGCGCTCGCGGGGCGCACGCACACCTTCGAGTTCGTGGGCGACCACCCGCCGGAGCTGCTCGGCAAGGACGAGGCGCCGGCCGCGGTCGAGTCGCTGCTCGGGGCGCTTGCCGCCTGCGTGTCGGGCGGCTTCACCATGTACGGCGCGGCGCTCGGCATCCCCGTGGAGAGCGTCAAGGTCGAACTCACGGGAGCCATCGACCTCCAAGGCATGATGATGCTCCCGGCGCCCGGCGTCGTGCGCCCGGGCTTCGAGCGCATCCACGCGAAGATCCGGGTGAAGAGCCCGGCCGCGCGCGCGGACCTCGAGAAGCTGAAGGACATCGCGGAATCGACCTCGCCAGTGAAGGACAGCCTGCGGGCGGTCCCCTACACGAGCGAGCTCCTGAGCGAGGCGTGAGGGGCGCCTGCGGGCGGCGGGCGAAGGGCCCGCCGCCCGTGAAACCCCACGCCCGGCGGGCCGGGTCAGCGCCGGCGCAAGAGCGCAAGGTACGCAGGCAGGTCCCCCGAGTCGGACACGACCGCGAGCTTCTCGATCCCCACGGTCGAGAAGGCCCGCCCAAAGTAGGTCGCGAGGTCCTCGGGCCGCAGGTGCGTGAAGCCGGGCCCGGCGCTCGCCCGGGCGGCGCGC
>DATEUP010000267.1:0-2183 GCA_035283065.1 Thermoplasmatota archaeon | reverse complement strand
GCCTCAAGTGCACCTCCTGTCACGTCAAGGTCTTCAAGATGAAGAAGGGGCAGACCGGCCCCCTCACCATGGAGAAGATGAAGGCGGGCGAGCAATGCGGCGCCTGCCACAACGGCAAGACCGTGGTCGAGGGCAAGACTCCGTTCGCGGTCGCCGACCAGGGCAAATGCGAGAAGTGTCACAAGAAGTGAGCTAGGCCGTACGTGATATAGGAGAGGCGCGCGCGGCGCGCCCGTGACGCATGGCGCGACTTCTGACGGGCCTCGGCGCCCTGCTGCTCTTTGGCGCCGCTGTCTGGACCGCCGGGAGCGCGGAGGCGCAGCCCAAGCCGGCCGAGCCCAAGCCGTCATCGCAGGACTGCCTCGCCTGCCACGGTGACAAGGACCTCAAGCGCGGCGCCCCGAAGCCGGGCCGCCGCGATTCCCTCTTCGCCAATGAGGCGGTTCTCAAGGCTTCGGCGCATGCACGGCTCGAGTGCGTGGCCTGCCACCGAACGGCCACGGCGCCTCACGACTCGCCGCTGCCGCCGGTCCAGTGCGCGGGCTGCCACGACAAGGCCCGCGCCGAGCTCGGCGGCGGGGTTCACGCGAGCGCGCGCGGCCAGGCGGGAGCGCCCGCATGCGCCTCGTGCCACGGGACTCACGATGTCCGCCGGGCGGCGGCCATGAGCATCGAGGCCTGCGCGTCCTGCCACGCGAAGCAGGTCCGGGTCTATCGCGACAGCGTCCACGGCCGCTCGCGCCAGCGCGGGGATACCGAGGCGGCGACCTGCCGCTCCTGCCACGGCGCGGCCCACGGCGTCCTCGCGAAGTCAGACGCGCGCTCGTCCACCTACCACCTGAACCTGCCGCGGACCTGCGCCCAGTGCCACGCCGATCCCGAGCTGGCGAAGCGCCACAACATCCCGATCGCCAACGTCTACCAGCTCTATATGGACTCGATCCACGGCCGCGCGGTCACGAAGAGCGGCCTGCTGGTTGCCGCGAACTGCTCGGACTGCCACGGCTCCCACGACATCCGGCCGCACACCGATCCCGCCTCGCGGGTCTTCCCCGCGAACGTGCCTGCGACCTGCGGCGCCTGTCACGCGGGAATCCTCGCGCAGTACGCCGAGAGCGTCCACGGCAAGGCGGCCGCGAAGGGGGTGAGCACGGCGCCCGTCTGCACGGACTGCCATTCGGCCCACCAGATCCGCCGCGTCGAGGGGGCGCCGTGGCAGCTCGACGTGATCCGCGAGTGCGGCAGCTGCCACGAGGAATCGCTCCGGACGTACCGGGACACCTTCCACGGCAAGGTCACGGCGCTGGGCCTGACGCGCGTCGCCAAGTGCGCCGACTGCCACGGCGCCCACACGGTGCGCGCGGTGTCCGATCCCGCTTCGTCGGTCTCGCCGGCCAATGTCGTCGCGACCTGCGCCACGTGCCACCCGGGGGCGACGGCCCGCTTCGCCCAGTTCCAGCCCCACGCCGACCCTTCGAACAAGGCGCGATTCCCGGTCCTCTACTACACCTACCTCTTGATGACCACGCTGCTGGTCGGGACCTTCGCGTTCTTCGGCCTGCACTCCCTCCTCTGGCTGCCCCGCTCGCTGGTCGAGCGGCTTCGCCGGAAGCGGGCGCCGGGAGGGGAGGATCCTCTACCGTGACCCAGGGCCGTTACTACTTCCGCTTCAACCTCTACCACCGCATCCTTCACGGGATGGTGATCGTGAGCTTCCTGGGTTTGGCCGTCACGGGCCTCCCGCTCAAGTACGCCCAGACCGGCTGGGGGCTCGGGCTGTCCCGCGCGCTCGGCGGGCCGTTCACGGCGGGGTATCTTCACCGCTTCTTCGCCATCATCACCTTCACGTACTTCGCCCTGCACCTCGGCTATATTGCGCGGCTCGTCCTCCTCCGTCACCCGGGGGTCTTCTGGGGACCCGACTCCATGGTCCCCCAGCCCCGCGACCTCGTGCAGATGGGCCAGCACGTGCGCTACTTCCTCGGGCTCGGCCCGCGGCCGCGCTTCGGGCGCTGGGCCTACTGGGAGAAGTTCGACTACTGGGCGGTGTTCTGGGGGATCTCGATCATCGGCGCCTCGGGCCTCCTGCTGTGGTTCCCGACCTTCTTCGCGCGCGTTCTCCCGGGCTGGATCTTCAACGTGGCCATCATCGTGCACAGCGACGAGGCCCTGCTGGCGGTCGG
>DATEUP010000266.1:0-7956 GCA_035283065.1 Thermoplasmatota archaeon | reverse complement strand
TCCACATGGGCGGCCCCTATGAGACGCACGAGCACGATGTCCTCATCGTCGGCGCGGGCGGCGCGGGCCTGCGCGCGGCCATCGAGGCGCGCGCGGAGGGCGCTTCCGTCGCACTCGTGTGCAAGTCGCTCCTTGGCAAGGCCCACACGGTGATGGCGGAAGGCGGCGTGGCCGCCGCCCTTGGCAATGTCGAGCCCAAGGACAACTGGCAGGTCCACTTCCGCGACACGATGCGCGGCGGCAAGATGCTGAACAACTGGCGGATGGCGCAGCTCCACGCGCAGGAGTCCGGCGAGTGTGTGCGCGAGCTCGAGTCGTGGGGCGCGCTCTTCGACCGCACGCCGGACGGGCGGATCCTCCAGCGCAATTTTGGCGGCCACACGTACCCGCGGCTCGCCCACGTCGGGGACCGCACGGGCCTCGAGATGATCCGCACGCTCCAGGACCGCGTGATCCACACGGGGGCCTCCGTCTTCATGGAGTGCACGATCTACCGCTTGCTGACCTCGGGCGGCAGGGTCGTGGGCGCCGTCGGCTACTGGCGCGAGTCGGGAAGGCCCGTCGTGTTCCGCGCGAAGTCCACGGTCCTTGCGACCGGCGGGATCGGCAAGGCGTGGCGCATCACGAGCAACTCTTGGGAGTACACGGGCGACGGCCACTCGATGGCGTACCAGGCGGGGGCTGACCTCCTCGACATGGAGTTCGTCCAGTTCCACCCGACGGGGATGGTCTGGCCCCCTTCTGTCCGCGGGCTCCTGATCACCGAGGGGGTGCGGGGGGAAGGCGGGGTCCTCAAGAACAACAAGGGCGAGCGCTTCATGTTCCGCTACGTCCCGGAAATGAACAAGGGGGAGTACGCGGAATCCGAGGAGGAGACCCGCAAATGGCTCCACGAAACGGAGCTCAACCAGGCGGGCAAGCTGAAGGACGTGACCGCGAGGCGCCCGCCCGAACTGCTCACGCGCGATGTCGTTGCCAAGGCGATCAACAAGGAGGTCAAGGAGGGCCGGGGCAGCCCCCACGGGGGCGTGTTCCTGGACGTCGCATCGCAGCGCACGCCCGAGGAGATCCAGCGGAAGCTGCCCTCGATGTACCACCAGTTCAAGGAGCTCGCCGGCGTCGACATCACGAAGGAGCCCATGGAAGTGGGTCCCACCTGCCACTACGTGATGGGGGGGATCCGCGTCGACGCCGACACGGCGGAGGCGACGGTCTCCGGCCTCTACGCCGCCGGCGAGTCGGCCGCGGGCCTCCATGGGGCGAACCGCCTCGGGGGGAATTCCCTTTCCGACTTGCTCGTCTTCGGCAGGCGCGCCGGACGGTTCGCCGCGCTGGCGGCCAAGGCGGTGGGCGCGATGCCCGAGCTTGACGAGGCCCAGCTTGAGGGGTTCGTGCAAGCGATGGGGGCGCCGCTCGACCGTGAAGAGGGTGAGAGCCCCTTCGAGGTGCACAAGGCGCTCCAGAGCGTGATGGAGGCGCAAGTCGGGATCATCCGCAGCCGCCCCGAACTCGAGAAGGGGGTCGCGGAACTCGAGAAGCTCAAGGCGCGCGCCGCTCGCGTGAAGGCGGCCGGCAACCGCGTCTTCAACCCCGGGTGGCACTTGGCGCTTGACCTGGATTCCATGCTCACGGTGTCCGAGGCCTGCGCGCGCGCAGCTCTTGCCCGCGAGGAGAGCCGCGGCGGCCACACGCGGGAGGACTTCCCCGAGACGCGACCCGAGTTCTCCGCGTTCAACCATGTGATCACGAGGGGGCCGGAGGGGCCGGTCGTGCGCCGAGAGCCCCTGCCCGCCATGCCCGCGGACCTCAAGGCGCTCATCGGGGGGAAGTAGCGTGGAGGAGGGGGCGCTCCCGGGTAGCGCGAAATTCCGCATATGGCGCGGCACGCCTGTTGCCGGCGAACTGCGGGAATTCGACGTGGACCTCGACCCCGGGATGGTCGTGCTCGACGCCGTCCTCAAGATCCAGGCCGAGCAGGCCGGCGACCTCGCGGTGCGCTGGAACTGCAAGGCGGGCAAGTGCGGCTCGTGCAGCGCGGAGGTCAATGGCAGGCCCAAGCTCATGTGCATGACGCGGATGTCGAGCCTGCCGCTCGACCGGCCGGTCACCGTCGAGCCCATGAAGGCCTTCCCCCTGAAGAAGGACCTCGTCACGGACGTTTCCTGGAACTACGAGGTCGACCGGAAGATCCCGCCCTTCCGCCCGAAGGCGCCGGAGAAGGACGGGACGTTCCGGATGTGGCAGAAGGACATCGACCGCGGGCAGGAGTTCCGGAAGTGCATCCAGTGCTTCCTGTGCCAGGACGTGTGCCACGTGATCCGGAACCACGAGCAGAAGGCGCACTTTGCGGGGCCCGCCTTCTTCGTGAAGCTCGCCTACCTCGAGATGCACCCGCTCGATGTCGAGGACCGCAGGGCCCTGATCCGCGAGGCGGGCGGGATCGGATACTGCAACATCACGAAGTGCTGCACGGAAGTCTGCCCCGAGAACATCCACATCACGGACAACGCGATCATCCCGCTCAAGGAGCGCGTGGCCGACGAGTACTTCGACCCGATCGGCAAGCTCTTCGAGCGCCTCCGGAAGGAGAAGGCGGAGCGGGCGGCCCTCAGGCACTAAACGGGGAGCGGGCGAGGAAAGGCCGCGAGGATCGCCACATCGGCGGCAAGAAGGCCGAGGAGCGAGAGAGCCATCGCGAAGGACGACCTGAGCGGCTCGCGCCTCGCGGTGGCCAGGACGGCAATCGCGCTTGCCACCGGGGGTACGGCGAGTGCGGGGTTCACCGGGAAGGCGAGCGGGACGAGCGCGGCCCCGGCAAGGCCAGCCAAGGCGAGGCCGTAGCCGAGCCGCACGGCCCGCACCGGCCCGAGCGCCACGGCGACCGTGCGCTTCTCTCCACGCCGGTCCTCGTCAAGGTCGATCACGTCGGAGCGGACCTTGGTGCCGGCAAGGGCGACAACGAGCGAGGCGGTGAGGAGAAGGAAGGGGAGGTCGGGAAGGCCGCCGGCCGCGAGGTACGCGGCCGAGAGGACCGCCGCGACGCCTGCAGGGTACCCGAGGGAGACGCCGAGCATGTGGCGGTCGAGAAGAGGCGCGTAGGTGAGCGCGAGCGCAAGGGCGGCCCCGAGGAGGGTCGCAACCGCGGGGCCTGCCGTGAGTGCCGCGGGGATCGCGAGGAGCGCGCAGAGCGCGGCGCTTGCGGCGACAAGCGGGGGGTAGCTCGCCTTCGGGATGAGCGCGGTGGAATCTCGAAAGTACCACGGGTAGCTCGCCGGCGTCGCATCGCCGCGCAAGGATGCGTCCACGTACGTGTCCATCAGGTGTGCGGTGTAGAGGCCGAAGAACACGCTCGCGACGAGCGGGCCGGTCGATGGTGGCAGGGTGCGCAGGTCGCCCCGCGCCCAGCCGACCCCGAACAGCACCGTGAGGACGGCCGCCGCCATGGGGAGTGGGCGCACTTCGAGCAGGAGGCCGGCCCCGACGGCGCGCGCGGACATCACGGGCGTTTCAAGCCGTCATCGACCTACTTGGGGCCTTGCTTCGCTTGCGCATGGACGGCACGATTCGCCGCCTCACCAGATTTCATATAGGCCGCTCCCGATCCAGACGCTGGCCAGCCATTTTCCTGGCGCACCGCCGTGTCCCTTTTGGAGGCCGAAGCGTGCCCGAGAAGATGCCCGGCGTGTGCATCATCGGCGGCGGGATGTGCGGCCTTTCGGCGGCCTTGAAACTCGTCTCCGAGGGCATCCCCGTCACGGTCCTCGAGAGGGGGAGTCCCGTCGGCTCGAAGAATGTCTCGGGCGGGATCCTATGGGGCCGCGACCTCGAGGAGGTCATCCCGCGCTTTTGGGAGGAAATGCCCTTCGAGCGGCCGATCACGTCGAAGCGCATCTCGCTGCTTACGGACAAGTCGGGGTTCACGGTCGAGTTCAAGAACACGGATTGGCGCAAGCCGCCCTTTGCCGGGTTCTCGGTCCTGCGCGCCCGCGTGGACAAGTGGCTCGCCTCGAAAGTCACGGAGCTTGCCCAGGCGCGCGCGGTGCCGGACGTGAACATCATCGAGGGCGTGCTCGTCGAGGGGTTCACGTACGACGCCCACGGCCACGTGGTCGGGATCCTCCAAGGGGGCGAGGAGCTCCAGTTCGAGGCCTACCTGCTCTGCGACGGGGCAAACTCGCGCCTCCTTGATGAGACGCCGCTCGTCTCGAAGGAGCAGCGGGCGCTCAAGAAAGGCTCTCGCAAGTACAAGATGGCCCAGCAGGAGTGGGGCGCGAAAGTCATCATCCAGCTCGACGAGAAGGCCATCGAGGAGCGCTTCAACCTCATGCCGGGCGACGGTGTAGCCAACGAGATGGTCCTCGGGTTCCTGCCGAAGGGGATCCGCGCGGGGGGCTTCATGTACAGCAACAAGGACACGATCTCCCTTGGCGTCATGCTCGCGATGGAGTCGGCGTGGCGGCGCGACTTCTACTTCCGCGACGCGCTCGACCAGTACATCCGCCACCCCTACATCCAGCCCTTCGTCCGGGGCGGCGAGGAGGTCGAGTACGCGACGCACTGGGCGCCGATTGGCGGGATCAACTGGATGCCCGAACTCTTTGACGACCGCCTGCTCGTGGGCGGCGACACGGCGCAGATGCTGCTCTCCACGGGGCTCAACATCGAGGGGATGAACTACGCGATCAAGTCGGGGCTGCTTGCCGGCGCGACCTTTGCCGACGCGTGGCGCGCGGGCAAGAACTTCTCGGCGGCCGCGCTCTCCTCGTACGAGCGGCGGCTCTGGAACTCGTTCGTCCTCCAAGACCTCGCGCAATTCCGCAACATCGACCAGATCACGGGCAACCCGCGGCTCTTCTACGACTACCCGAGGCTCATCGAGTCCGTCTTCTCGAAGATCGTGTGGCCCACCGGCCAGCCGAAGAAGACCTTCGGGGAGAGCATCGGCCTCACGATCCTCGGCTCGGGCCTGGCGCCGCAGCTCATGGCCGACGGGGCAAAAGCCGCGCTCTCCGAGCTTGTCCCGGCGTCGATCGCGAGGATCCCGATCCTCGGCCCGATGCTCACCAAAGAGCTCGTGACAAGGCGGCGCCGCCGGATGCTCCGCGTCCTCTACCATGACATGAGGAAGGACGAGGGCGAGCGCGCGATGCGCGCGGTGGAAGAGAAGGCCGACGAGGCGCAGGCTCGCGCGGCGCCAGCCCACCCGCATGGGGCGGATGCAGGGGGCGGCCACGCATGAGCGCCGTGCCGGTCAAGGGCCAGCCCGTGGAGATCATGGAGCGCGTCGGCGAGACGGAGTTCAACATCGACCAGAACCGGCCGCACATCGTCGTCGACACGAACATCTGCCGCCGTTGCCCGCACCAGATGTGCCAGTACGGTTGCCCGACCCAGTGCTACAAGGCCGACGAGGCGGACCGCCAGGTGATGCACTTCAACTACGAAGGGTGCGTCGAGTGCGGGACTTGCGATGTCCTTTGCGACCAGGGAGCCGTTGCATGGACGATGCCGAGGGGGAGCTTCGGCGTGAAGTACCGCTTCGGGTAGCGGCTCCTTCGCAGGGGGCGCGCCCTTCGCGATATGGGAAACCATACGCCTCACTTTCAATGTCGATTCTTGCCCCCTCAGCTTCAAGACCCCCCGCGCGGGGAAGGTGAGCTGAGGGAGACGGACGATGGCCAAGAAGCCCGAGCGGGGCGCCGCCCGCGGGTACCCGGTCGGCAAAGAGGCGTTCCACCACCACTTCGCCACGCTTTCGAAGTCGATCACGGTCGGGGCCGACAGCCCGCAGATGCGCGAGGTCGCCCACGCGCTTTCAAGGGCGCGGCAGTGGGCCGATTCAGGGGACTACCTCGCGGCGCTCCACGCGATCGGCGGCCTTAGCGTCAGCCTCACGCAGCCCGCGGGCCCGCGCACGGGGTCGGTCACGGCCGGTGAGGTCGAGCAGGCGCTCGCGGACTTGCGGCGCTCGATCGGCTCGTCGGGCGAGCGCGACGGTACGACGGAGGCCCAAGCCCTTTGGGCCGCCGCGCGGGAGGAAGTCGTGCGGGGGTCGTGGGAAGCGGCCATGGCGCTCATTGCCGAAGCACGCGGGTGGCTTGAAGCACCCGGCTAGCGGCCGCGACTCGCCTACCTCTGGTGCTTGGCCGCCACGGCCTTCAGCGCCGGGATGAACTTGTAGAGGTCGGCGACCACGCCGATGTCGCACGCCTTGAAGATCGGCGCGTTCGCGTCGGAGTTTACCGAGATGATCGTCTCGGAGTCGCGGATCCCCGCGATGTGCTGGATCTGCCCTGAGATGCCAAGGGTCACGTAGACCTTGGGGCGCACCTTGTGGCCGGAGAGCCCGACCCAGTGGTCTTCGGTCATCCACGCGAGGTCCGTGGCAAGCGGCCGGGAGCAGCCGACTTCGGCGCCAAGCGCCTTGGCGAGGTCCTCGATAAGCGCGAGGTCCTCCTTCTTCTTGAACCCTCGGCCCGCGGAGATGATGAAGGGGGCGTCCTCGATGCGGATGCCGCCTTTGCTCTTTTCCGTGACCTCCACGACCTCGGGGACCCGCGAGGCCGGGGTAACAGGAAGCTCCCGCACGGGGCTTGCCGCGCCCGCCCTTGCAGGCGCCGCGTGTGCGCGGGGGGGCACCGTGATGACGACCGTGGCGGCCCGAGACCGGACGACTTGGACGGCGTTGCCGGAGAGGAAGGTCCGTTCGGCCCCGATCTCGCCGCCCGGCAGGACCTCGATCTTCTGCGCCTCGGATACCGCGCCGGCTTTGAGGCGGGCTGCGAGCCGCCCCGCGAGGTCCCGGCCGTCGCGCGTGGCCCCAAGGAGGACGACCCTGGGCTTCACGTCCGCGCAGGCGGCGGCAAGGGCCTCCGCAAACCGCTCCGCCGTGAAGCTCTCGAGGCCCGAGCCTTTGAGGTGGAGCACCTCAGCCGCGCCGTGGTGGTCAAGGTCCCCCACGGGCGCGGTGCCCACAGCGGCGGCGACCACGCGACCTTGGAGCGCCGCGGCAAGCGCGGCCGCGGGTGTAAGGAGTTCAAGCGCGACGCGCTCGTTTTCCGAAAAAGTGAGGACCGCGGACATCCGGATCAGTGCCCCCCTCGAAGGACGCCCTTCTTGACAAGCTCCTCGACCACGACCTGCGCGGCCTCCTCGAGGGGCTTGTCCTTGAGCACGACCATCCGGCGCGCCATGGTCTGCGGCCGGATCTCGACGGCCGCCACGGCCATCTTGTCCGGCGCAAGCGAGCCGTCGGCAAACCCGAGGTCCACAGGCTTCCACGTCGTCTGGGGCTTCTTCTTCGAGCCCATGATCGCCATCAGGTTCGGCAAGCGCGGCTGGTTGGCGTCCTTCACGAGCGCCACGAGCACCGGCAGCGCGGCCTTCACCTTGACGACCTTCTCGCCAAGCTCGCGCGTTGCCACGACCGCCTTGTCCTGGATCTCAAGGGTCTTGACAAACGTGATCTGGGGAATCTGGAGGAGCTCGGCGACCCGGGGGCCGATCTGCCCCTGGTAGGCGTCAGTCGAGGCCTCACCGCAAAGGACGAGGTCGACGGCCCCGATCTTGCGGGCGGCCGCCGCGAGGAGCTCGGAGGTCGAGAGCGCGTCCAGGGAATCGTGGGGTTGCGCGACGATGAAGGCGCGGTCGCCGCCGATCGCGAGCGCCTCGTTGACGGTCTCGCTGACCTTCGCGCCCCCCAACGTGAGCACAAGGACCTCGCTGCCCGGCGCTTTCTCCTTGAGCCGAACCGCGGCCTCCAAGGCGTTCTTGTCCGCGTCGGACATCTTGGCGGGGATCTGGGCAAAATTCGGCGCCTTGCCGCCGTCGAAACGGACCTGCGCGACATCGACGACCTGCTTGATGAGGACGAGAATCTTCGCCACGGAGGCGCCTCCTTTACGGCCGCCGCGGCAACCGGATGATGGTATAAAGGGGTTGTTCCGGCCCCGCGCA
>DATEUP010000265.1:0-5095 GCA_035283065.1 Thermoplasmatota archaeon | reverse complement strand
GCCTTGCCGCCGAAGAGCAGGGTTGTGAAGTCGACCTCTACGGCGATGTCGGCGTGGCGGGGATCCACCGGCTCTTCCCCGCCCTGCGGGAGGTCGAGGCGAAAGGCGCGCACGCCGTAATCGTCGCCGCCGGGATGGACGGTGCGCTGCCCTCGGTTGTCGGCGGCCTCATTTCGGTTCCGACGATCGGCCTGCCGGTGTCGTCGGGCTACGGGGTGGGCGGCAAAGGCGAGGCCGCCCTCTTGGCGATCCTCCAGTCGTGTGCGCCCGGTGTGGCGGTCGTCAACATCGACAACGGCTACGGGGCGGGCGTGCTCGCGGCCAAGATTGCGGCGACGGCCGCGAGGGGTTCCCGTGCTTCGAGCCGCCCGAAACGGCGCAGGACGTCGCGTCGAGGGCAACGTTGAAACGGCGCGGCCCCATCGCGGGGGACGGGACGGCTCCGATGGTCCGGTCGGCCAAGATCTTCGAGAAAGACCGCGCCACCCAGGAGTTCCTCGACACGGGTGTCGTGATCTTCGAGGACGGCCGCGTCGAGGGTGGGGACGAGACGCTCCAGGCCGCCTACAAGGAGCTGCTCCACATCAACCTCAAGCGCAACAACAGCTGGGGCCAAATCCTCAAGAACTTCTCGGACGGCTACAAGAAAGCCGTCGAGGTGCGTGACGGGCCACCCGCCAAGCCCCAGCCGCAGGCGACGAGCGGGCAGGGCGCACCGCCGAAGGCTTAGGCCTTGGGCCGGGGGCCGCGCAGCGCGCGCGGCGTGAGGAGCCACTTGAGTTCGCCGGCGGGCCTACCGTGCAGGTCGTCGACTTCGAGGCAGGCGGCCGCGCCCTTGGCCATCGAGATCCTTGCGTCCTCATCGCCCGCGACAATCGTTGCGATCATGACCGAGATCGAGGGGTTGTGGCCCACTGCAAGGACGTTTGCGGCGCCCTGGGCCACCAGGGGGGCAAGGACCGCGCGCAGCTGCCCCCAGTCGGCTTCAGGCAGGAGCGCGTTGGTCGCTACGATCTTCTCTTTGATCGAAAGCCGCTCGCGGAGGATCTCCGCGGTCTGCTCGGCACGCAGGTAGGGGCTGGACAGGAGCCGCAAGGGGTGCTCGACGGCCCCCCGGAGGCGGTCGGCCACAACGAGCAGGTCGTCGCGCCCCTCCGCGGTGAGCGAGCGCTCCGCGTCGTTCTTCCCGAGTTTCTCCTCCGCCGCCCCGTGGCGCACGAGGTAGAGACGCACGCCCAGAGGAGGGGGGTCGGCTTCAAAAGGGCTTTGCCGAGCCAAGGGGGGGCGAGGGGCAAAGGCGCTGCCACCGGAAAGGTTAATCCTGTCCGCGCAGGATCGAAAGCCGCGGCGCGAGCCGGGGATGGGCTAAGGCGCTTGCCCCCGGAAAGCGCCGGGAGCGTGGCTTGAGGCGTGGCGAAGGGGCCGTCCTCCTTCCACGAGTGGCTCGAGGCGCTCGGCGCGTCGAAGGCCCCGCTTTCCGTGCGCGTCGACGTCCCCTACACGCCGCCGCCCGATGAGCTCACTCTCGCGCGGCGCACGATCGGCCACGTGATGGCCGACGCCGACGTGCGAGGCCGGCTCGCCTCTTTCAAGGTTGAGCCGCTCGTGAAGGCGGGCGCCATCGTGCTTGAGGAGGCGCGCCAGGGGAAGGCTCCCAAAGCCCAGAGGGAAATCGTCGGGTCCGTCGTGGAGTTCTTCGATGTCCTCGACCGCGCCTTCGGGCCCACGCCGACGGTGCTCAACAACCGCGGCTTTGCCAAGAGCCTCGTCGGTGACCTCGCAGGCGCCGACAGCGACCTTGCGGCCGCGCGCAGGCTCGCTGGCAGCTTCATCGCGCCGCGCGTGAATGAGATCGCGGTCCTTCGCGCGAAGGCGGACTTCGCAAGGCTCGAGCGGGTCGGCGAGGAGATTTCGCGGAGCGACCCTTCGAACACGGAGGCGTTGCGCGCGCTCCTCGACGCCAAGGTCGCCCTGCGCAGGCCCCCTTCCGAGGTGCGCGAGGTCGGCGAGCAGCTTTACGGCGCCAAGGGCGCGAGGCCAAACGACCTCCTGCTCCTCGGCAGCCTGGCGGCGTCCGACTCAAGGAGCGAGGACGCGGAGCGCTACTTGCGCGAACTCGTGGCAGCCGCGCCCCACGACATCGAGGGCCACGTGCGCCTGGCTGCCGCGCTGCTTGAGGTGGGGAACTTCGTCGAAGCCGTGGCCGTCTACGAGCGCCTCACAGAGCTCGACGGCCCGAAGCACGAGTACCTTCTCGCAATCGCGTTGATCTACGACCAGATGGACCGCGTGCAGGACGCGGCAAGCGCCTTCGAGTTTGCGCTCGATAACGCGTCGGCCCGCGACCAGGAGATCATCGAGCAGGCCTTCAAGGAGTTCCAGCAGCGGCGGGCCGCAGAATCGAGGGCCCCCCCGCGCGAGAAGGCGCCCCCCGCGAAAGGGCCCGCGGGCCCGTTTGCCCACGAGGAAGCGGACTTGGGGGGAGCCGAGGGCGCGAAGGAGGCGGCGAAAGCGCCCGGCGAGCTTGCGCTCGACCTCACGCACGATGAATTCGAGCCCAAGGCGATCGGGGACGCCGAGGTCTTCGGGGTCGGGGAGAAGGAAATTCCCATTGAGGGGGAGGCCCCGGCGGCGCCGGCCGCCCCCGCGCCCACGAGTCCCGCCGCGCCGGCGGCGAGCGCGGAGAGCGCCGAGAGCCTCATCCCGTCGGAAGAGGTGCCGGTTGAGGGCGTAACGACGGCTCCCGCCCCCCCAGAAGCCTATGCGCCGCCTACGCCTCCCGAATCGCCTGCCCCTGCGCCCGCCGAGGGGGAACCGGAAAGGCCCGTTTCGGACGCGCCGGGCGCCGCCGAGGCCCCCGAGGAGGAGCGGCTCGCGGCGGCCCTCGAGGGCTCGACGGGCGGGCTCGAGTCGCCCGACGAGATTCTCGGCGCGGTCGAGGAGCCCGCGACGAGGTCCCCGGCCCCGGCCGAGGCGCTGCCAAAGCCCCCGCCCCGCGCTCCGCCGGCGCTTCCAGGCGCAATGGCCCCCGAGGAGGCACCTCGAGAATCCGAGGCGATCGTCCCCGCCCCTTCGGAGGACCTTGAGCGGCTGCCTGCGCCCGCCGAGGCCCCTCCCCCAGAGTTCACGCCCGTGGTGAGCGCGCCTCCGCCGGACGTCACGCCCGCACGAGCCGAGGGGGCGGCGCGAACGCTTGCGCCGGTCGTGTCCGCGCCCCCTCCGCTCGAAAAGTCCGACGAGGACCTCCAGGCCGAGCTCGACGCGCTTGCGGCATCGAGTGCGCGCCCCGAGGTCGAGGAACCCGTGGAGAGCGAGCCGTTCAAGCGGCCGGCGTTCGATGTCGACGAATTCATGGCGGCACTCGAGGCCAAGACGAAGCCCGTTTTCGACCACCTCTACGACGGCATGATGGAGGCGCGCCGCAAGGAGGGCCCCGAGGCCCCTGCGCCCGCGCCGACGAGCGCCTACGAATCAGCGCCACCCACCGAGCGGCCCTCGGTCCAGGTTGCGCCTTCGGCGGCGCCGGAGGCCGTGCCTTCGCCCGGGCCGCAGGCGGCGGAGCCCCCGGAGGCCCCTCCGCCCCCGCCGCCAGTCCCGGCGCTCTTCCACGAGGCCGCCCGCCAGGCGATCGAAGAAGCCGCGCGCGCGCGGCCGCAGGCCGACCCGCAGCTCCTTGCAGAGGCCGAGGCGAAGTTCAAGGCCGGCGACGAGGAGGCCGCCCGCGCCTCGCTTGAGGCATACCTTAGGGGGGTCCCCGACGACGCGCGCGCCTGGCACCTCAAAGGCGAGCTCTGCGAACGGGCGGGCGACGACGCCGCAGCGATCCGTAGCTACTGGAGTGCCGTGAAGTACGACCCCTCGAAGAAGGAGGCCTGGAACAGCCTCGGCGTCCTTCTCCACATCGCGGGGCGATTCGACGAGGCGGCAAGCGCATTCGAGTCGGCGGTGGCCGGCGCGCCCGACGACCGCCACCTCTGGCACAACCTCGGGTCGACGTACCACGAGCTCGGCCGGCTCAAGGACGCGATCGACGCCTTCGACCGGGCGATTGCGGTCGACCCTTCGGACAAGGTGTCCTACAACAACAAGGGCACGACGCTCTTCGAGATGGGCGACTTCGAGGGCGCGCGCGCCTGTTTCGAGCGCGCGTGCGCGATCGACCCCAAATTCGAGCAGGCGCTCAACAACCGCGGGCGTGCGCTCGAGAAGCTCGAGGACAGGGAAGGCGCGCTGAAGTCCTTCCAGGCCGCGCTCGAGCTCAACACCTCGTCACGGACGGCGCTCAAGAACCTCGCGCGCGTCCTGCGGCAACTCGGCCGGGGCAACGAGGCCTCCGCGGCCGAATCGAAGCTCAAGGCGCTCACGTGATGAGGGCGCCGCGCGCGCGTGCGATCCCGTTTTATCCAGGCCGTCGCATGGGCAAGACCCCCGCAGGCTGGCGTGCGCCCTCTATGATCCGCTCCGACCTTCCGATCGCGCGCGGGGGCGCGGCGCGGGCCTCGCCGGCCGAGCCCCAGGTGGGCCCCGCGCACGACCACGACAAGACCGGGCTTGGCGCGCCCGTGATGGAGCCGTCCCCCGCCACGCGCAAGGAAATCGAGCGGCGCCGCGCGGGGATGCTGCGGTTCTGGCTGCTCGTCGCGGCCCTTAGCGCCGCGTTCGTGCCCTTCCTTTGGACCCAGTCGATGCCGGACGGCGACCGGCTCCTGCTGGCGGCGGCGATGGCGGGGTTCGCGGCGGTCCTCGCGTTCTTCGGTTGGGTCCAGTACTGCCGCGTGAACCTGCTCACGCTCTATGAGAAAGGCATCGCACCCCCCGTGAAGCCGGGCTTCTCCCTGGACCCGTCAATGGACTTCCACGCGCCGTTCACGGGGTTCTCCCGCATTGAGGTTGAGGACAACGACATTGACCGCAAGGAACTCGCGGAGCAGATCTTCTTCCGGTTCGTCTTCCACTACGAGGACGGGCACCGGCTCGTGCTTGGCCCCTCGATCCTGGGGCGCGACCCCTCGAAAGAGCAGCTCACCTCGTTCTACTCGGCCCTCAAGGAGGCGCTCGCCACGAGCGTCCCCGACCGCGTCGAGTTGCGAAAGGT
>DATEUP010000264.1:0-5780 GCA_035283065.1 Thermoplasmatota archaeon | reverse complement strand
CCGCCGGTCTCCCGCCCTCGACTCCCCAAGGCGTGCCCTCCGCCGCCCCTCCCACCGGCCGCGCGCCCCATATCGCCACCGACGAGGGCCGCCTTTCGGCCCTTTGGGCCGCGATCCTCCTTGTCGCCCTCGTCTTCACCGTCGAAGTCTACGCGGGGTTCCTCTCGAACTCCCTCGCGCTCCTCTCCGACGCGGGCCACGCCTTCATGGACCTGTTTTCCTACGGGGTCGCCTACCTTGCCGTCACCATGTCGAAGCGGCGCTCGAGCGAGCGCGAGACCTTCGGAGCCCACCGCGCCGAGATTGTCGCGGCCCTCCTCTCCGGCCTCCTGCTCCTCCTCGTCGTCGGCGCGATCTACTTCGAGGCCGTCCAGCGCCTCGCGCGCCCCGAGCCCACGGACCTCACGTTCATGGTCTCCGTCCCCGTCCTTTCCATCCTCACCGGCCTCTACCTGGCACGGCGCTTCCAGGGCGCCCATGACCTCAACATGCGCGGCGCACGGCTCCACGTGATCAGCGACATCCTCTCGAGCGTCGGCGTCCTTGTGGGCGGCGTCCTCATCCTGGCCACGGGCAACTACATCTTTGACCCCCTCGTGTCCTTTTTCATCGGCCTGCTCATCCTCCGGGGTGCAATCGAGCTCATCCGCGACTCCCTCGAGATCCTCCTCGAGCGCACCCCCGCGCACATCGAGGTGCCCAACCTGATCGAAGGCCTCAAGGGGCTGCAAGGCGTCGCCGGCGTCCACTCCCTCCACGTCTGGAGCCTGTGCTCCTCGGTCCACGCGCTCTCGGCCCACGTGGTCGCCGCCCCCGCCGCGGGGGGCGACCTCCAGGGGCTCCTCAACGCCGCCCGGCTGAAGGTCGAGAAGGACTTCGGCATCCACTACACGACGATCCAGGTCGAGGCCGAGGACTGCGGCGCGGAACAGCACCCGACGGTCGCGCACGGCGTCAGCGAGGCGCTTGCCCGCGCGCAGTCCCACGCCTGACCCCCGGAGGCGGCACCCCCTTGAAGGCGCTCACCGCCGGGGTCGACGAGGCCGGGCGCGGGCCCGTACTCGGGCCCCTCGTCGTGGCGTGCGCGATCACCGACGACCCCGCGGGCCTCGCGGCGGCCGGCGTCCGGGACTCGAAGACCCTTACGCCCGCCCAGCGCGAGCGGCTCGAAGCCGGGCTCAAGGTGAGCCTCACGGCCTTTGCGCTCGTCGTCATCGAGCCTAACGAGATCGACCTCGGGCGCAGGAAGCGGTCCCTCAACGCGATCGAGGGAGAGGCGTTCTCGCGCGCCGTCGCGTCGGCTGCGGCGAGCCGGGGGCTGCGCGCCCTTTCCGCCCTCCAGGCCGACGCGGCGGACGCTTCGGAGAGCGCGTTCCGCGCGATGCTCGTGAGGGGCCTTGCCCGAGAAGCCCCCAGCCTTTCCGTGGCCCGCTTCGCCGTCGAGCACAAGGCCGACCTGCGCTACCCCGCCGTCTCGGCGGCCTCGATCCTCGCCAAGGTCGAGCGCGACCGCCGCATTCGCGAGCTCTCGGAGCGCGTGGGCGAGCCGATCGGGTCGGGCTACCCCAGCGACCCCGCGACCGTCGCGTTCCTCCGAGGATATATTAGAGCCAACCAGGATTTGCCGCCCTTCGCGCGGCGCTCCTGGCAGCCCGCGAAAGACCTGCTGAGAGAGGCCGGCGTCGGCAGGACGCCCCTCGAGCGGTTCGACGGAGGTTGAGGGCGGTGAGCGAAGAGGCGGGCAAGGCGCGCATCACGGAGGTGCGCCCCACGCTCGAGAAGGCCGTCGCCGCGTTCAACCTGCGCGCGAAGAGCGACCCGAAGCTTCGCGACGCTCTCCAGGACGTGGACCGGGTCGTCCAACTCGACGTCGCCGGCGACGCCGTCTACAACTTCCACCTTACCAACTTCGCCATCGATGAGGTCAAGGACGGCCCCGCCGAGGCCAAGAACGTCTACATCACCACGGACAAGGCGACCCTACTCGGGATTTTCAACGGCGAGGTTTCGCCCACAACCGCCACGCTCCAGAAGAAGATCCGTTTCCCCCCGCCCACGAAGCTCATGGACCTCCTCCTCATCCGCAAGCTCTTCGCCGAGGCGGGGCCGGGCTGACCCCCCTCTCCGTCTTGATGGCCCCGGGGGGAACGCGATGCCGCGCGTGGCGGTCCGCTTCTTCGCCGCCCACCGGGAGGCCGCGGGCCGCCCCGGGGTCGAAGTCGACCTGCCCCCCGGCGCCTCGGTCGGCGACCTGCGCAAGCAGCTTCGCTTAGAAGTCCCGGCCCTCGCCGAGAGCGGGCTGCCCGCGCTCGTCGCGGTGAACGGCGAGTTCGCCGACGACGCTCGAACCCTGCGGCCGGGCGACCGCGTCGCCCTGTTCCCCCCGGTCTCGGGCGGGTGAGCCCTGTCAGGTGCCTTGCTCGCGCCGCCGGGCGACGAAGCGCACCGTGTAGGGGAGGGCGAGGCAGAGCGCCGCGCCGACGGCGAGGAGCGCCATCGCCCCGCCCTCTGGCGGCGCAAACCCTGGCGCCTGCGTGCGCGGCGGCTCGTCGACCTCGATCTCGAGCGTCGTGTTAAACAGGTTGCCCGCGCCGTCGCGAACCTGCACGGGGAGCCTGTTCGTCCCCGCATGCAGGCGCAGCGGCAGGGAGAAGCCCCCAGCGCCGTCCGACTGGACCGCGTAGCCGCCCACTTGGACCTGCGCATTGGCCTCCGTGACGCCGGTGAGGAACAGCGTTGCGTTCGCGGTCGCAAGCCGGTTGCCCCCCGTGAAGAACACCGTCGGCGGCACCGTGTCCACCGTGATCGCGAGCGAGCGCACGACGCGGTTGCCGCCCCGGTCGCTCACCGTGATGCTGAGCACGGTGCGCCCCTCCTGCAGGCGGAGCGGCACCTCGACGAGGGCGCCCTGCGCCGTGAGGCTCTCGTTGGCCACCGAGACCTCGGCGCCCGGCTCCGTCCGCAGGACCAGCAGGACGTCCCTCGACGCGGACGGGCGCGCCGCGTCGGGGCCGAGCACGTCGAGCGGCGGCGCCACGGAGTCGAGGAACACGGTCACGGCCCTGCGGTTCTCGTTGCCCGCCCGGTCGACCGCCGTGAGGACGAGGACATTCTCGCCTTCGACGAGCACCGCCAAGATCGTGAAGTTCGAGACGGACGAGACCGTGAGCGGCACGCCGTTCAGACGCAGCTGCGCGTTGAACTCGATGAGGCCGTTGATCTGGAGCCGGTCGTTGTTCACCCACGAGCCGTTCTGCGGGCGGGTGATCTCGAGCTGGGGCGCCACGACGTCGAGCCGCACGACGAAGGAGTAGTTGTGCTCGTTGCCCGCGAGGTCGCGCACGAGCACGTCGATGTTCTCCGCGTCGATGTCGAGGAAGAGGGGCAGCGTGAAGGAGTAGTCGTTGGGGTCGACGTCCGTGCCGTTCCCCTTCATCTCGACGTAGCCGGGCTCGCTGAGCTTCCCTGAGACATTGAGCGCCCGCGTGTTCGTCACGAGCCCTTGGGGCAGCGTGACCGACGGGTACTGGTCGTCGTGGATGAAGTACGCCGAGGCCTCCGCCGTGTTCCCGACCGAATCCCAGGCGCGCACCGCGAGGACGTGGATCCCGGGCGCAAGGCCCGCCACGGCAAACGAGAAGTTGACGACACCGAGGCGCGGCGCGCTCGGCGGCATGAGGGCGAAGAAGGGGCCGCCGTCCACGGAGAGCTCGACCACGGTCACCCCCGTCTCGAGGTCCTGCGCCTCCCCCGTGAAGACCCCGCCGCTCTGCGTCGAGTAGTACTCCGGCGGCAGGTTGAGTGTGAGGACGGGCGGGCGGTCGTCCGGGAGCGCGAGCGTGATCGACGCCCCGCCTTCCACGTCGGTGGGGACACTCGAAGCCGAGGCGTTCGCGTAGGTCGCGTTGAAGAGGAAGAGGTGCGCGGGGCCCCCCGACTCGGCGGCCCCGTCCCATGAGGTCGTGCGGAAGAGCACGTAGGTCGGCGCGGCCCAACCCTCCACGTCCGTGGGCCATTCGCCGACGACCGTGCCCGCGCTGAAGTCGCGCACGCCGATCGGCAAGAACGGCGCGGGGCGCAGGTCCTCCCACACGACGCGTGCCTGGACGAGCCCGTAGCGGTAGAGGTCCGTCCGCCCGGGGCCCGCGACCTGCGCGTCGGCGCCGTACATGTGGACGGAGGACCCGGGGGCGCGCGCGAAGATCCCCGCCGAGGCGCTCGACGCGAGCACGGACGATCGGAGCGTCAGGTTCCCGGCGCCGAGCACGACGGGCGGCCCCTCGGTCTCAAGGGTCGAGGAATCGACCGTGAGTGTGGTCGAAATCCGGGAAGGCAGCCCGCAGCAACCAAGCGAGACGCCGCGCGCCGACCCATTGACTACGCTCCGGTTCACCTCAACGGGGCCCGCACCGTCGGCGACGACGATTCCGGCGTCCGCAGCGGGGTCCGCGTTCGTGCCGAGGTCCTCGAGCCACGAGTCGCGCATGGCGAAAGCCCCCGCCTCTACAGCGATGTCGATGTCAGGGGCGGAGGCCCGCGTCTCGTTCACGGCGTTGGCGGAGAAGTCGATGAGCCCCGAGGACATGTGCACGCCTTCGAGGACGAGGGAATCCCCCCGGGAGGTGACCCGGTGCGCCGGCCCCTCGGAGAGGAAACGCCAGCTCCCGCCCCGCAGCGTGAGGCTCGCCCCCGGCAAAACCGTGAGCGACCCGTTGAACACGTTTGCCGCGGCATCGATGACCGACGGCCGCGTGAAGGTCAGGTTGATGCTGTTGTGGAGGGGCTGCTCGGGCGTCGTTTCGAACGGCGGGTCAAAGCAGTTGTCCAGCACGTCGACGTCGTGCGCCCGCCGCCATACATCGGCGGCAAAGACGATGCCCCCCGGCGAGTTCGTGATCGTGATGTCCGCCAAGGTCACGGTGTTGTTGATGCGGTAGAAGAAGGGGAACATGTGGAGGTTCAGCCACTGCTCCGGGGGATTCCAGTAGAAGATCCCGCAGCCGTACTTGAAGTCCTCGTCGCCAAGCTGGATCGCGGAACGCAGCATCCCGCCGATGTCGGCGCGCATCATCGAGCTGTTCCCGAGCATGATCGCGGCGCGGTTCGAGTTCCTGTGGGTCGTATTGACCGCCACGGCCTCGTCCAAGAGAGCGAGGTCGGCCGCGCCGCTGCCCGCAAACGAGCTGTCCTCGACCCTCGAGATCCCGTCGAGGATCCCCCCGTACACCGTGCTCACGTCGACTCGCGAATTCCGGATGAGTGAGTGGCCGGACAGCCAAAACCCGATATTCGAGTCGAAGATCGTCAGGTTCTCGACCGTGAGGTTCCACCCGTGCAGCGCCATCACCGCGTGAGTGATCGCGGAGTTCTCGATCACGGCCGCCTCGTCGCCCACGGCGACCCAGTACGGGTAATCGAGCGTGGAGTTCTGGAGGACGAAGTGCGCACCGGGCTCCACGAAAACGATGTAGTGGAGCGAGTAGGCCACGGACGCGAACTGCGAGTAGATCCTCGTCCCGTTCAGGATCCGGAGCTCGCCGCCCGCCTCGACGCGGATTTCCCTCGAATTGTCGATTGCCATCCGCACCTGGATCGACACGTGGTCGAGGGTGAGCAGCCCGCCGGCCCGTACCGTGATGTTCCCGCTGAGGATGAAGGAACTGTCCCGGATCACGGTCGGCCCCGTGATGTCAAGGTCGAGCACGATCGCGTCCGCGCCCACCGGCGAGGCAAGGAGCGCGAGCGCGGGGGTGAGCCCCAGCACGAGGAGCCCGGCTAGG
>DATEUP010000263.1:0-20044 GCA_035283065.1 Thermoplasmatota archaeon | reverse complement strand
GGTGCGGGTGGGGTGTAGTAGAGTATGGGCGCTCTTGACAAAGGGCTCACGCGCTGCTTCCAGCGCGCATCGAAGCAGCCGTGCGCGACAAGCCTTCCTCGAGTCCCACGAGAGGGCGCCACGCGAAGAGCCCCCGCGCCTTCGAGGGGTCGGCGACGAGGCGGTCGAAGTCATTCGGGCGCCTGCGCCCCCTCTCGACAGACGGGCGCAGGTCGCACTTGGTGGCCCGCACGGCAAGCGCGGCCATGCGGTCGACCCGGACGCCTTTGCCCGTGCCGACATTCACGACCTCGCGCCGGCGGTCCCGGTCAAGGCCCGCGAGACGGAAGAGGCGCGCAGCATCTTCGACGAAAACGAAGTCGCGGACTGGCCACGGGTTCCCGATCTTGAGCGAACGGCCCTCCAGGCACTGGGACAGGACGCTGGGGATCACAAAGCTCGGGCGCTGGCCCGGCCCGTAGACATTGAAGAGCCGCAGGGCGGTGACCGGAATGCCGTAGAGACCGTCGTAGGCAAGGGCGAGGCTCTCTGCCGCAGCCTTCGAAGCCGAATAGGGGTTGCGCGGAAGCGTCGCATGGCCCTCCGGGAGCCGGCCGCGGAAGGGCGGCCCGTAGACTTGCGCGGTCGATGCAAGCACGAACCGGCGAAGCGGCCGGCGGCGCGTGCGCGCTTCCTCGAGCAGGTGGGCGGTCCCCAGGACGTTCACCTTGAACGTCGTTGATGGGTCGGCAACGCTTTGACCGACGTTCGAAAGAGCGGCGAGGTGGTAGACGACGTCGGCCTTTGCCGGGACAAGGGGCCGAGGGCCCTTCAGGAGGTCGCCGCGGACGACTTGGGCGCCCTGCGGCAGGCCCTCGCGGGCGCCGCCGCGCACGAGCAACGTGACCCGGTGCCCCTGGCCGAGCAAGTCGCGAGCGAGGTGGTTTGCCAAGAACCCGCCGCCGCCCGTGATGAACGCGTGGACCTGCGCCACCCCCGTCCGCGGGAACGCCGCGGCGCGGATAAAGCCCCTTTGACCGCACGGGGGAAACTCCCGATCTCGCAACCATCAAATCGTTGAGGCTCTTCGGCGAACGCGATGCGCCTGCCTCGTTCGGCGGCCTTGCTCTTCGTCGCAGGCCTGGCCCTTGCGCCCATGACGGGCGCCACGATCGGCGAGCGCCAAGCAAACTCGGCGGAGAGCGCGGCGGCGGCCCTTGCCCCCGACGCGACGTACCCGCTTTTCGACCCCTTCGACTACAGCGATGTCGTCCTGCTCGGGAACAACAACAGCCTCACGTCGCGAAACCTAACGGCGCACTTCCAGCAGGTTCACGCCATGGCCGACGACCACGTGTTCCTCGCGGACCTGCCGGTCGCCGAGACGATCACGTCGGCCGTGTGGACCGGCTTCGCGAGTTGGTTCACGAGCGAGATGTCGAACCGGTCGCTCGGCCCCGGCATCAACTACATCGTGACCTTCAAGGGGGTGCCGATCCGCGTTGCGTGGTCCGGCCCGAACGGCGCGACTTCGTTCCAGGACGCGCTCATGCTGCTCGGCGGCTCGTACGCCTCGTACATCGGGAGCGCAAACTTGTGGGGCAACCCGTACTTCAACCAGACGGAGCGCTTCAGCTTCGCGCGGTTCGGACTCCGGCTTGTCACGGGAATCTACGCATACAACGAATCGACCGCGATGGCGCTCATCGACCGTGCTGCGAGTTCCCTCGGCTCGCGAGGCGAGTTTGTCCTCGATTCGGACTCCTCGAAGGGCTATGGGGGCGGCTGGGGCACCTACGGGTACGCCAACGCGGCGCTCCTCTGGGCGAACGCGAGCCTTGCGGCGGCGGGCGAGCCCGTATTCATGAACACGAACACGACCTACGTGACGGGCCGCGCCAACGTGATCGGGTACTCGTCGTGGGGGTCGAACGACTGCTGCTGGGGGTCGGTTACGCAGAATGCCAAGCCGCAGAACACGTGGGTAAACGGGTCGATCGGCGAGACCTTCGTTTCGACTGGCGGCCGCACCTTTACTTGGCCGCCCTCGTACGGCCAGTCCCTGATCGCCGACTGGATCGACGAGGGCATCAACGGGATCAAGGGCTACACCGACGAGCCGTACATCTCCGCCATTGCCGACGGCCACATCCTCTTCGGCCGCTACATCCAGGGCTACAACATGGCCGAGAGCTTCTGGGCGGCATCCCACGTCGTCGGCTGGCGCCAGATCGTCATCGGCGACCCGAAGATGGCGCCCTTCTACCCGCAGGAGCGCGACTTCGCCGTGAACGCGACGCTCACGCGCGCGCCGGCATGGGCCGAGGAAGGGAGCCTCGTGAACGTTTCGCTGGGGGTCGACAACACGGGGATGTGGAGCGAGGAGGTTCAAGCGGAGGTCCGCGTGGACGGGACGCTCCTCTTCAATGGCACGCTTTCCGCGCCGGCGTTTGCGGCGTCCTCGTTCGACCTCGTGCTGAACCTTTCCGCCTTGGGGCCGACCGTCTGGGGCGACCTCACGCTGGACCTCGCCCTCGATGCCGATGGGTTGATCGCCGAGCGCAACGAGTCAAACAACAATGGGAGCGTTCCCATCGAGCTCCGGCGGGCGCCGGTAGTGGGCCTGGCGGCGGAGCGGCCGAGCGTCTTGACCTTCGAACCGGCGAATCTTACGATGGGCGCGCTGCGGGCCGACCGGCTCATCGACCACTTCGAGGTGGTTCTCGACGAAGCGGGGAACCTGAGCACCTTCAACCTGAGCGCGACCGGCGACTCGGCGTCGTATGCCGCGAGCTACCCCAGGTCGGGGGTCCGCGGCTTTTCCGTCTGGGCTGTGGACGTGGCGGGGATTCGCTCGCGGAGCCCCGCGACCGTGAGCGTGGAAGTGCTCAACCGTGCCCCCGTCGCGACGGCATGGGCGGAGACCCCTTCGCCGCTGACGCTCGAAAACGTCACATTCAACGCGAGCACCTCGACCGACCTGGACGGGGTCGTCGTGTCCTACTTGTGGGAACATATCGGCCGAGGATTCGTTGCTCCCGAGGCTTTGGGCGATGGCCCCGTGTTTGTGATGAGCTTCCTCCGGCCGGGAAATTACACGATCGTGCTTACGGTCACCGATAATGAGGGCGCGACCGCACAAACCTATGTTCTAGGCACAGTGGGAAACCGCGCGCCTTTCGCGGGGGTAGCCGCGAATGCGAGTTCGGTGCTGACGCTGGTGCCCCTGGGCATTTCGGGCATGGCTTCCGACGACCCGGATGGCGACATCCGGTCGTACCGTTTCCTCTTCGACGACGGGACGGTGGTGACGCAACCTACTTGGAATACCTCGCACGCCTTCTTGCGCCCCGGCCCGAGCGGCCTGTGGCTCGAAGTGACCGACGACTGGGGTGCGACCAGCCGGGCGCGCCTCTCCCTCGAGGTCCTAAACCGGGCGCCCCTCGTGTCCTGGAGCGCGGAGGCCAATTTCACGGCGGTGGAAGGCCTCTCGTGGAGCCTCCTCGCAGACCTGGAAGACCTCGACAACAACCTCACCTCGTATAACGCCGACTTCGGCGACGGCTCTCACACATTTGGGCCCCTTTCGGGATCGGGCCGCCCCCTCGCTCTCCCGCACGGCTACGGGCTGGAAGGCGACTACTCGCTGACCCTCGTAGTCGTTGACGAGTGGGGCGCCCAAACAACCTTGCAGGCCCCCGTGATGGTTGTACACCCCGCGCCTTTCGCCTCGACCTTTTCGCTTACCGCCGAAGGCCTCAACATCAGCCTTGCCTACGCCGTGGAGTCTCCCTACGCGCAACTCACGCTCACCGTGAAGCTCGACGGGCGCGTGATCCGCACAGTCGACATCACGGCGCCGGGAAACCTCGACCTTTCGCTGCCGACAAGCACCGTGCCGGGCAACCACACGGTTCTCGTCGAAGTCGACGACGGCTCTAAGACGGTTGAGTTGGGCTCGACGACGTGGCAGGTCCCCGAGCCTGCAGCGCCGCCTTGTGATTGCCAGCCGCCCCCGACGACCGAACCATCGTCCGGCGTGGGCCTTTTCGTTCTGGCGGGCGGCATCGGCGCCGCCGGCCTTGGGCTCGTGCTGTTATTTCGCCGCCGGCGCGCCAAATAGGGTGCCCTACAGCACGAGCAGCGTCTTCAGCGCGCTGTAGTGGTCCGCGGAGCTCGCGGCCTGCCCCGCGCTCACGCGCGACGCCCGAGAGAGGATCGCACGGTCGGCCGCCAGGTGGATCTTGTCGACCTTCGCGCCGACTTCGCCGAGCTTCGCGCCCTCTTCGCTTGCGTCCCAGCCGAGCCGCTGGAGCGTGAGCGCGACGCGGGGAGCGCCCCGGACAAGGATCCGGTAATACGTCTTCCCGTCGTAGTGAACGGCGCGCAGGAGCCCGCATTCCTCGAGCACCTGGAGGTGGTATTGGAACGTGCCGTTCGGCATCTTGAGCGCGTGGCGGATCTCCTTGCGGAAGTCGAGCGGGTGGTCGACGAGGTGCGCGAAAATCGTCTGGGCGCCCGGGGTAATCCTCTCGCCACGCTCGCGGTATGAGGGCGCCATCAGCCCTTGAACCGCGGTTGTTCCCCTGTTGAAGCTTGTGGTACCGTTCGCAGAAGGGTGGGGGGCGCCCCCAAAGGTCGGGGAGGTCGCCTCAGGGGCTCCGGAGGGCCGCAAGCGAGGGCGGCGCCCCCAGCGTGGTCACGAACGCCCGCGCGAGGCGCTGGGCGAATTCCAATCGGACTTGCGGCTCGGTCCCGGCAAGCGTCGCCGCTATGAATGCGGCATTCCAGACGTCGCCCGCGCCCGTGGTCCGGAGGGGCAGCGCGGCCTCCTCATCGAACGCGCCCTCGCTTTTCCCGGCCCGCCACGACTCCGCGCGGCGCGCGGCGTGAGCCGCAAGGCCCCCCGGCACACGTTTCGTGAACTCGCGGCCCTGCCCCTGCATGTCGTCATGGGCGCAGGGCGAGGTCCCACCAGCGTTCAGCAGGAGCACGCGGGAGAGCTCCCGCAGCTCGACCTCGTTCACGAGGAACCAATCGAGGCCCTTGGATGCCTGGACCTCCCGGATGAGGCCAAGCGTGTCCTTCTCGCGGCCCCAGAGGTCCGACGGGTCGAAGAACGTGAGCGCGCCCGCCTGCTTGGCGAGTTTCGCCGTCTCGGCGAGAAACGCGGTCCCCCCCGCGACGTTCTGGCCCCAGTTCGCGACGTGAACGGCCGCCGCGCCTTGGATTGCGGCGGCAACGCCCTCGCCGAGGTCCTCGAGCCTCAAGCCCTCGAGCGACCCCGCGTCGTTGAGCTGCACGTTCGTGCGCTCGCCGCCCATCTCGAGCGCGACGGTCAGCGAGGCCTTCCCGTCCGTCCGCACGAGCGACATGTCGAGCCCGCTTCCATCGGCCTCTCGCTTGGCAAGTTCCAGGGCTGCCTTCGAGGTGCGCGCGGCAAAGCGCACGGGGACGCCGAGGGATGCCAGCGCCCGCGCCGTGTTGAGCGCGTTCCCGCCGACCACAAACCGCTGGCCGCCCGACCGGATGCGCCCGCCGCCGCGCAGGGCGGCGGACGTGAGTTGCTTCTGCGTCTCGGCCCAGCGCGGGAGAGTCACGAGTTGGTCGAGGTAGAGGTCGGGCAGGCAGACCACAACCTTGCCCGCGACGCGCTTGTCGAAGCCTTCGAGGGCCCTTGTGAGCGCTTCCGACGTCGTGGGGCCGCCCCGCGGCCTCACCGCGCTTTGCTCGGATAAACGCATGGCGCCCGCGCGGACCTCGGGGATCTGGGGCCGCGGCCGCCTTCGCGCCTCAAGTGCCAACCGGGATGCGGACGGTGAATGTGCTGCCCTTGCCGAGCTCGGACGTGACCCCGATCGAGCCCCCGAGCGCCTCCGCGTAGACGCGTGCAAGGTAGAGCCCGAGGCCCGCGCGGTGCGTCGGCCGCGGCACGGCCGCCTTCTTGATGATGTTGAACTTCTGAAACAGGCCGGGCAGGTCCTCCGGCGCGATGCCGATCCCCGTGTCCTTGACGGACATTTCGAGATCGGGCCCGTTCTTCCGCAGGTTCACGGAGACCTTCCCACTTTCCGGTGTGTATTTGATGCCGTTCTCGATCAGGTTCTCGAGGATCTCGCCAATCTTCACGCCGTCGGTCGTGTAGACGCGGCGCACGAGGTCCGAGTGGGCCTCGAGGGTCACCCCCGCCGTCTGGGCCTCCTTGCGCCACCGCCCGACCGCCCCTTCGGCCGCGGCGACCACATCGGCGTCCTCGAAGAGCATCTGGATGCCGCCTTCCTCGAGCTTGGCCGTCTCAATCATCTCGCTCACGTACTGGTTCATCTCGTCGGCCGCGGACCGAATCTGCTCGAGGAAATGCCGCTGCTTCTCCGGGGGGAAGTCCAACCCGAGCAGCATGTCCGCGTAGGTGAAAATCGGCGTGAGGGGCTTGCGCATCTCGTGCGTGATGAGGTGGATGCTGCGCGTCTTGTACTGGTCGAGCTCTTTGAGCTCCGCCGTGCGCTGGTCGAGGGCCCTCGCTAGCGTCTTCAGCTCCTCGTTCCTTGCCTCGACGTCCCGCAGGGCGCCCTGCCCCACGAGGGTCCAGCCAAGCAGCGCGCCAACGAGCTTCAGGAACCCTCGCTCCGACGCCGTAAAGTCGCGCGGCGGCTCCGAAACGACGAGGATCGCTCCAAGCGCGCGCGGTCCCACCGCGACGGGCACGAGCGCCGCCGAGCTTACAGTGAGGCCGGCGGAGAGGCAGGCCCCGTGGAGCTCTTTGGCATGCGCCTCTCTCGACAGGTCGGGGATCGCAAAGGCCCCTTTCCGGCGGATCGCCACGTTTGCAAGCCCCATTCCCGCTTCAAGGACCCCCGGCGCCGCGGCGGCGCCCCCGCGCGCCACGGGAAAGCCCCTTGCCGCCCCGACCTCGAGGGCGTCGGTCGCGCCTTTGCGGAGGAACACCGCGCCCTTTGAAAGGCCGAGCGGGACGAGCGACGCGTCGAGGGCGGCGTCGAGGAGCGCGCGCCTTTCGGCGGAGGTCGACAAGAGGTCGACGATCCGGGAGAGGAACTCGAGCGAGCGCGCCGCGTCCAAGTCCGCCGCGGCCGTCCCCCCTCGCGCGATGAGGCGGGCCATGTTAAAAGCGCGCCCCTCGGGCGGCCTGCGAAAGGGCCTTTGGGCGCCTCGGGACTCCACCGTCCCATGGGCGCCCCCGACCTTGCGCGCACCGAATTCCGGCGCGAAGCCCTGGGGTACCTCGCCATGCCAGCCCTCTACGGCGCCCTCCAGGCGGCCGGGGTCTTCGTGCCCTCGCCCGCCCTCCTTCTCCTCTCCCTGGCGCTCGTCCTCATGCTCTTGCTCCAGGCGCGCTCGGCCGGTGCGGCGGCTTCCACCTTGCCGCCCACGCGCCGCGGCGGGCAGCCGATCCTCGTGGCCCCACGCCCGCTCGAGGCGGCCGACCGCGCCTTCGTCCAACAGGTCAACCACACGGTCGTGGCAAACGCGCTTGGCTTTTTCCTCTTCCTTGGGGCGCTCGAACTCCACCTGCGGACGCTCGCCGCCGGCGCAACGGGGCCGACCGCGCTCCTGCCGGGCGCGCTCCTTGCCATCGGCGTCATCATCGGCGGGCGCGAGGCCGCCCGCATCGCGGCCTGGCGGGCCGTTGGCGATCTGGCGTCGGGCTCCCTGCCGGGGCTGCCTCTGGCCGGGCCTTCACTCCGCGCGTACCTCGAATGGCGCGCTGGGGTCGGTGCCGAGTGAGGGCTCGCCTCATGCGCGCGGAATTTCGATGCAGAACACGGACCCCTTCGCATGCTCCCCCGGGATGCGCTCCTCGATCCACAGGCGGCCCCCATAGCGGTCCGTGATCGTCTTTACGATGAAGAGGCCGATCCCCGAGCGGTAGGCGGAGAAGTCCCGCTTCCTCGAGGCGAGCCGGTCGAGGATGATCTCCCGCTCGCCGGGCGTGATGCCGCGGCCCCGGTCCGCGATCCGGAACACCAGCGTCTTGCCGCCCTCGCCTTCCGCCACGGAAACGGCGACCTCGACGCGCTTTTCCGCCGAGAATTTCACAGAGTTGTCGAGGATGTGGGCAAAGAGGTCTCGAAGCCAGGGGTCGGCGCGCACGTCGTGGGCCTCGGTCATCGGCACGAGGCGGACCTCCACGTCCTTCTCCGTCCAGCTGAAAACGGTGTGGTCGATCGCGTCGTGGAGCGCATGCATGGCGTCAACGGGCCCGATCTCGTCCTTCGATTCCCGGATGACCGACAGGAGCTTCACGTTCTCAATGAGGCGGGAGGAGGCGCGGATCTGGCGCAGCGCCTTGGCCTCGAAAGCGCGAATGCGCTCGAGGGAGGCGTCTTTGTTGAGCTCCACGAGCTCGAGGTACCCGAGCGCCCCCTGGTTAAAGTTCGACAAGTCGTGGGTCACCAGGTCGAGGTAGAAGTCCGCGTCAGAGCGCGCATCGCGAGCCGCGGCGATCGCCGTCCGCTTCGCTCGCGCGTCGAAGAGCGTAACGGCAAAGGCGCCGGAGCCCTCCGTGCCGAGGTAGGTGAGGCCGACTTCGACCGGGATCCGCTCCCCCTCCGCCCCGCGCGGCGAAAGTTCGAGGCCGGCGGAAATCGAGTGCCCGGGGACCTTGGACGCGCGCCCCGCAAGCCGGCCGACCGCTTCGCGCTCCTCGTTGCGCAGGAGGGTCGCGAGCGGCTGGCCGACCGCCGTTTCCGGCGTCATCCCGATGAGGGCCGCGGCCGGCAGGTTGCAGAGTGTCACCCGGTCGGCGGCGTCCTTGCCGCGCTCGACGATGAGGAGCCCGATGCCCGAGGCTTCGGCCGCGCGTGACACGGCTTCGACCTGCGCCCGGCTCACCGCGCCCTGCTTGGCCTGCGCCGCGTCGCGGCGGTGCTGCTGGTTGGAATAGCGCACGAGGCCGATCCCAGTCGCGCAGGCCACTGCGAGTCCAAGCCCGATGAGCAGCCAACCCCAGGACGTGAAGGCCGGGTCGCCCATCGTGGCGCCAAGGAGCAGGAGGAGGTGGCCCGCGAGCATCACAAGGAGCGAGAGGATCAGGAGGTCGCCCTGGCGCGGCTCGAAGAACGTGATTTCCGTGCGGTTTAGCGCAAGGTAGAGGGCGAAGGCGCCCACGGCGGTCGCGGGGAGCCCGATGGCGAGAAGCGCGAGGAGGTCGGCCATCGGAGGTGCCAAATGGCGGACGCTTGGCAAAAAGGGTTCGTGGGGCCCCTCGACAGCTTCATTCGGGGCCGCGCCTGCGCCGGCGCGAAGAGGCAAGGAGGACGGCGACGGCGGCCGCCCCGAGAAGCGCAAGCAGGAGAACCGCATTTGAGAAGCCCTCGTTGATCACCTGGACGGGCGGAGGAGTGGGCGGGGGCAAAGGAGGCGCGGGGCGCTCGACCACAAGGACCGTGACCTGCGCCTGCGAAGAGGCGCCAAAAGCGTCGCGGGCCGTCAGCCGGAACACGTGCGTGCCGATCGGGAGGGTGAGGTTCACCGTGGTCGAGTTGTTCGAGAGCGTGGCGCCGTCGCCGTCCTGCCATTTGAACGTGATTGCGTCCCCGTCGGGGTCGGAAAGGAACGCGGTCATCGACAGGGAATCGTTGAGGTAGACCGTCGCGTTCGTCACGTTGAGCGAGATGTTCGCCGTCGGCGCGCGGTTCAGGTGCAGGCTGAAAGTGGGCGATTCCGAGGGCCCGTTGCCCGCAAGGTCAAGGACCTTGAATTCCACGCGGTTTGCGGGCCCCGGTACGAGGCGCAGGTCGACGCGGGCCGACCAGTTGGCCCCGTCGAGGTTCGCAAGGGTAAGGCCCTGCGACGTCCAATTCCCCCAGTCGGCGCCGTCGGGAGCGAAGCGGAACGCCGCGCTCGTGGCGTTGACCCCCGACTTGGCGGTTCTTGCCGGCCCTCCGTCCGCGAGCCGAATTTCCGCGGTCACATTCGTGCCGGTGCGTCGGACGGCCGGGTCCGGGGTGAAGTTTCCGAAGGTGATCGGCGAGAAGTCCACGCGGACCTGGAAGTGGCCGCTCAGAGTGAGTCCCGTGCCGACTACGTCTTCCGCGCGCCATTGGACGAAGTTCACGTCGCCCTGCGCGAGCGGGGCGTCGGCAAGGGCCCCGATTTCGACCCCGTTTGGAAGTCCCGGCACGGGCGTCCATGGGCCGTAGGCGAAGATGTCGTCGGTGGAGGTCCGGAAGGCCACGCTTGAGGCGAGCACGCCGGAAGCGCCGAGATCCGTGACGGTGATCCCCACGCGGACCTCCGCGCTGCGCTGCCAGATGTCGGGCGAAGGGGTGGGCGCCGAGAACACGACGTGGAGCGTGTCGACGCGCACTTGGTAGGCCGGGCTCTCCGCGTAGCCGTTGCCCACGAGGTCGCGCACGCGGAAGTGGAAGTAGTTCGCCTCGCCGTTTTCGAACGCAGCGTCCGCGCGCCCACGCACGGCGTGGGGGTCGGAGGCGTCGAAGGACGGCGAGACCCAGGGGCCGTAGGCGCCGGGCCCGGCGGTCGAGGTCTGGTATTCGAGCGTCGCGATGTCGATGCCGCTCAAAGGGTCGAGCGCCACAATCGCGAGGGTTACAACCTTCTGCGCGACCCACGAGTCGTTCGAGGGCTGGGCACCCGTGAAGGTCGGAGCGTCGGCATCGACGCGGAAGGGGAAGGCCGCCGTGGGCGCCCCGACGCCCGGGTCGGGTAGCCCGATTAGGCCGACCGTGAGGTTGTCGCCGGGGTCGCTCGTGCTGTCGGCCGCGGCAGCGAGGTTTAGGGCGCCGCCGGGGGCGTTCCAAATCGTGAAGTCGTCGTCCGTGGAACTCCAGTTGTAGAACGCCGGGGGCACCAACCGGCCGGGCGCCCCCTCGAAGCTCACGGTAAGCCCGCCGACCTGCAAGGGGGCGGAGGCCGCGACCCAGGCGCTCGGGAGAAGGTCGAGCCCGCGTGAGGTGTCCCGAAGCGCCAGGCTGCCAACGAAGGCGAAGTCCTTCTCGAGGCGGAAGGCGCCCGCCACGCCGCGGCCCGTGGCGAGAGGCGTCCCGCCGTGGGTCGTGACGAGCTTGAAGGTCTGAACCTCCTCGCTCGGGAACGACCAGCTGAACTCGAAGCGGAAGCGAATGTCCCACGAGCGCGCCGCCTCGTCCCAGGCCGCGCTCGAGTTGGATTTGAGTTGCAGATAGTCGCCGGGCGGGCGGCTTGCGTTCGGCGCGAAAGAGAACGCGCCCTGCGCGGGGTCATACTCGAGCGCCCCTACCTCGGTCTGAACCGAGAAGCCGTCGAAGTATGTCTGATTCGAAGCCCGCTGCAGGACGTTGAACCCGTACTCAAAGGTCGGGTAGGCCACTCCCGAGTCAAACCCGACGGGCTCGATCCCTGAGACATCCTTCAGGACCTGCACCCCATAGTAGAGGAGGACCGCGGCGGAGGCGGACACGGTCACGGCCGATAGGGGGCCCGGGAACGCGCTGCTGCTGCCTACGAGGAGGACGAGGTCATCCCTCCCGTCTCCGTCAAAGTCGCCCGAGGCGTCGAGGCTCGCGAGCGTCCCTGAGAACCACGAGGTGTTCTCGTCGCGCACGGTAACCGTGGCGTTCCAGTCCCGCGCTGTGGGAAAGACGCCCCCCGCCCCGAAGTAGAGGTCGAGTTTCACGATGTTGAGGGCCGACGAGGTATTGCTGTGGACGAGCACCAAGTCCAAGGCTCCGTCCCCATCGAGGTCGCCGAAGGAAGGCAGCGCGTTTGCAAAGCCTTCGCCCGGCAGGTTCTGGGGCGCGCCCGGCGAGGTGGAGAGCCCGCCCGGCCCCCCCGGGTAGACGAGGATCGAGAAGTACTCCCCGAGGAACCCCGCCTGGTACCCGAGGAGGAGCGCGAGGTCCCCGTAACCGTCGCCGTCCACATCGATTCCTGGCGCAAACCGCGTCGAATAGGAGCTCGTTATGGTGAGGGCCACGATCGTGGCATTCGTCGGACCCGTGCTCGTGCCGGGCAGGACCTTCAGGTGGTGCTCGGCGTTCGAGGTGGGCAAATACGCGGTTTCGTCGAGCACCGCGTCGTCCTTGCCGTCCCCGTTGAAATCGCCCCAGCCGAGGATCTGGGGGTAGCCGCCGGCCAAGGTCGGGAATCGGACGCCCGCCTCAAACCGCGGGCTGCACCCGGCGCCACCGTGGACCATCTTCAGCTGCGTGACCGACTCGTAAGCTCCCGTCCCGTTCTCTGGGGGCCGGGACGGATAGGCCACCTCAAGGAGCAAGAGGTCGCTCGCGCCGTCCCCGTCGAAGTCGCCGCCCGGCATCCACGTGTAAGAAACGGATTGGTTGATGTCGGAGGGCACCGAGACTCGGCAAGAGGGAGTGCTCGGCAGCCCTGCGGAGGACCCGTAGAAAAGTTCCGCGACGGCCTCGTACCCGCCGTTCACCGTGACGTAGTTCGTCGTGGCGATCGCGAAGTCCGCGAGCCCATCGCCGTTGAAGTCGGGCGCCTGCCGGGGAAAAGTCACGCCGGTGGCAGTTCCAAAGCCCGCAAGTGCCGCGGAGCTGCGCGAGAGGCTTGTTGAGGCGAGGCCCGAGGGCCCCCCCGCAAAGATGTCCCACGAGGAGTTCGAAAAGATGAAGGGCGGGTCGAACCGGAACGAGTAGTCGGGCGTGAAAAACACGTTGAGGTCGTCCCGGCCGTCGCCCGTGACGTCGCCGGCGGCCAGTGCGCTCCCGATCCCCGCACTGCCCGGCGGCCGGGGCAACACGACCTGCCATCCCGGGGCGTCAATCTCCAGGGGCGCGGCCAAGGCGCCCGGCGCGGAGAACACGAGGGTGCTGAGGACCACGGCCGCGGCCACCACGACCGCGGTGCCTTTCTCGCCGTGCGCCATGACGACTCCGCTCGCGCGCTTCGCGATAAAAAGGTTCGCGCCTGGTTGCAGGGGCCGCGCACGCCTTGAGGCCCTGATCATACCACGGCCTTGATTACATCTGTGTGAGCACGAAGCGCTCGTACTCCTCTTTCAGGTCCACCGCGCGCCTCTGCATGCGTTTCGCGCACCCCTGGTAGAAGCCCGCGAGCCGCTCGTTGCCTTCCCCCTGGGCGTGCGCCTCGTAGAAGGCCTGGCTCGCCTCGGTCTTCTGGATCGCCACGAGCACGGCTTGCTCGGGCGTCGTGAACTCTTTGGGGATCGTGAGCTTCTGCGTCCTTAGGACGCCGATGTCAACATAGGCATCCGAGTCCTCGCCCTCGCCGATCTCGTCGGAGAGGAGGACGTGCTCGAACTCGAGCATGAGGGAGTTGATGTACATCATCGACTCGGCGGCAAGTTCCGTGAACATCATCTTCGCGCCGTGGCGCGCGTGCTCCGAGAGTTCCATGTAGAGGCGCGCCTTCTCTTTTTCATGGGCGATCGCGACCTTGAGCGCGTCCGCGTAGGCGGCCTCCATGCCCCCGCCGCCTTCGGCTTGCACCCGCTGGACGCCCCGTGCCGCCCTCTCAGGAGGCGCCTTCCCTTTCCCGGGGGAACCTATTAATTGTTTGCCGCGCGCGGCGCAAGAACGCGCACGGCGCGCGCGAATTCGACCCCTCAAAGCACAGGCCCACCCGTCCCGCGCGTGCTCCAGCCAATCTATTTATAGCGTTCTCCTGATCGCATTTTCCCTTCTTTCTCGGGTGGTTTACCGGTGCTCAGATTAGGCGACCCCGCACCGGACTTCAAGCTCAAGGGTACCGATGGGAAGGAGCACGCGCTTGCCGACTACAAGGGCAAGTGGGTCGTCCTCTTCTTTTTCCCCAAGGCCTTCACGACGGTTTGCCAGTCGGAGGTCGCGGAGTACTCGAGGAGGGCTGCCGACTTCGCGGCCTCCGGCGCGGTCGTGCTTGGCTGCTCCGCGGATTCCGATGCGGCGCAGAAGGCCTGGGTCAAGCACCTCGGCGGACTCAACATCACGCTCCTCTCGGACCTCAAGAAGGAGGCCGGCCGCCGCTACGGCGTCCTGCTCGACCACGAGGGCTACCACGCGCGCGGCACGTTCATCCTTGACCCTGAGGCACGCCTGCGGGCGATGACCATGTACGAAACGAAGACCGGGCGCTCAATCCAGGAGTCCCTGCGGGCCCTTCAGGCGATCCAGACGGGCGCTTCCTGCCCCGCCGAGTGGGCGCCCGGGCAACCCACGCTGTGACGCTCCCCAAATCACGCAAGCAAACGGAACCAACGGAGGAACAAGCATGGCTAGAAACAACGCGAAGAAGACGGCCCGGGCGCTCAAGTATCAGCCGGGGGGACTCCAGGGTTTCACGGAGCGGCAAATCGCGGAGCACCACGACGTGCTCTACGCCGGCTACGTGAACAAGACGAACGAGATCCGCGGCAAGCTCGACACTGTGGACCTCAAGACCGCCAACGCCACGCACGGGGATTTCCGTGAGCTCAAAGTCGAGGAGACCTTCGCCGTGAACGGCGTGCGCCTCCACGAGGGGTACTTCGATGTGATGGGCGGCAAGGGCGGCGCGCCCACGGGCGAGGTCCTCAACATGCTAAACGACGACTTCGGCTCCTGGGAGACCTGGAAGGCGGAAGTCGAGGCGGCGGGCGTCTCCTCGCGCGGGTGGGTCGTCACGGCCTACGACTGGGAGGACCACCGCATCCACGTCTACCTCTGCGATGTGCACAACCAGGGCGGCGTGTGGAACGCCACGCCGCTCGTGATCCTCGACGTCTACGAGCACGCGTACTTCCTCGACTACGGGACGAAGCGCAAGGACTACATCACGCAGTGGTTCAACAACCTCGACTGGGCCTGGGTGAACGAGCAGGTCAAGCGCTATAACTTGCTTGAGCACCGCCAAAGGCACAACATCGGGAAGGCGTGAGGGGCGCGGGCGCCGTGCGCGGCGCCGCAACTCGGGCCCCCGCAAGGGGGCTTTGGCACCTTCTCGTCCCCATCCCTTAAGAGGGTGCAGGCCCACCTTTCGGGAGGGCAGGCGCCTTGGTCTCCGTCCGGAAGATGCACCCCAACGAGGCCGCGGAAATCGCGGCCGTGGCCAGGGAGGCGGCCTCCGGCGGCCCGGTGCTCGCCAGGGCGCTTCAAGAGCACGCCGACCGCGTGCGCGTCGTGCACATGGGGCACGAACTCCTCGGCGCCTTCGTCCTCACGGAGCTTGAAGGCGGAGTCGAGGAGATCGCGGGCCTCGCGCTTCGGGCCGAGGGCCTTTCGGCCGGCGCCGAGCGCGCCGTGGTGGAGTACGTGGTCGGGGCCGCGCGCTTCGCTCGCAAGAAGGCGGTCGAGGTCGTCGCGCAACCCCACTCGGCCGAATCGCGCCACCTCGAGCGCGAGGGCTTCCGCCCTTCCGGGAAGGGCTCGCAGGACGAGCAGCGCTACCGCATCGAAGTGAAGAAGTCGCCTTGAGGGCGGACCGCGCCCAAAGCATCGGCTGACCTACGTAAGAAGAGGTCCCGGGATCGCCAAGCGCATTAGATGGAGTGCTCGCGGCAGTCGCGGGTCGCAAGCGCCCAGCGGGCCTCCATCACCTGGTGGTAGGTCGAGCCGACCGGCGTGTCGGCAAAGTTCGAGACTGCGGGCTGCTCAACGACCGAGATGCCGCCGTAGAACGGGTCGAAGTACACGCGGCAGTTCGAGGGGTTGGGGAATTGGCGGTCCACGCTGACGGCAACCTGCTGGCCATTGAACTTCGCGTGCGTCGCGGAGATCGCGTAGCCCTCGCTCTTCCATCCGTAGGAAGCCACGATGGCAAATTGGTGCGTGAAGTCGGGCTGGGGGATCTCGCCAACGGCAAGGCCCTCGGCGGTAACCTGGGGGACGCCCGCCCAGAATGCGTCCCACTGCTCCTGGGTCTTCAGGACGAACACGGCCTCGTAGTCGAGGTCGAGGTTCTCCGGGAATGCGACCTTGACGATCGGGAGGTCCGTCCACGTGGTCTGCGACGTGATGCTCCCGCGGTTCGTCGGGATCGCAGGCATGATTGCGGCGGACACGGTTGCGGTTGCAAGGATCAAAGCGCCGGCGGCGAGCACTGCGACTCTAAGTTTCATTCGAGGTCCCCACTTGCGTCCCCGATCTCCGACTTGCGATCCTAATAAACTCTTTGGGTCGGTTGGGGTCTCGGTAGGTACCCGGAGGTCAAGGGCCCTCGTGGAGGCGCTCGCCGCCCGCGGACTCCCCCTTCACTTGAGGCCCTCGACGTCGGCAAGCCGGTGGAGGACCTCACCCTCCACGGACCAAGCTTCAAGCGGCTCGTCGGCCACCGAGGCCGCCTCCGTCGCCGCCTTGCGCGTCGCCTCCGTGAAGTCCCCGTGCGCGAAGGCCCCGATGAGGACCGCCGTCGCGTCGAGCTTGGACTTTGCAGGGAAGAGCTTGGCCAGCGTCGTGCGCTTGCCGGAGGGCGTGAGCAGGACCACGCGCTTGAACGCGCCGCGCGCGACCGCCTCCTTGATGCCGCCCTCCTCGACCAAGAGGAAGCGCTCGTCCTTCGGGACGGCGCCCTCCACGAGCACCTGCTCGACGAGCCCTTTGAAGCGGTCGTAGACGCGGGGGAGCCGGGTCTCCGGCTTCACGGAAATCACCACATCGTTGCAGGTGTGGATGAGGAGCCGCAGGCGGCCGGCGGCGTTAAGGCGAGACCCTTGCGCAAGGAGCGCGCAGAAGTGCGCGATGTCGGGCCGACCGCGCCGCTCGGCGTCGGCAAGCCCCCGCATCGCGCGGTGGTGGAAGGACGAATCGAGCAGGACGCGCGCCGGGTCGCGCCCCTGCCTCTGCGCGTTCGACACGACCGAGGGGTGTGAGCGCAGGCTGCGGGGGACAAGTTCGACTGCGGCCTCCGCAAGGACCATCGTGACGGGTTCGCGCTTCGCGCCCATCCGGACGGCGAACCCCGGCGCAGGCTAAAAAGCCGATGCGGCCCTCACGCAAGCCTTTTGCGCGCGCCCGGCGCTTGGCGGCCCGGGGGGCGGTCGGCACGAAGGCCCAGCTTCGGGACGTCCAGTTGAACTACCAGCTCGCCGGCTCCGGCGAGACTGTGGTCCTCGTTCCGGGGTTTGCGACCTCGCTGCACCTCTGGGACCACCAAGTCGAGCCGCTTTCGCGCCGCTACCGGTGCCTGCGCTACGACCTGCGGGGCCAGGGCGAGAGCTCGGCCCCCCCCGAGGGCTACTCGACCGAGGACCACGCGGAGGACCTGCGCCTGCTCCTCGAGCACCTCAACCTCCCGCGCGCGCACCTTGTCGGGGCCTCGATGGGCGGGGCCGTCGCGGTCCACCTCACCCTTGAGCGCCCGGACCTCGTACGCTCGCTTGCCCTTGCGGGCGCCGTTGTCGACGGGTTCGAAGGGTGGGAGGACGAGTACGGCCTTCGGCTGCGGCGGGCCCGGAAGATCGCGCAGGCGGAAGGCGTGGAGGCCGCCCTCAGAGACTGGATGGGCCACCCCTTCTTCGGCGCAACCCGCGACCTGGCCGACTTCGCCCGGACGGTCGTGCGCTATTCGGGAGCCGGATGGCTCTCGAGCGTGCGGCCGCAGAAAGGCGCAAAGAGCGACTTCGGCCGCCTCGCCGAACTCGAGAAGCCCGTGCTCGTGGTCGTCGGCGAAAAGGACGTGGACCCCTGCCGGCGCATCGCGGACGAACTGCGCCAGCGGATCCCGAAGGCACGCGCCGCCGTGATCAAGGACGCCGGGCACCTCCCGTGCTGGGACCGCCCCGAGGAGTTCAACCGCGTGCTACTCGATTTCCTGGGCGCCCAGGCGGCGCAGGTCGGCCCCCACGCTTCCCGTGCCTGAAAACCGCGGCCGCTACATTCAAGAACCCGTTGCGTTCCTTGGCGCGCGGGGACGCGGCGTTGCACCTTCTCACGAAAATCTTCGCGATCGGGTGGGTCGGGGTCCTCGGCGTGATCGGCGCGGGGTATGGAGGCGTGTCCGCGGCCGCGCCGGCTTCGGCAAGCCTGCTCTCGTATAGCGCGGGCATCTTTTCGCCCGTTTCGGTCTTTGGCATTGTGACCGCACTTTGGGTCCTCGCCGACTGGAAGATGGGGACTTCGCTGCGCAACCGCGAGAACGCCACGATCATCAGGGACAAGCCGGGGCTCGCCAATGACAAGCGCGCGCTTTCGCGTGAGCGGCGGGTGCGCGAGAAGGAGCTCAAGCTCCAGCGCAAGGAGGAGAAAGCGCTCAAGGCGGAGAACCGCGCGGAAAAGAAGCTCGCGAAGGAAGGGCGCCGCGAGAACTCGCTGGAGCGCAAGCGCGAGCAGATCCAGATGAAGAAGGAAGAATTGCGCCAGCGCGAGAACCTCGGGCGGTAAGGCGCCGGGGCTCACTCGATGAACTCGGGCGGCACGAGCGGGAGCATCTTCGAGATCTGGTCGGCCCGCTCGCTCGTCTGGACGACCTTGACGGCGAGGTTCGCATAGGCCTGGTAGAGCGAGTCGTGGCCGTTGTTCGTGAGCGCCGCGGAGAGCTTTTCGAGGGCTTCCGCGACGTCCTTCACGAGCTTGCCGATGTCGCCCTTCAGGGTCTCGTCGAGGTACCGGATGTCGGGGGGCAGCTTCCGGAGGTTCGCGTCAAGGTTGTTGAGAAGCATCGCCGCGATGAGGTAGGACCCATCCTCCTTCAGCGTGCCCACCTCCTCGAAGATCGTCGCGATCTGCGGAAGGTGGTGCGGGTTCACGATGCCGCGCTTGTAGCCGTCCGTGAGCGCGTCGCGGCTCCTCCGGATGTCCGTCACGAGGTCTTTGATGTCGAGCACGGGGTCCTCCTCCTCACCTTGCGCTGTAGCGCTCGAGCACCTGCTGCGCGGCATAGGTCTGCGCGACAAACTGGCGAACCAAGGAAAGCTGGGTCTCCGAGATTTCGGAAGTGTCCATCATCAGCCGGTAGTAGAACGCGATATTGCGGATGTCCTGGAGGTACCCGCGAAGCTCCTCAGCGGCCTCCGGCGTCGGGTCGGAGAGGAACCACGAGAGCATTTGGAAGGCCTCGGCAGGCTCGAGCGGCGGCTCCTCGGCGACCGCGTGGCCGTGGTGGCTGTGGGGATCCAATTCAAGGCCGCCTTGGGGGGGCCCCGTTTCACGCGCCAGCGTTTAGTCTTTTCGAGGGGGCGCAGGCTCAAGGCCGGCGCCCTTCGCCGAAGGGGACGGCCTTGAGGCCGTAGCGGGTGCGGCCCTCCTGTTCGAAGAGGCGGCGGAGCGCAAGGCGCACGCCGTCGCCGATTTTCACACCGCGCGGGTCGGCGCCTGAAAGCTGGGCCACCATGCGGAAGCCGTCGACCATGTCCACGACGGCAACGGCGTAGTCGCCAACGAGGGACTGCTGGAGGGCAAACTCCGAGGGGGCGCCGCCGCGGCCGATGCGAGTGAGGGCGTGCACGGCCCCTTCCGGGCGCGCGTGGAAGGTCTCTCGCACGCTGCCACCGCAGTCCGGGCACACATCGCGCGGTGGGTGGCGCACGCGGTTGCACCCTGTGCAGCGGGAAGCCAGGAGCGTGAGCCGGGCCTCCATCGTCTCCTCCCACGCGGCCGGCGAAACGTAGGCGCCCTCGCTCCTGGTGTCCGTGGGCCGCGCGTCGGGGATGTAGCGCCGGTGGCCGAGATACAACGGCCAGGAGAGGTGGCTCCGCGGACGGGAAACGGCATCGTGGAATCCGTCTGCGCCCCTCGGCCGCTCGGCCACTTTGACCGCGAAGGCCGCGCCCGAGGCCCCTTCGGCATCGGCGAGCAAGACTTGGTCGTCCGACTCCGCCCCCTCGAGCGCCGCAAGCAACGAGAGGGCCGCCGACGCTGCGCCGGTATCGCCCGTGCGGGCCCACAGGCTCGGGGCGAGGACTTCGCTCCGGAGGCGCGTGGGGCTGTGCGATGCCAGCATCGGGCCGCCGCGCTCCGGGCCTGCGGCGCGGTCAAAGGACTCGGGCGCAAAGCCCGTGAGGCCGCGGTCGCCCGTCGGCGAGGCGCCGGCAAGGAAAAGGTCGGCAAGAGCCATCCGGAGGGCCGCCGGGCTCGGGTCGTCCCCCTGGAAGCTGCGGACAAGGCCGTCGGGCCCCATCCGGGTCGGCTCCAACGCCGGGGCCGTCGCAAAGCCGCCGCCCACGACCTGG
>DATEUP010000262.1:0-17832 GCA_035283065.1 Thermoplasmatota archaeon | reverse complement strand
CGCGGCGTCGTGTCGCCGGCCGGCGCGGGCGGGCTCCCTTCGTCGACGACGACGTCCGTGTCGATGCACACGCCTCCCGTGCGCTCCGCGGGGAAGCGGTAGCGCTTCCAGCCGCCCTGGAGGAGGTCCGGCGGAACCGCGGGCACGCGCCACGAGGGCGGAGCGCCCGGCCGCGAGGCCGGGTCGAGCTCCGCGACCTTGACCAGGGCTTTCGGGGAGGCGAGGGCGGCCCCTGCGGGCGCGGCCCCCCGGGCGGATCCCACCGGCGCGGCCTGGACCGGGACCCACCGCATCCAGATGACGACCATCACGATGAGGAGGAGCGCAAGCACGAGGAACGAGATGTTGCGGATCTCCCCAAGGCCCGTGAACCCCAGCGCGCGCAGCGATGCGTCGCTAAAGAGCTGGTAGAGAAACACGAGGTAGAGCAGCGCGAGGGCCGCGACGCCGAAGAGGGCGCCGGCGGCAAGGCCCGGCCGCCCCTTTTCGGCCACACCGGCGGCAGAGGCTGTGGCCATTGCGACACCGCTTGGCAAGATCGCGTTTTCATCCTGCGGAGCCTATTTGAGAGTTTGGCCCTGGCGTGCGAGGCTTCGCCCACGCACCTTCAGCGCCCAAGGCCCGACTCGAGTTCGGCGGCGCGCACGGTGTTGAAGAGGAGCATGGTGATCGTCATGGGCCCCACACCGCCTGGGACTGGAGAAATCGCCGAGGCCTTCGCCGACACGCCGGCAAAGTCCACGTCACCCACGAGCCTTGTGCCCTTCGGCGCCTTGGGGTCCTCGATCCGGTTGATCCCCACATCGATCACGACGACGCCCTCTCGTACCATGTCGGCGGTAAGCGCGTTGATGCGGCCTGCGGCGACCACGACGATGTCGGCCGCGCGCGTGTGGCGGGCGATGTCCGGCGTCCCCGTGTGGCAGCAGGTCACCGTGGCGTTTGCCCCCTTCTGCTTCTGGACGAGGAGGTTGACGAGGGGCTTGCCGACGATGTTCGAGCGGCCGACCACGACGACGTGCTTCCCCTCGGGCGAGTGGCCCGAGCGGACGAGCATCTCGACGACCCCCTTCGGCGTGCAGGGGGCGAAGGTCTCCTCCCCGAGGGCGAGCTTGCCCACGTTGTAGGGGTTGAAGCAGTCGACGTCCTTCGTAGGGGAGATGGCCTCGTACACCGCGCGCGCGTCGATTTGGCGCGGGAGGGGCGACTGGACGAGGATCCCGTGGAAGCGCGGGTCGCCGTTGAGCTCGGCGACCTTGGCAAGCAGCGCGGACTGCGAAGTCGATTCAGGGAGCGTGAGGGTCTCGTGGAAGAGCCCGTTCTCCTCGCAGGCCTTCCCCTTGTTTCGCACGTAGACCTCGGAGGCGGGGTCCTTGCCGACAAGGACCGCGGCAAGGCCGGGGGGCCGGCCGAGCCTCGCCTGCACCGCCGCGACGCGCGGGGGAAGCTCGCGGCGCATCTGGCCTGAGATTTCCGTGCCCGAGATGATCTGCGCCGCCACGGAACCACCGGGTGAGGCCTTGAGCGCCCCGCAGATAGAAAAGGCGTCCGCCGGGCGCTTGGGAAGGGTTTTCACGGGCCGGCGTGATGGGCAGCCTGGAGGGGACTTGGGGTGGTGCGCCCGATCCGCGTCGCCGTGCTCGTCTCCGGCTCGGGCACGAACCTCCAGGCGATCCTCGACGCGGTGGAGGCCGGCACGATTGACGCCAAGGTCGTGGTGGTCTTCTCGAACAAGCGGGGGGCCCACGCCCTCGCGCGCGCCGCGAAGCACAAGGTCCCCTGCGAAGTGCTAGAGGCGGACTCGAAGGACCGCGAGGCCTACGACCGCGAGGCCGCCGCCCTCATCGCGAAGTACGGCCCCGACCTCCTCGTTTTCGCGGGCTACATGCGCGTTGTTACAAAGGCATTCATCGAGCGCTTCCCCGACCGGATCATCAACATCCACCCGGCGCTGCTCCCGGCATTCCCGGGGATGCACGCGCAGGCGCAGGCGCTCGAGTTTGGCGTGAAGGTCACGGGGTGCACAACGCACTTCGTGCGCGCGGAGGTCGACGCCGGGCCGATTATTCTCCAGGCCGGCGTCCCTGTCGAGGAGGGCGACACGGTAGAGGCTCTTACGGCGCGGATTCTGGTCGAGGAGCACAAAATCCTGCCTCGGACGATCCAGCTCTTCGCCGAGGGGCGGCTCAAGGTCGAGGGGCGGAAGGTCATGATCCTCCACCCCGAAAGCGCCACGCACACCGGCCGGCCGCGACAGCCGTAGATCACCCACGGATGCACCCGCCTGGCCGGTCACCAGCGCAAATTGGTCCCGCAGGCGAGGCAATAAGGGGCGCCAGCACTCACTGTCCCGCTGCATTGAGGGCACGCGACCGGCGTGGCCCGGTTCGTGTTGCCGCCGGTCCCGCCCCGCACCCCGAACAGGCTCGGCGCCGCGCCCGCCCTTAGGCTGGCCGGGGGGGCCGTGCCAGCAACCAAGTCTGCTGATTGGCGCCGACGCCGGTTCTTCCCGGCCCGACGAACTACCAGCACGACCGCAACCCCAAGCGCAATGATTCCTGACACGCTGATCACCGCTAGCTCGAAGGTGTGGTCGATGTCGTCAAAGGAGGCCTTGTAGGTGACGTTGCCCACCGCCCGCGTCCCGTAGGTGTCCGTGTTGTCGACGACGACAAAGATGATCTCGCGGCCCTTTGCGACTTCTCGTTGAAAGGAGCGGACGCCGTCGGCGCTTCGGTCCTGATGGATTGCCACGTAAGAGGATCCGCCAGCGTACTGGAGAAAAGGCACCGTGTCAAAGACAAAGATGTCGACGGAGCCCCCCGACTCGACGGCAAAGGTGAGCGTCACGCTGTGGTCAGCCTTGGGATCGAGTCGGAACGCGTCATAGCCGCCCGCCGGCACCGTCTTTTCAAAGGTTCCATCTCCAGGCACCCCGAAAACTCCGGCCGCTGCCGGCCCCGAGGTAAGCGCGGCGGCAAGGGTCAGTGCCACCGAGAGAACGGCGCCGCTGATCCGTTTCTCCGACCAGTCGGCCATCGTTCACCACACGAGCGCGAGCCCGCACCACGAGCACGAGGGGGCGCCGATCGCCACGCCCTTGCCGCACTGCGGGCAGGGCGCGGTCCCGGGAGGGGCGGCCTGCGCGGGCGCCGCCTGCGGAGGGGCCGCTGGCGCCCCCCAGTTTGCCGGGGGGGGCGCGTAGGGGGCCTGGGCCGATGCGGCCGGCGCCGCGTACTTGATGGGCGGCGCGGCGGCCGCGTACGCCTGGAGCGGCGTCGCTCCGGCGTACGGTTGGGGCGCAATCGCCGGCGCATATGCGCGAACCGGCGCGGGGGGCGCCGCGGGGATCTCGAGGCCCGCGATCACCGCGGCAAGCGCGGGGCGGACTTTCCCGCCGTGCTGGCGGTCGCCAAGCACGATCCCGACTCCCCACCCCACCGCGTAGCCGCCGATAAAGCCGAAGGCGAAGGTCGAGGCGAACGCAAGGATCGCCGATACGATCAGCGTGTGCGTGAGTACGACGAAGATGACCCACATGATCACCACAAGCACGATCATCACGATGTTGGAGAACATCAGGGACCAATTGGACGCGAGGTAGGGGACCCAGAAGTACGAGATGACCAACCCGAGGACGATGGAGATTGCGTAGGCGGCCGGGTAATAGGGCTTGGCCTTCACCGTGACGCTGAGGTAGTTCTTGGCGCTGTGCTCGAGTTCGACCGTGAAACCGGCGCCAAGGCCCTTGCGCGCGCGCCATGTGAGGTTGTGGATCCCGCCGACCGGGTGGCCCTTTTCGGTCTTCACGACCTTCTGGTCGCGCGCGACTTCGAGTCCACGCTCCTTGGCAAGCGGGTAGACGCAAGCCTCGATGCGCCGCCAAAGCTCCGGCATGATCGACTGCGCGAAAGTGCCGTAGTCGACGGAGTAGGTGAACTCCCGGCTAAGCGATGCCACGGCCGCCCCGCCCTGGAATGGCGGGAAGGCGGAGAAAAGCCTTGCCGGCCGCGCCCGGCCAAAACCTCGACCCCCGGTGCCGCTCACTTGACGAAGAATTCGCCGCAGTAGACGCAATACGGCGAGCCCGCCAGAGAGACCTTCGAGCACTTGGGGCAGGCGATGCCAGCGCGCGGGGCCACAGGAGCCGAGGGGCCGACCACGCGCGCGACCGGCGCGGGTCGCTCGGGCACGGCGTAGAGGCTTGGAGCCGACGCGGGGGACGCCGCGTAGAGTCCCGGATATGCCTGGGCCTGTGGGGGCCGTGGTGGCGCAGGCGGCCACGCCACGGGGGAAGGCGCTTGCGCGCCGTTGGGCGGCGGGAGGGGCGGAGCCCCCGTCGGGACGGTGGGGATCGTAAGCGGCGGGAGGTTCCTCTGGTGCGAGGCACGCCGCACCGCCACGCCAATCCCGATAAGGCCAAGGAGCGCGAGGCCGACGAGGATCCCTGCGGGCACGGCCGCAAGGCCCGTAGGCGGCGGGGGAGGCGGCCGTGGAGGCGGGTTGATCGACGTTTGGAGGCCCGCACTGTTCAGAATCGTTGCGGCCTCCGTGATCGACGCGTCGCCAGCGCCCCACTGCTTCAGCTCGGCGCGCCCCATCCCCGCTGCGGCCCAGAGCGCCACGACTTCCGCCTGCGGCCCATAGGTTCCGTCCGCCGTCGCGTTGGCCACCGCGCCCTCCGTGCCCTCGGCCCTCCCGCTGAGGAAGTAGTAGAACCCGAAGTCCGGTACGAGGCCCGCGCTCGTCTCCATGGCCGCGTCGAAGGCCACGTGGTCGACGGTCCACGGCTCGACCTCGATGCGCACCGTGCGCGTTGTCACGTAACTGCCAAGGCTCGAATCCTCGGGGCGCCACCGCGTCCCGGCGCGCAACTCGACCGTGATCCCGACGGGCGCACGGTTGAGCACGACCAGGTTCATGCACTGGCCGTACATGGTCCCGTACCCGCCGAGCGCGAGGTTCACGGTGCGGAGCGGCAGCTCCGTGCCATTGCTTACCGCCACAGCGGCCAGCGTGCCCGACGCGTTCCCGTCAACGACCTCGACCACGGCGCCCCATAAAAGCGGGTAGGCGGGCGCGTCGAAATGCACGGTGTAGGCCCCGCCGGGGAAGCCCGCGTCCACCCGCAGGTAGAGCACGGTGCCCTCGGGGGCCGAGAGGAAATAGCCGCCGGCACCGTCCAGCGGGTCGCCGTACGGGTCGATCACGTCGCTAAGGTTCCACGCGTAGAGGCGAAAGGCTTCGCAGGTTGTGGCTCCGCAACCCCAGGTGCTCTCGATCGTCACGTTCGTCCGCGTGGGGTAGGGCACGTCCACTTTGTACCAGTCGACGGGGTCGTCGGAGAGGTGCGCGTCGCCTTGGATCTGTAGGCCGGGGGAGACCCGGACCGGCGTCGCGTCCTCAAGGCGGTCGTTGGGCCCGGTCTCGGAGGCGCCCGCGTGCGCGGAACCCCGCGGAGGGGCGGGCAGGATGGTCAGGTTGTAGTAGCCCGCCCCTGAGGTCGCCACAACGCCAAAGGCGCCCCCGTTTTCGGCCACATCGCGCACGATGAAATTCTGGCCGGCGTGGGCGATGACAGCCCCGTCGGCCCCGACGCTAGCTAGATGCGCCTGGAGGGGCGGCTCGGCAGTCAGGGCAACTATGACATCGATAGAATTGGCGGGCAGCCTCCACAAGTCCAGCGGGTCGGCGGCCTCGTCCATGGCGCCCCGCGACGAGTTGCCAGCAACCGAGGTCGCCATCGAGGCCCGGTCGTTGTGTTCGCTCTCCGAAGGGCCTTCCATGAGCACGTTGGGGGCACCGTAGCTGAGGTTGAGGGCCCAGCGCTCCGCGCCGCCGTCGCAGACCACGCCTACGGCGTACGTGCCCGAGGAGGCCGCCGCGAATTCGATGTGGCCTGAACCCTCGGCCTTCACGCGGCGAAACTCGACGGCCCCCGGCGCAAGGAGGGAAAGGGTGCTGTCGGCAGCGTCGCCTGAATCGTAGCGCAGCTCGAAGTCCAGCCGGTACCCGAACGCGTTCATCGCGCGGAAGCTTGTGTAATCCGCCGTCGAATCACAGGTCCCGCGCAGCGGGGAAAAGGAGAGGCTCGTGTCCGCCGCTCGCTCCTGGGGCCAAAGGTCGGCCGCAGCGAAGGTGTCGTTCGGCTCGCGTTCGTCGGCACCGAGGGCCAACGGCGCCTGGGCGGCCCAAAGGGCGAGCGCGCCGACGGCAAGGACCCGCACCCGAGCCCAGAACCTGCGGCGTTCGAGAAATGGGCGCAGAGTTCCCGCCGCCGCCCCCGAAAGTGGCAGGCGCCCTAGAAGAACCCATCGCCGCTACAGTGGCAAGGGGCGCGGCCTTTTGGCGCGTTGGGTCCAGTCTAGAACCCCAAAAGTGGCAGAATGTCCGCCACAGACCTGACGACCGCGTCGGCCCGGCCCTGATCCGCTTCCGCGCGGGCCTTCTCGTCCCGGACGACCCAGACCGTGCGCCACCCGAGGCGGCGAGGCACCGCGATGTCGGCTTGCCAGAAGTCGCCGACCATGAGCATCTCGCCCGGCGCAACCCGCGCAGCGCCGCGGACCGCTTCGAAGACCTTCGGGTCGGGCTTGCGCAGGGCGAAGTCGTCGCAGACGAAGACGCGGTCGAAGAAAGGCGCTACCCCCGTGACCTCGATCTCGCGGTGCTGGTGCGCCGAGGGGCCGTTCGTCACGAGGAAAAGGGGCAGGCGCCCCTGCAGGGTTTTGAGCACTCCCTCCGTCTCCGGGTACTTTCGGAGGTTCCTGTAGCGCGCCTCCGTGTAGACCTCCGTCAACTCGCCGGCGAAGCCGTCGGCTGGCAAGTCAAACTCCTCGCACAGCGCGTGGAAGCGCGCCACAGTGGGACTCCAGATCCCCGTGCGCAGGTACGACTCGTCCTCGAGCCGGGTACGCTCGTTGTGGCGCGAGAGGAACGCCTTGCGGTCCACAGGGTACCCCGCCGCGTCGACCCGCGCAAGGAGCGCGTCGAGCCCCGCCCGCCTTGAACCTGCAAAGTCGATCAGCGTCTGGTCGAGGTCGAAGGCGATGGCCTTCACTCCCGAAAGGAGCGCCACGGCTTGGCGAGCCTTGATGTGCGATAAAGGTGTTGTGCTCGGCGGCGAGGGGCCTTAGGTCGCCGCCAGAGCCAGGGGCAGGCCGGGCTCGCCATGATGGCATGAGAGATTCGGGATTTCTATCACGTTTGGCTTAAATACGATGAGCCGAGTCTTTCGGGCGTAGAGGAGCGTCGAACCTTGACCGTCCGCATCACCGTGCGCGACCCCGACAACGGCCACACCGTGGCCGTCGACGTCGACGACGAGACCGCCGTGGAAGAAGTCGTCGAGTCGGCCGCCAAGTACTGGGAGAAGCCCTCGGGCGCTTACGTCGTCCGAAAGGGCTCCACGATCTTGCCTGGGTCCGCGAAATTCGCCGAGATCAAGCCGACCGCCGAGGACGTCCTCGAGCTCATCCCCGACCCCGAAGGGGGCTGAAGCACGCGGGCAACGCCCATCGCCATAGCCCGGCTTTCGGCACCATTGATATACATGATACCTTTGTAATCATCCGATCGAGATGGACCGCATGATCCGCAACATCGACCCCAGGGCCTACCGGATGCTCAAGTCGCGCGCGGCCCTTGAAGGCCGGCCGATTGGTGCCGTCCTTTCGGACGCGATGCGCCTCTACCTCGCGGGCCACATCATCACCAGAAAGACGAGGAAGAAGGGGAGCACGAGCATTGCCGACCTCCCTTCCTGGGACTTTGGCCCGGGAAGCGAACGTTGGAGCGAGGAAATCGATGAAGTCCTCTACGGGGGCCGCTCGTGATCCTCGTGGACTCCGGCGTCTTCATCGCTGCGCTGAGCACAAAGGACACGCACCACGCCGCGGCGAAAGAAATCCTCCAGGACATCGCTGGCGGCGTTTGGGGAGCCGGCCTTGTCCCCGAATACGCCTTCGTGGAGGTCGTGAACTTCCTGGTCCGGAAGGGCGGCCTGCCCCCGGCCATCGCATTCGCGCGCAAGCTTCTCGGATCGAGGGACATGGCGATCGTGCCGTGTTTTCCGGCCTTTCCGGCTGCTCTCTCGGCGTTTCTGAACCAGCATGGAAGCTCGCTAACCTTTGCCGATGCGGCCTTGGTCGCGCTCGCAAGGCTTGGCGGCGTGAAGCATGTCGCGACTTTTGACGGGGAATTCCGCGCGGTCCCGGGCCTGCGAGTCGTAAGCGGCCCGGAACGCGCCTCCTGATCAGTCCCTCTCCAAGAACTCCTCGAGCACGACCCGGAACTTCTCGGGCTCCTCGAGCATGGGGAAGTGGCCGCTCTTCTCGAAGACCACGAGCTCGGACTTCTCGACCTCCGCGCGGATCGCTTCGGCCGCCTCGAGGGGCACGATCGGGTCCCTTGCGCCCGCCACGACGAGCGTCGGGGCCTGGATGTGCTGGAGCTTGCCCTTGAGGTCGAGCATCCGCCCGTCCTTTGGCAGCGCGTTGAAGCGCTCGACGGCGACTTTCCACGGCTTCTCCTCGAGCCCGCCGAAGGCCTCGGGCGCCTTCCGGGGGTCGGCGAGCGAATTCACCATGATGCGGCGCGTGACGGCCAGGAGCTCGCCGCGTCCTTCGAGCGGCGCTCTCGGCGCCTCGTCGCCGAGCACGCCGCGCCAGTTCCACGGGTCGCGCCCCCCGTCGCCCGGCGTCGTGGCCACCACGACAAGCCGCCTCACGAGTTCGGGGTGGTTGATCGCCACGCGAAGCGCCGCGCACCCGCCGTGCGAGTGGCCGAAGAGCGCGTGGGGCCGCAGCTTGAGCCTGAGGAGCATGCCCGACGAGTCGCTCGCGATGCCGCGGCTGCCGAGGTCCTCTTTCGCGCGGATCCCCGTCGATTCGCCGGTCCCCGACGGGTCGAAGGTGAAGAAGCGCGCGAGGTCGGCATAGGGGCGGACAACGCTTAGCGACATCTCGCCGGGCAAGCCCCACCCCGTCGGGCACACGAAAACGGTGCCGCCCCGGCCCAACAGGTGGGTCTTGAGCGGGCGCTCGCGGACCTTCACAAACGCCGGGATGTCCGAGGGGAAGGGCGCTGGCTTGCGCGGGCGCCCGGGCGCCTCGCCGCCGCCATCCTCACCCAAGTCCGCGGGGTCGCGCCTGCCGTGCACGGCTCCGCATTGGCCCGCCCGACAAGAACCTTGGCCCCATGGTCTGCCTCGGGGTGTACCCTGCCTCGGCTACTTCCGGCGCCGCTCCTTGAGCTCGTAGAGGAACATCTCGTCCCACTTGACCTCGTGGTCGAGCTTGTGCTCGTTGAGGTAGTCCGAGATCAGGTTCGTCACGCGCACGATGTCCTCGTCGCGCGTCGACCGGTAGATGAACATCTCGATGAGCCCGTCGTCCCGCAGCGGGAAGAGGAGGCGCACCTTGTTGTTCCGGTTGTACCCCGAGGGCTTGCGGTTCGCCGTGAGGTCCTCGAGGTCCTGGCGCACGAGCATCCGGTCGAAGAACTCTTCGTCGCTTAGCTGCCCCGTCTCCTGGAGGAAGAGCTTCAGCATCCCCTCGTAGCCCTCGAGGAGGTCCTTCCACTTCGTCCCCTTCTTGAAGAGGAAGTGTCCGGAGCGCGGCCCCATTTCGACAAACCCCGGAAGGGGCGACGCATTCGAGGCGTGTTATTTAACAGTTGAGGGGAGGGGGCCAGCGTCCTTGGGGGCGCGCGCTCTCGCTTCTCCAACCGTGGCGGCGCGGCCCCCGAGTTATATATCGCGCGCGGGGTTTAGAGAGGACGCCGCCTGAAGCGCGGCGGGTGGGCGCGTCCGTTGGGCTTCTTCTCGAAGAGCGAGGAGTCCGTCCTTGAGGATGCCGAGGGGCTCATTAACAAGGCGCGCGGCGCGCGGCCCGACAAGGCGCCGGCCGCTTGGGAGAAGGCCGAGGAGTACCTCGACAAGCACCGCACGAAGGTCGCCGAGGCGCGCCCCGCGCTTGCCGACCGGTACGTCGCGGTCGGCCACGGGTTCATGGCGCTAAAGGACCGGGTACGCGCGCTTGCCGCGTGGAACAAGGCGCTCGAGTCCTACGGCGCGCACCTGGGGGCGTTCCACGCGCTTGCGCAGGCCTTCGAAGACGCAGGGAACCCGGGGGAGGCGACGAAGTACCTCGACCGCGGGATCGGGGCGAACCCCAAGGAGCCGCGGGCGGTCGAGGCGAAGGCCTCCTTCCTCCTGCGCCGCCACGAGAACGAGGGCGCGGCCGTCCTCTTCCGCCGCCTCCTTGAGCTCCAGCCCGACGAAATGAAGTGGGCCGCTCAGCTCACCGAGCTCGAGCCAGGCAATCCCCTCTTTTGGATGGCGCGGGCGAAGATCGCGCGGGGCCTCAAAGAGCCGGCCGACGCGATGAAGTGGTCGAAGAAGGCCGCGGAGCTCTCGCCGCAGGACCCGCTTCCCCGCGTCTACGAATCCCTCCTCCTCGAGGACGCGGGCGACCTGAAGGCCGCGCTCAAGGTGGCCGACGATTCCGTCCTTCTCGGCCCCTCCCACAAGGAGGCGAACATCCAGCGCGCCCGGCTCCTTTCGCTCCTCAAGGACGACGAGGGCGCGCTCGGCGCGTGGAAGAAGGTCACAAGGCTCGCGCCCGAGGAAGGGCGGCCCTGGGTCGAAGCCGCGCGGCTCCTGGCCGGCCGGGGGAAGGCGGAGGAAGCCTCGGTCCACTTCGACCGGGCCTGCACGATCAAGCCGAACGACGTGGAGCTCTGGCGGGAAAACGCCGAGGTGAAGACCGCGCTCGGGCGACACGCCGAGGCGCTCCAGGCGATCGAGGGCGCCGAGCGGGCCGGGGCGGCGGACGCGCCCCACTTCAGGCGGAAGGCGGCCGCGCTCCTCAAGGTCGGCCGGATGGACGCCGCGCTCGACGCGGGCCTTGCCGCGGCGAAGGTCGACCCCGGCGACAGCGCGGCCTTCGAGCTCGCGCTCACGGCGCTCGACGGGATCGAGCCCCGGCGCGACGAGGTCTACCTCAAGGTCGCCGACCTCCTCCTTGCCGCCGCGCCTTCAAGCGAGCGCGCGGCGCTTGAGAAGTCCCGCTCGCTCGCGAACCTCGCGAACTGGCGCGCGTCCGTCGTGGCCGCCTCCGAAGGCCTCGCCCACAATGCCACGTCCCTCGCGCTGTGGCGCCTCAAGGCCGCCGGGCACAAGTCGCTCGGCGAGCACGAGGAGGTCGCCCTCGCGAGCGAGTCGGTCCTGCGCATCGACCCGCGGGACAAGGCCGCGTTCCTCGACCGCGGCGAGGCGCTCTTCGAGCTCGCGCGCTTTGAGGGGGCCCTCGAAGCCTACAACGGCCTCCTTACGCAGGACCCCGCGCAGGCCTTTGCCGCCACGCGCCGGGGCCAGTGTCTCCAGAAGCTTGGGCGGCACCGCGAGGCCGTCGAGGCGTTCGACAAGGTGCTTTCCAAGGACAAGGAGAACGTGGCCGCGCACCGGCTGAAGGCCGAGTCGCAGGCGGCGATGGGGCAGAGGCGCGAGGCCGTTGCGGAGATGGACGTCGCGATCGGCATCGACCCGAAGAACGTGAAGCTCTGGCTCTACAAGGCCTCCCTCCACCAGCAGGCCGGCGAGTCCGAGGCCGCCCGGCGTTGCCTCGCCAAGGCCATCGAGGTCGAGCCCACGAACGCCGAGGCCCTTTCCCAGCGCGCGTCCCTCCTTCTATCTCGGGGCCTTGCGCGCGACGCGCTTGCCGACCTCGACGCGCTCACGCGTGCGCACCCCGGCCGCGCGGAGGGGTGGCTGCTCTTCGCCGAAGCCCTTGAGGCCGTCTCGCGCACGGACGACGCGCGCGCGGCGCTTGACAAGGCGCTTGCCCTTAACGGCAAGGACCTTTCCGCGCTGCGGCAGGCGGCGTCCCTTGAGATGCGCGCCGGCCGTCCCCTCGAGGCCGCGGCCTTCCTCGAGCGCGCGCGCGCGGTCGACCCCGCCGACCCGCAGGTCGATATCCAGCTTGGCGAGGCCTTCGAGGCTGCAGGCGACCCGGCAAAGGCGCTCGACCCCTTCCGCCGCGCGCACGGCGCGCTGCCGGACGACCGCGCCGTCGCCGGACGGCTCAAGGACACCCTGCGGGCGCTGCGCCACGACGAGGCCCTCGAGACCCTCTGCCTCGGCCTCGTGAAGAGGGACCCGAAGGACACGGACGCCCTCTTCGACCTCGGGGTCGCCCGGCGCAACCTCGGCAAGCTCGAAGGCGCCCTCGAGGCCCTCGACCTCCTGCTCGCCCTGGAGCCCAGGGACGTGAACGCCCTCAACGACCGGGGGTACGTCCTTACGCTTGCCGGCCGCCACAAGGAGGCGGTCCTGTACTTCTCGAAGGCCCTCGAGGTGAACCCCAAGGCCGAGCACGCGCTCGTGAACAAGGGGCTCGCGCTGCGCAAGCTCGGCGACCACCGGGAAGCCCTCGCCTGCTTCCGGGCCGCCTGTGAGATCAACGCGAAAGACCCTTCGAACTTCAACCTCCTCGGCCTCTCGTACTCCGCCCTCGACATGCACACGAAGGCCCTCGAGTCCTACGAGGAGGGCCTGAAGCTTGCGCCCGAAGACGGCATGCTGCTCAACAACAAGGGCAAGGCGCTTGCCGACACGGGCGACAACGCCGCGGCCGTCGCCGCCTTCGAGGCCGCCGCGCGCGCGAACCCGAAGGACGCCAACGCGCACCTCAACCACGGGATCTGCCTCTACCGGCTCGGGCGCATCGACGATGCGGAGGCCGCCCTGGAGCGCGCGAGGGAGCTCAAGCCGAACTCGGCCGAGGTCCTCTACAACCTCTCGCGCATCCGGATGGAGAAGCGCGACTTCGAGGGCGCCCTTCGCCTCATCGACCTCATGCTCAAGGAGGACCCGAAGGACGCCGCGGCCTGGGAGAACCGCGGGATCTGCCTCGACAACCTCGACCGCTTCGAGGAGGCGATCGTCTCGTACGACCGGTCCCTCGTGATCGACCCCGAGAGCGCGAGGACCTGGAAGAACAAGGGCGTCGCGTACCGCTCGCTGAAGCGCTTCGACGACGCCCTCCCGTGCTTCGACAAGGCCCACAAGCTCGACCCCAAGGACGAGCGCGCCCTCGAGCTTCGCACGGAGTGCCAGGATGTGCTCAAGGAGCGGGAGGTCGAGCGCCACGCGCGGCGCGTCCTCGACTTCGAGTTCGCCCACGGGCGCAAGCCCACGCGCGAGGAGGCCTTCAAGACCGCGGGCGTGCCGATCCAGCACCTCGACGACGCGCTGGGCTACCTTGCAAGCGAGCCGAAGCTCGACCTCATTGCAATCTCCCGCGAGGAGCTCATCGACCTCGAGCGCGCGTCGGCCGCCGTGCTCAAGTTCCTCGTGACCCCCGAGGCGGCCTCGCAGGGCGAGCCGATCCGCGTGACGCTCGCGCAGCTCCTCCACGAGTTCCCCGAGACCTCGATCCGCCGGGCGAAGAAGATCCTGAAGTACATCGGCGAGGTCGACCGCGTGAAGATCGACCCGAAGCGCACGGTGACCCCCGAGCTCGAGCGCGCGGTGAGCCAAGCCGTCGAGATCCCGCCGGAGCGGCGGAACCTGCGCGAGGTCTCCGTGAGGCTCGGCGCAGGGATCCTGCGCTCGAAGCGCGTGCTCCAGATCCTCAAGTCGCTCGAGCGGGAACTCGAGATCCCCCCCTCGGAGGTCACGATCGGCTCGATCAAGGACGCGGGGTGGAAGGTGCGCCAAGAGGATGACGACCTTGCGGCCGAAGGCGACTTAAAGAAGCGAAAGGTCCGCGAAGAGGAGCCCGAGTTCGTCTTCGACGTGAAGGGCCCGCAGCCCGTCCACGCGGCCCCGGCGCTTTCGCGCGAGATGTCGAAGTACGCGGGAGGCGCGGCCCCGGACGCCGTCGAGGGCCCGCCTATCCAGCGCCCCCGCGTCTACTGCTCGGCCTGCAAGATCCGCGGCGCCTCGCACCGCCACACGGAGTGCGGCGAGTTCCTGTGCGACGTGTGCCTCGAGCGCTTCAACCAGGTCGAGCACGTGACGGCGGGCATCAAGCTCCTGTGCCCCGTTTGCGAGCAGCCGATCCGCGACCTTGGCGAGCCGATCGCGAAGTGGGACAAGCTCTAGGGCGCAGGGGGCCCGCAAAGCCGCGCTCAGCTCGCCATGGGGCGGAGCATCGCGACGACAAACACGCGCCCGTCCGGCTGGTCGAGCCGCGTGAGCGTGAGCAGGAACGGGACCCGCGTGCCCGTCCGCGCCCGGGCCTTGAAGACATGGCCTTCCAAGCCGGGCCCGTCGGCGAACATGCGGCCCACTTCGCGCGCGAGCCAGGCAAGTTCCGGCCCCTTGAGGATCTCGCCCACATTGACCTGCCCGACCTCGCAGGGCAGGCGTCCGAAAAAGTCGAGCAGCTCGCAGTCGGCGAACACGACAGTCCCCATGGAGTCGATCGCCGCCAGGTACTCGTCCGATGCACTGAGGTCGAGGAGTTCATTCAGCATATTCTTGACCGCCGTTGCGCAACCTGGCTCCTCGTGTGCCTCATCCTAATGAAACTCGCGTCCATCTTCTCGGGAAGCGCGCGCATCCCATCCCGTGGAGTTCTTGACATCTGGCTCGCTCTCGGCGCGCCGGGATGCCTTATATAGGGGAAGCGCTTTTGCGCATTTCCCCGGTGCAACGGATGACCACGATTTACGATGTCCCTGCCGACAAGCTCATTGACGCGGCAGCGCGGCGCCTTGCCGACGTGCCGGAAGTCCGGCCGCCGGAGTGGGCGGGCTTCGTGAAAACCGGCGTGCACCGCGAGAAGCCGCCCGTCCGACGGGACTGGTGGCAGGTCCGCTCGGCCGCACTCCTTCGCAAGGTCTACATGCTGGGGCCCATCGGCACGGAGAGGCTCGCGGCGGAGTTTGGCGGCAACGAGGACCGCGGCAGCGCACCCAAGCACCCTCGGAAGGGCTCGCGGAACATCGTGCGCAAGTCCCTCCAGCAGCTCAAAGCGGCGGGCCTTGTCGCCGACGAGCCGAAGAACAAGGGGAAGATCATCACGGCGAAGGGCCAGTCGTTCCTGGACAACGCGGCCCGCGAAGTCCTCAAGGAGCTCGTGGTAAAGCAGCCGGAGCTCGGGAAGTACTACTGAAGGGCCGCTGGGCCCTTGAGCGGGGGGTCTTGGCCTTGTCGATGGAGGACGCGGAACTTGATGCGATACGGCGGCGCAAGATGGCGGAGCTCGCGCACCAGCAGCAGGCGGCAGCCGTGCAGCAGGAACAGGCCGCGGCCGTCGAGTCCCAGCGCCAGCAAGTCATGCGGGCGATCCTCACGCCCGATGCCCGGGAGCGGCTCGGGCGGCTCAAGACCGCGTTCCCCGATGTCGCCGCGAGCGTCGAGGACCAGCTCCTCGCGCTCTACCAGTCCGGGCGGCTGCGCAACCAAGTCGACGACGAGACGCTCAAGCGGATCCTTGCCCAAGTGGTGCCGAGGAAGCGCGACATAAAGATCGAGCGGAGGTAGGACCCCATGGCCAACAAGAAGCGACACGCGAAGAAGACGAGGCTGCTCAAGAAGGTCAAGGGGAACCGGCGCGTCCCCGGCTGGGTCATGATCCGGACGAACCGGCGCTTCACGACGCACCCGAAGCGCCACAGCTGGCGCCGCTCGAAGGTGAAGCGGTAGCCCGCTTGCGGGCCCGCGTGATGGGGGGAGAGGTCCTTGGCGAAAGAGGAAGGCGAGGAAGAGCAGATCACGATCGCCGTGCCGTTGAGGCGCCTCCTCACGGGCGTGTCGCGGACGCAGCGGGCGCCCTCCGCGATCCCGCGGGTGAAGCGTTATGTCCTTCGCCACATCGACTCGGACTGGCGCGACGCGATCTGGGACGAGGGCCGCGGGCAGCACCGCGTGTGGATCGACGACTTCCTCAACAAGACGATCTGGTCGCGGGGCCGCGAGCACGTCGGGGGCCCCACGGAGTGGATCTCCGGCAAGGACGGCGCGCGCCCGCGGCTTGCGGGGCGCACGACCGCGCGCTACGGGTCCGTCCTCAAGGTGAAGGCCCTCTTCGTGGAGGAGCCGCGGGACGGCGGCGAGCCGCGCCTCGAGGTCTACCTCTACGGGTACGGCGACAAGGAGCGCGAGGAAGCCGAGCGCAAGGCCGAGGAGGCCGACAAGGAAGGGGAAGAGGCGGGAGAGGAGGAGCAGGAAGTCCCCGCCCCCGCCGAAGAGAAGGCGAAGGAGGCTCCGGCCAAGGAGCCCCCCGCCAAGGAACCGAAGAAGGCCGCGTCGAAGCCGGCGGCCGCGGGGCCGGCAAAGCCTGCAAAGGCCGCGGACGCCTCGAAGGGCGAGGGGAAGAAAGCCGCGGCCAAGGCCAAGAAAGAAGGTGGCGACTGACCGCTTGACGGCTGCGCTTCGACCTGTCGCGCCTCAGGGCGCGCGCGACCTTGGCAAGCGCAGCCTGCTGTCCGCCTGCGCACGGAACTCCGCGAGCCGGGGAGGTGTGCCTCTTGGCGCTTAGGGCGATAGACCTCGGCGGCGACCCCTTCTTGGGGGTCTTCTGCATCGCTACGGAAAAGCACCTCTTCATGCCGCCCGGGATGCCCGCGGGCAATGTGAGCGCGCTCGAGCAGGCGCTCGCCGTCCCCGCGCTCACGGTGACCGTCGGCGGGACGCGCGTGATCGGGACGCTGATTGCCGCGAACTCGCAGGGCGTGGTCGTGGGCGACATCGGCGTCGTGGAGGAAAGGAAGCCCTTCCTCGACGCCGGCCTTGAAGTCTACGCTCTGGGGGGGCGCCTCAACGCGGCGGGCAATGTAATCCTGGCCAACGACCGCGCGGCGCTCGTGCACCCACGCCTTGCGCGCAGGGACCTCCAGGGGATCTCGGACGCCCTCGGTGTCGAGGTCGAGAAGGGGACGGTCGCGGGGCTCTACACGGTGGGTTCGGCGGCCGTCGCGACGACCCGCGGGGTGCTCGCCCACCCGAAGATCGACGACGAGGAGATCGAGCAGGTCGAGGAGCTCTTCGGCCTCCCCGTGGGGATCGGCACGATCAACTACGGCTCGCCGATGATCGGCTCGGGGGTCGTGGCGAACTCGAAAGGCGCGGCCTTCGGCACAAGCTCGACAGGGATTGAGAAGGGGCGCGTGGCCGAGGCGCTGGGGCTCATCTGACGGGCGCGCGGCCCTCGTTCAAAGGGAGAAGACCCACAAGGCGCCGGGGTCGGGCATGTCCTCGCGGCCCTCGAGGTCGACTTCGTTGCCGACGCGGATGACCTCGCGCCCCGCGGGGACGAGGTCCAGGAAGGGCGTGAGGTCTTGGATCGAGACCGAGAGCCCTCCAAACCGGTAGTGCATGGGGACGGCAACCGCCGGTGCGAGAACCTCGATGGCCTTCCACGCCTCGGCCGCGCCGATCGTGAACACGCCGCCCGTCGGCACAAAGAGGACATCGACGGGCCCAATGGCCTCCGCCTGCGCCTCCGTGGGCACCTCGCCGATGTCCGATAGGTGACAAAAGCGGATCCCGCCGAGCTCGAAGACCATGATCTGGACGCCCCCGAGCTTTGCCCCTCCTTGCGCGTCGTGGTGCCCGGGGACCGACCGCGCGGCAAAGCCGTTGAACCGGTAGGGCGCGCCCCCTGTGTAGAGCGAGGTCGAGGGGCCTGCGACCTGGCGCACGCAGTTGTGGTCGAAGTGGTCGTGCGTCTTCAACACGACGTGCGCGCGCGTGCGGGGCGCGGGCAGGCCGATGGACTTCCCGTCGTGCGGGTCCGTGACCACGGTGAGGCCCTCCTCGGCGACCTCGAAGCAGGACTGCCCGTGCCAGCGAATCGTCACCACGGTTTTCCCCCCAGACGC
>DATEUP010000261.1:0-3474 GCA_035283065.1 Thermoplasmatota archaeon | reverse complement strand
CGTCGACCTCCCGCCGACGATCCTCGGCCTCGACCCGGTCTCCGACTTCACAATGTCCCACACTGCGAGGCGCACGGTTTCCGTGGCCGTCCTTGACCACGAGGGCGCGGCCCTCAGCTACCTCTGGCGCCTCGATTCGCTCGTCCTGCCTTCGACGACGAATTCCACGCAGGTCGGGCCGCTTGCCCCGGGCGCCTTTGTGCTCCACCTCGAAGTGAGCGACGCCACAAACGTTGTCGTGCACGAGTGGGGCATCGAGGTCACCGACAGCCCGCCGGTCGTCTCAGGCCTTGCGCCGCAGCCCGGCCCCTTGAGCGTTCTCGCCTTCGCCGACACGACCTTCACGGGCCGCGCCGTTGACGCGGACGGCGACATCGTCGTGCTCTCGTGGTTCGACGGAAACGTCCCCTTGAACGGCACCGACTCCGTGACGCTCCGATGGACGTCCGCCGGCGTCCGGGTGGTCACCCTCGAAGTCCTCTCCGGCGCCACGCGCCTGACCTTCAATTGGAGCGTTGCCGTCACGACGCTAAACGCGCCGCCCTCGATCTCGCTTTCGGAGCCGAACTCGACCGTCGTCATCGCGGTCCTCGATGAGCGCCTGCCCTTCGCCGTTGGTGTAGAGGACGACGCGCTGCTGCCCGTAACGATCACGTGGCTCCTCGACGGCGCCGAGGTCGGCGAAGGCACCGGCTTCGTTTTCGTCCCTCGAACCGAGGACATTGGCACGCACCAGCTCACCGTCCGCGTTTCCGACGGCGAGTTCTCGGCCGAACGTGGTTGGCAGCTCGAGGTCATCGCGCAGCGGCCCGTGCAGCAGGTGCAGGGCGGCGAAGGCACACTGCTCCTTGTGGGCCTCCTCGCGGCGGCAGGGGCAGCCGCTTTCGTCGTCCAGCTGCGAAGGCGCCGCCGCTAGTCCGCGCTGCGGGGCAGGGTTTATTCGATCGCCGCTGGATCGCGGGGGCCGGAGCCCCGCCCCGTTTGCTTAAACCCCGTGTCACCGTCGTGGGCTCCTCCTTCGTCGGGGTCACCACGGCCCTTGCCCTTGCCGCCCACAAGGTCCCCTCGACGCTCCTCGACATCGACACGTCGAAGGTCGAGGCGATCCGGGCGGGGAAGGCGCCCTTCAAGGAGCCCGGCGTCGACGCGGCGCTGCGCCGCGGCCTCAAGGCGAAGCTCCTTGGCGCCACAGCCTCGCCGGCGGAGGCCTTCCGCGCGCCGACGCACATTTTCATCTGCGTGGGCACCCCGCCGAACGCCGACGGCTCGCAGGACCTCTCCTTCGTGAAGGTCGTCTGCTCCTCGATCGGCGCGGAGCTCGAGCGGCGCAAGTCGAAGGAGCCGGTCACGGTCATCGTGAAGTCCACGGTTGTGCCCGGGACGACGGCGGGGGTCGTGCGAAAGGCCCTCGAGAGCGCCTCAGGGATGCGCGCCGGCAAGGGCTTCCTCCTTGCCGCGAACCCCGAGTTCCTGAAGGAGGGGTCCGCGCTCGAGGACGCCCTCAACCCCGACCGCATCGTCATCGGCGGCTTCGACGAGGCCTCGCGCGACTCTGTCGCGGCCCTCTTCGGCTGGGCGACCTGCCCCGTCGTGCGCACGGACCTCACGACCGCTGAGGTCGTGAAGTACGCGGCCAACGCGTTCCTCGCGACCAAGATCTCCTTTGCCAACGAGTTCGCGAACCTCTGCGGCGCGCTTGGAGTGGACTGGCTGACCGTCGCCGACGCGATTGGCGCCGACCCGCGCATCGGGCGCAAGTTCCTCAACGCGGGAGTGGGCTTCGGCGGCTCGTGCTTCCCGAAGGACCTCAAGGCCATCGCGGCTGCGGCGCGCGCGACGGGCCGCCCCCTCACGCTGGCCGAGGCCGCCCTCGAGGTCAATAAGCGCCAGCCCCAAGAGGTGACGCGCATGCTTGAGCAGGAGCTCGGTGACCTCTCCGGCAAGCGCATCGCGATCCTCGGGCTCTCCTTCAAGCCCGGCACGGACGACGTGCGCGAGAGCCGCGCGCTCCTCATCGCCGCCGAGGCCGCCGAAGGCGGCGCCGAGGTCGTCGGGTACGACCCCCTCGTGCGTGATGAGTTCGCGCTGCGACTCTCCGTCCAGGACCGCGCGAACTTCCGCCGTGCCGCCACCATCGATGAGGCGCTCAAGGGGGCGGACGCGGTCGTCGTCCAGCACGAGAGCGCCGAGTTTGGGGCGCTCGACCCGGCGAAGCTGAAGCGCCTCATGCGAAGGGCCGTCGTCGTCGACGGCCGCCGCGCGCTCGACGGCGCAAAGTTCCGGAAGGCCGGCGTCGCCTACCGCGGGATCGGCGCCGGAAGGGACGGATAAACAGAGATGGTTTATCATCAGGCCTCGGCGTTGCATCGGCGAGGCTGACCACGGCGCGCCCCTCTCTCCTCTTGCGGCGCGGCGCGCTTGCCGCCGCCGCTGCCCTCCTGCTGGCGGCGCCGACAGTCGCTGCCCTCTCCGGGTGGGACGTCAAGGTCGAGGGCGCGCGGCCAGTGCCCGCGATCGGCGCTGGCGCCGTCGACCTTTCGGCCGTCGAGCTCGCGGACGGAAATCTCCTCTTCGCCTACGCGGCGCCAAGCCCGAGCGGAGGCGCGCTTGTAGCCGTGGTCACGGACGGCGATGGGTCGCTCCTGCAGGGCCCCCTCGCGATTGCCGAGACCGGCTCGACAGCCCTGGAATTCTCCGTTGCGCCCCAGGGGGACCACGGCGCCGCCGTCGTGTGGGTGGCGGGATCAACGCCCTCCCTTTCGCTTTTCGACGGGTCCAGCTTCTCGACGGTTGCAACCGACGCCTTCCCGGGCGTCCAGGTCACCTCGTGCCAGGTCGCCGCCCCCGCCGACCGCCTTGTCCTCGCATGCGATTCGGTAGCCCTTCCTCCGGTGCGCCCCTTCGCCCAGGTCGTCCTCGCCCAGATTGCCGTCAACGGCTCCCTGCTTGCGCCCGTCGTTGCCGTTTCGGCGACACCCCCAGCCCCCTCGTTCCTCCGCGGGCTTACCGTCGACGGCCTGGGCACGTCTTGGGTTGCGTTCCAATCGCCCTCGCGGCGGGACGTCAACCATGTGGACTTGGCCCTGGCCGCCCTCGACGCGGCGGGGAACGCTACGACGCCCCCGACGGTCCTGTTGCCAAATGTTCTGCCTGTCGACGTGGTCGAGCTTGCGCCTTCGCCGCTTTCGGATGGCGCCGTGTGGGTCGCCTTCGCGCAGTCGGGCGCCCCGACGGGGAACTCGACGCTCCACCTCGAATCGTGGAGGCCGGGCGAAAGTGTCGCGCGCTTTGCCGCAACTTTTGAAGGAGGCGCGCTCCGGGCCGTCGATACGGCCTTTCTCCACGGCCAGGGGCCCGGGGGCAGCGTCGGCGCCCTCGCGTGGCTTGAGGCCGATCCCCTGAATGCGAGTGGCCCGTCCGCCTCCGCGAGGCTTCGCCTCGTCCTCCTTGACGAGAACCTCTCGGCCCTCGAGC
>DATEUP010000260.1:0-2868 GCA_035283065.1 Thermoplasmatota archaeon | reverse complement strand
CGCCGGTTTCCTGGGCAAGGACAAGCACGCCCTCAAGCGACGCCGGCGGGTCGAGGACATCCTCGGCGCCCGGAACGCTGAGCGCCACCACAGCACCCGCCCGTTTGCTGAAGAGGCCGGGCAGTGCCGCCTCGAACCGCGAACCTTCGAAAGCGACCGCGGCCGGCCCGGCTCGGGCCCACCCGTGCCAGTCGTCCGGCGCGCGCGCGGCCTGGAACGCGAAGAGCCCAGAGGCAACGCGGGAAGGCCCCTCTGCGACGGCTTCGAGCATCACATCAGCCCCGAGGTCGCCCAGGTCGAAGCCCGTCGCTGGGTCCGCGTCGGCGTCCACGAAGATGCGGACGGCGCTTCGGCCCTGCGCCCTTAGGATCGGAAACGCGGATTCGGCTTCGACAAAGAGCACGCGTTCCCGCAGAACGAGTCGCACGGCGCGCAAGTCCGGCCCTGGGTTTTCCCCCCCGTCCGCGTCAGGGACGGAGGCCACGCCCTGCCACTCGGAGAAATCGCCGTCCGCCGCGAAACGCGCGCGGTCTTGGCCCGCGGCAAGCCAAAGGAGGGAAGGCAGGACGATGCCAAAGGCAAGAGCCACGGCAAGCGCCTTCGCGCGGAGCCCCCGCGAGCCGCGGCCTCCCCGCGCCGAATGGAGCCCCGCGCTGCGGCCATTCGTGCTGCCGGCATGGGGGGCGATTCGTGAGCCGTTCACACGTCCGCCTGCGGCGAAACTTCCGTTCACGCGGCCGGACGGCGGGAAACCTCCGTTCACGCGGCCGCCCGCGGCCAAGCTGCCGTTCACCCGCCCGGACGGGGCGGCAAGCGGTGCGGAGGGCGCCCGGATCTCGGAAAGGCCGGTTCCCTTCGCAGTCGGCGGCTCCTCCACGTGCATGACCGCCAGGCAAGGCCCCCGGGGGCCAAGGCCAGGACTCGCCTTTAACCCCTCCCGAAGCCGGGGGGCCCGCGGTGGGTCGGCTTATCTCCGGGCGCGAAAAACCTCAAGGGGCCAGGAGGAGGCGCACGGCCACCGGCAGGAGGATCGCCCCCATGAGGTGGACGCGCTTCACCCCCGCAAGCGGCGGCACGAGCCCGAGCAATACGGCAGGCGCGGCCACAAGGAGGCCCCCCGCGCCTTCGAGCGCGAGGATCAGCACAACCAACCCGAGGAAGACGGCGCCCGCGAGGCGCCGGGGCGGCAACCGGAGGTAGACCCTCGCGCACGCGCGGCCAAGCGCGAGGGCCCCCGCGAGGCAAATGGGCAGGGCAACGACAATTCCGAGGAGCAGCCCGATGAGGAGCTCCGGCGGGGCAAGGGGCCCCTCCCATCGCTCAACAGCTCCCCCGCCGACTTCGCCGAGGGCCGCCATAGTCCCGCTCCGCACGCGCAGGAGCGAGAAGAGGGCGACGAGGTTGAAGACGAGGTTCGCAGAGGCGACCGCACTCTGCACGACCAGGAATTCCGCGGCCTCCTGCACCGAGGCCGAGTCTCGCGGGCCCCGCGCGCGGTGCCTCCACCCGTCTCTCACCCCTGTGGCCAAGACGGCGGCCTGGGCGGCGCCCACGCCGGGCAGCCACCCGACCGCGGCGCCCGCGCCCATGCCGAGGGCGGCCGAGCCAACGAGGCGCCGCCGGGGGAGGCGCAATTCGCCCTCACCCGGAATCCCAAGGGGCTCCGAGGGCGGGACCGCGGCGGCAAGAAGGAGCGTCGGGAGCCCGAAGAGGCCCGCGAAGAGGGAGAGCATGTGCCCGCCGGCCAAGGCCCCTGGCACGGGGAAAAGCCGCAGGTCCGGCAGGACGACTCCGGAGAACACGACGAGCTCGCCGAGCGCGCCCGACACCATGAGTAGCCCGAGCGAGAGCCCCCTTGCGCGGCCCCGCGACAAGCCGGCCTCCGGACGGCCCCCCTCGCTCCAGACCAGCGCGAAAGCGGCCCCGAGGAGGAGCGCGGGTATCCACCTCTCGGCCGCCCCGTAGAGGTTGAGCGGCGGGCCGAGCAGGCCGGCAAGCAGGGGCACGAGGGGCAGCGAGAAGAGCACGCCGAGCGCCGTGCCCACGGCCGCCGCCCGCACCGCCGAACCGCCAAGGCCGGCGAGGAGCAGCCGGTGGCCCGGCAGCACCGAGAGGGCCGTGTCGGGGTCCGGCGCGCCGAGGAACACGGCCGGGATCTCGTCCGTGAAGGCGTGGCCCAGCGCGACGCCCACAAGGAATCCGCAGGCCGCAAAGAGTGCGGGGCCGCCCCCAGGCCCCGCACCGGCCGCAAGCAGCCACGCCATCGATGCCACAAAGAGCGGCCGCGCGCCGACAATCGCCTGGGAGAGGTTGTTCGCATGGAGGCCGGGCACGAGGCCGGCAAGCAGGCCCAGAAGGCAACCCAACATGGTCCCGGACATCGCCGCGGAAAGCGCCCCGAAGTCGGCCATCCGCTCGCGCCAACGGGGGGCACCTCTTGAACGCTTCGGGATAACCCTCGCCCGTTTCTTGATGTATCATCTTCGCCCCCCTCCCGCGGCGTTCATGATGCATCATCGAGCGAGCGATGGTCATCACGTCAGCTTTTTCTCCAGGGACGGCCGGGCCTTGGCAGGCGGTCCTCGATGCGGTGGCTCGCCTTCTGCGCGGCTCTCTCCGTGACGGCGGTCGGGCTCCTCGGCACGTTCGCGTCGGACCTTGTCCCCCCCGAGCGTGCCGTGCCGCTCGCGGAGGCCCTGCGCGCGGGGCCGGGCGCCCACGTCCTCGTCCGCGCGTTCGTCGAGCGCGTGCGGCCGGTCGAAGGGGGCGCGGCGGTCGCAAGCGCAACGGACTGCGCAGGCACGCGCGCGACTGTGTTCCTCCCCGAAGGCGCACCCCCGGCGGCCTCGTTCACCCTGGCCCTGCTCC
>DATEUP010000259.1:0-5793 GCA_035283065.1 Thermoplasmatota archaeon | reverse complement strand
CGCGGGCGAGCTCGCCCGCGGAGGGCGAGCCTCGAGAGAAGGAGGCGACTTCCTCGGGTGTGCACGCCACCGGCTCGACCTCGACCTCGTCGGCCGTGTCGTCGGCGTCCTCGAGCAACGCAGAAGGCGCTTGCGCCGAGGCCATGGCCCTAGCTCCCCCGTTCGGCGAGCTCGTCGGCAAACTCGAGGAGCTCCCTGCGCGCCTTCGAAGGGGGGACCGTGACCAGGGCCTTTTTCGCGAGCGCGGTGTGCTTCCGGGCGACCGCGCGCGCATCGGCCTCCGCGCCCGTCTTGCGGATGAGCCGCATCGCGCGGTCGATATCGGCCGCGGAAGGAGCGCCGCCGCGCGCTTCGATCACGCGCGTGAGCAAGGCCTTCTCGTTCCCCTTGAGCCGCTTCAGGGCGATGAGCGTGGGCAGCGTCACCTTCCCCTCGCGCAGGTCCTTGCCCACGGGTTTGCCAAGCGCCTTGGCGTCCGCCGAGATGTCGAGCACGTCGTCGACGATCTGGAACGCGATTCCCACCTCACGCCCGTAGCGGCCGAATGCGGCGACTTGGGGGCGGGGAGCGCCCGCGGCCATCACGCCGAGTTTGACGCCCGCTTCGAAGAGGACGCCCGTCTTGCGCTCGATGATCTCGAAGTATTCCTCCTCTGACATCCTGGGGTTTGCCGTGTTGCGCAGGTCCTGGATCTCGCCGACGGCCATGTTCATACAAGCAGTATTGACCGTGCTGATGAACTCGACACCGTATTCGGAGACGAGCCTGAAGGCGGCGGTCATCAGGTAGTCGGCGGCGATGAGCGAGCGAGCGATGCCGAAGTTCACGTGGGCGGAGGGCTTGCCCCGCCGCCTCTCAGAGGCGTCCGAGATGTCGTCGTGGATGAGCGTCGCGGTGTGGATGACCTCGATGGCCGCGGCCGCGGGCACGGCGCGCCTCGCTTTGGCGCCGTCGGCCGCGAGGTACGAGAGGAGCACGAGCGCCGGGCGGACGCGCTTGCCCCCCGAGCCGACCACATAGTCCGCGATGCCCGTGAGCGTCTTCTCGTCGGCCTGGATCGCGCGCTCGATGGCCGTGTCGACAAGGCGCAGCTCGCGCGCCACGGATTCGAAAACCACTCTGCGCCTCATCGGGCCATCCAGGGGTGCCTATTTAGGGGTTTTCGGCTGGGTGAAAACCCCTGGAGGTCGCTTCGTGAACCGTAAGTACAACATGGCTAAGGCGGGCGCGCGGAGGGCCAAGCCGCGCCCTCAGTTCGCCTCGTCTCTTGCGGTCTCTGGGCCCCCGCCCTCCGGTGCCGCCGCCTCGTTCGAGCGCGCGGCCTCGGCCTTCGTTTCGGAAGGTTGCGCCGCTCCCCCAGAACCGCCCTCCGCAGGCGGCTCGTCTTCCTCGGGCGGCGCGGGCGGGCGGCGCAGGAGTGCGAGGGAAAGGAGGACGATGACGACGGCGGCAAGGAGTCCGAGGGCTGCGTAGGGCGGCTCCCCGGGAGCGGCGGGGCCGCTCACGGTGAGGGTCACGGAACTCGCGTTGACGGCAAGCCCCTGGAGCTGGAGCTCAACGCCCGCCCGGTGCGTGCCCGGTCCCGCCGCCACGAAGGTGGCGGACCGCGTCTCGCCTGCGCCCGGCGCGAGGCTCAGGTTCAGGCGGCTGAACTCGACGCCGTCAAGCAGGAAGCGCAAGACCGCTTCGCCGGCGGCCGTGCCGTTGTTGGAGACGAAAACCTCCAGCCTAACGGTCTCGCCGACCGCCGCGGAGGCGGGGGCGACCTTGGCGCTCCCGAGGCGGAAGGAGGGCTGGCCAGGCTGAGTGAAGCCGATCTGGATGCTTGCCACGTTGTTCGAGAGGTTCGCATCGGATGCGGGCGGAGCCTGGACGGTCGCGCCCACCAGAGCGGCGAGGCTGCGCACGGAGGAGGTGTTCCACGTGAGGCTCGCAGTGAACGTCTGGCCAGGCCCGAGGGCCGGCACGGGCGCCGTCCCGATCGGTGTCGCCCCCCACGCGAAGCTAACGGTCGTCGCCGGGGAGGCGGCCGTTCCTTGGTTTGACACGACCGCGATGAGGGTCACAAGGGACCCGAGGGCCGGCAGCGGCGGTTGGAAGTCCATCTGACTGAGCACGAGGTCGGCCACGGCGGGCGCAAGGAGCGTGTAGTTCACGGAGGCCGCGTTGTCGAGCTCGTACTTGCCCTCGTTCGTCGTGTTGTCCGCGTCGACGACCGCGAGAACCGAGTGCTGGCCGGGCGTCCCCGCGGGCACCGTGAAGGTGAGCGAGAAGTTCGAAGCGAGCCCCGCACCCACAGCCGGGACCGTGATGTTGCCAAGGGAGCGGTTCTGGGTGGCTTCGATGACCTCGAGGCGCACGGCACCCGCGTAGTCGACCCCGAGGTTCCTGACTTCGATGCTCGCGCTGGCCGTATCCCCCGCGCGGTACTCGGAGGCCCCAAGGACAAGGCCGGTGACGACCAGGTTCGGGCGCTGAGGCTCGAGCACGAGGATCTGGACGGTCGCATTGTTGTTGGCCTCGCTCGACTCGCCAACCACGTCCGTCGCGTCGACCCACGCGCGCAGGAAATGCGTGGTGAACCCGAGGCCCGCGGGGAGCGTCCAGTTTGCGCTGGAATTCGCGGACGCGTTGAAGGGGAGGGCCACGGGGACGGTCCAGTTGCCCGTCCGTCCGACGGGTCCCGTCGAGCTCGCATTGTCGAGGTAGAGCCAGACCTCCACGGTCCCCGAATAGGCGGCGCCGCGGTTCTGGACCGTGAGCGTCAGGTTGAGCGCGTCGCCTTCAAGGCCGCTCGGGGGGTCGGCGGCGATCCCCGCGGCGACGAGGTCGGGGCGGTCGTCGATTTCGACAAGCACGGGGCGGCTGTTGCTCGACACGCTCTCGTCGGACTCGGCGATCGTGCCGTTGGGGTCGGCCGTGATCGTGAAGGCGTAGCTGCCGCCGGCAAGGCCGGTCGAGTTGAAGATGAAAGCGTAGCTCGCGGTCTCGTTGGCAAGCAGGGGCCCGACGTTGAGGTAGATTGGGGCCAGGGCGGGGTGCTCGGCGCGCAGGACCACGTCGGCCACGCTGTCACCTGGGCCGTTGTTGGCTACCGTGCCGTTCAACGTGAACGGCTCGCCCGAAAAGACGACCCCGGGGGGACCCTCCGCGCTCAGGACCGCGAGGTCGGGGGGCGAAACCACGGTTACGAAGGTCACCTGGAAGGCCAGCGTGTTGTTGTCCTCGAAGCTCTCGAGCTCGCTGTCTGCCGTGTCAAGCCGGGCCGTGAAGTTGTGGGCGCCCGCCGGGTAGGGGCCGGACGGGAACGTGATATTCGCGAGGAACAAGTCCCCCGAGGAGATGATCGGCACCGTGACATTGGCGACCTCGGTCACGTTCGACTCGTCGCGCACCGCGGCGAAGACAGGCCCCGAGGTCGCGCCAAAGCCGAGGTTGAGGGCCCGCAGCGTAAGGTCCACGGGGTCGCCGATTACCGTGAAGGGCGAGGCCTTGATCACGGACTCCGGCGTGAGGTCGGGCAGCGTGTTGTCGGCGAAGATCAGCTTGTAGAGGATCCCCGCGCGGGACGCGTTGTCGCCGGTCTGGTTGTTGTTGAGGGACAAGCTCCAGAAGTACGTCGCGTTGAGGTCGTCGAAGGAGAGGTCGCGGCTCGCGTTGTCAGTCGTGACGAGGGGGCGCGCAAGTTCGAGCCGCCACCCCGTGCCCGTGTGGACCGCGCCGGCCCGGACTTCGCCGCGAGCGGCTGAGGGCGCGGAGAGGACGAACCCGGGAACTCGGGTCCCGTTTGCAAGGGATACGGAATCGAAGGTCGTCCAATTGATCGGGGCCTTGTCGGCGTCTCCCACGTACCGCGCGCTCTCGCCCAGGGGCACGGTCCCGTTGAGGTAGGCTGGGCGGTCTCCGAAAGCCGTCGTGGCGAGGTTTTCCGCGGCCCTGTCCGGGCCGTCGCCGTGGAAGCCCCCCCAAACGCTGCCGTTGGCCTTCGACTGGTTATCCAAGTAAAGGTCGTCGGCGTACCCGAACGGGTGCGTGAGCGCGGAGGACCAGTGCCAAACATCGACTGTCCCGGCGCCGTCCGTGCGCATCTCCTGGAGGCCGCCGGTGTGGCAGAGGGCCCCGCAGCCGAAGGACGAGAAATTCTGCTCGAGGCCCTGCCCGTCGTCGAGGATGAGGCTCATTGCGTCCTCGCCCCAGGGCTGCCGCGACCAGTTGCCTTCGGGTGTCGAGTTGTCGGTGAGGAGCCAAGCCGCCTTCGCGAAGTCCTCCGTCGGGTCGGCCCACTCGATGAGGAGGTACAGGGAGGCCGAGTCATAGAGCGCCTTCACCTGGATCCCCGAACCCGGGGGGAAGTTCCCCGAGCCGCCGGCGGCCGTGACCTCGAGGGGGCGCGCGCCCGACCAGACGCCGTCGAGGGCCCCGTCAATGGACGGTAGAGCGAGCGTCGGGACCGCGACGAGCGTCGCCGCGTCGAAGTTGGGCGGTAGGTTCGGAAGGGCGGTGGGCGCGGGGACCGCGGCGAGGGCTCCGGCGGCGACCAAGAGCGCGAGCACGCCCGATCTCAGTTTACCTGCACGCGAGTTTCGGCGCATCTGTAACCCCCCCCTGGAAGGGAACACCAGAAGACGCCGAAAACCGGTTAAAAGAATTGTGATACGACTCTGCGATCGAACGGGAAGGCCTGCAACCTTCCGGCCGACTGGAAGGTTTAATCCACGCTCGCCCCCTAGTCACGAAACGTGGGCGAAAGCGAGGGCCCTGGGGTCGTTGGGCCGCCGGCGCGAGGGCTGATCCTCGAGTCGCGGCGGGAAGACCGCTTCGAGCGCAGCGAGAGGATCGCCTGGATCGACCTCAAGAAAGTCCAGGCGGCCCGCGTGCTCGTCGTGGGCGCCGGGGCGCTTGGCAACGAGGTGTGCAAGGACCTTGCTCTCTCGGGGTTCCGCCGCTTCACGCTCGTGGACATGGACCGCGTCGTGTTCTCGAACCTCAACCGGTGCCTCTTCTTCACGGAAGGCGACGCGCGCGCGCGGGAACTCAAGGTTAACGCCGTGCGCCGCGGGATGCTCGCGCTTGACTCATCCCTAGAGATTGAAACGCACGCCGACCGCATCGAGAACCTCCCGGAGGGCCTTTTCAAGGAGCACGACCTCGTCCTTGGCTGCCTCGACAACGCCGCTGCCAGGATCCACACGAACGGCCACGCCTACTTCAGCGGGCGGCCCTACATCGACGGCGGGACGCTTGGAATGGTTGGGAAGGTGCAGGTCGTGCGCCCGCCGGTGACCCCTTGCGTCCAGTGCGGGATGAACAAGACGCACATGGCCGAGGTCTCGCGGCGCTACTCGTGCACGGGCGGCGGGATGACGTTCGTCGAGGCGCCGGTCGCCGCGGAGGTCACGACGACCGCGATTGTGGCCGCGGTGCAGGCGCGCGAAGCCGTGAAACTTGCCAGCGGCCGGGCGGAGGCCGCGCTCGACAACCTGTGGTACTACGACGGGCTCAAGGGGACGGCCGAGGTGCTCAAGGTCGCACGCAATCCCGGCTGCCCCGTGCATTTGTCCCCATAGGCCGCGGGAAGACAAGGTTTTAAGCGCGCCAGCCGATGGACTTTCGGCCCTCCAGACCGCCGGCGGCCGCGCTGGACGTTCGGGGGGCCTTCAGGGGAGACGGGGGCACGCCATGGCCAAGCGCGACACCCGGCTTGACGCGATCAAGTACCAGGAGATGCTGAAGGCCCAGCAGGCCAAGAAGCGCGCGACGGAAGAGCAGGCCAAGGAAGAGATCGACAAGCTC
>DATEUP010000258.1:0-7384 GCA_035283065.1 Thermoplasmatota archaeon | reverse complement strand
CGAGGCCCATGATCCCAAGGCTCGTCGCGCGGAATCCCCGGATGCCCGCGCCCTGGCCGGTCTCGACCCCGCCGTAGGCGGAGACGACGAGGGCGAGCAGGACGAAGAGCGCCGAGAGGACGAGGATCCACTTGCCGCGGACGTTGTCCATAAATTCCTTGAGCGCGATCGTCCGCACCTGGCGCAGGTCGGGCAGGAAGGCGCCGTCTTCCCTCACCGCACCGCCCCCCTTGAGCTCTCCGTGTAGCGCAGGAAGACTTCCTCGAGCGAGGGGTCGACCGTCCGCAGGTTTTGGACCAAAATGCCGGCCCCGGCGAGGTCCGCGATCACCTTGGAGCGCGCCTCGGCGTCGCACACGACGACGATCTCGGGGCCCTCGACGCGAACCGATTCGAGGCCCGCGAAGGCCTTGAGCCTCTCGAGGGCCGCCTGCGTTTGGGCGCCCGTGACGAGGCGCAGTTGGGGTTTCGATTGGACGGCCATCCGGAGGTTCGCGACCGTGTCCTGCGCGACGAGCTTGCCGCGGTTCAGGATCGCGACGCGCTTGGCGAGCTCCTGGACTTCCGAGAGGATGTGCGACGAGAAGAACACGGTCGCGCCCCGACGGTTCGCTTCGAGGACGCGGTCCTTCACCGTGCGGGCCCAGTTGGGGTCGAGGCCCGTCGTCGGCTCGTCGAGGAGGAGGATCGCCGGGTCGCCCACGGACGCCTGGGCAAACCCGAGGAGCTGGACCATCCCCTTCGAGAAGGTGCCGACCTTCTTGTCGGCAAACTCGGCAAGCCCGACACTTGCAAGCAGCGCCTTGAGGTCCGCGTTCGAGTGGCCCTTGAGGTCCGCGAAGAACTTGAGCGTCTGGATGGCGGTGAGGTTCGGGTAGAATGCGACGCGCTCCGGCAGGTAGCCGATGCGCCGCTTGATCGCGTGAGGTTCGCGCGCCAGGTCGCGGCCCTCGATTCGGATCGTGCCCGCGTCAGGGGCGGCGAGGCCGAGCAGCATCTTGATCGTCGTCGTCTTGCCCGCGCCGTTCGGGCCGAGGAAGCCGTAGATCTCGCCGGCCTCGACCCGAAGCGACAGGTCGTCCACGGCCTTCAGGCCGTTGAAGGACTTCGAAAGGCCCTCGGCAACCAGGGCGTAGCGCGAATCCACGGGGCGGAAAGCGGGTGGAGCGTATTTAGCCGTTCGGAAATTTCTACCTGCGCGCGCGCCACCACCAGAGGGCGGCTGAAAGCCCGACGAGCGCCAGGACGGCGAGGATCCAGAGGAGGGGGTTTGGGGGCGCCGGTGCGAGCGGCTCGCCCAGCCGCACGGCCCCGACGGGTTTGCCGCAGGCGAGCAGCTCGAAGTTGGCGGCCGCGGGGTCGAGCGGCACCCACGCGGAGGCCCCCGAAGTCCCCGGCGAAAGCGCAACCAGCGTGCCGTCCGGCAGCCGCGCGAGAATCTCGTGGCCCGCGACGCCAGGGTCGCTCGGCAAGGTGACTTGGAGAAGCGCCGAGCCGTTGTCCGACACGGCGGGGAACCGGTAGCCGAGCGTCAGGTTGTCGTACCACTGGGCCGGGCGCGTGACGAGCCGCACGGCTTCGCGCGAGTCGCCGCGCGGCGCACCGGCAACCGGCGGCGGGGTCACCATCCAGTGCGCGTACACGTGGGAGCCGACCCCCACGAACCTCGGGGACGCGTCCGAGTTGTTGAGTGCGGGGTCCGAGAGGCTCACCACGGGCCCGAAGGCGTTGCCGTCGAGGGTGCGGTAGACCGCATCGGTGTCGGAGCCTGCGGCGTAGTAGAAGTCCTCGTCGGTGCTCCAACCCACGTAGAGGAGGTCGCCGACGCGCGAGAGCGTCGGCGCGGTGTCGTCACCGTTTGATGGCTCCGGGTTCACGCGGACGGCGGGCACGAAGCCGCCGCTTCCCAAGTCGTATGCGGTCACCATTACGTCGGAGTCCGTGCCGTTGAGGTCCGGCGCGTGCGTGGTCGAGTACGCGAGGAAGAGGTGCCCGCCAACGTGGCCAAACGCGGGCGCCGACGAAGGCGAGGAGCCGAGCTCGGCGACCGCAAGGGGCGCGGCCCAACTCCCGCCGGAGTAGCGCGCGAACATGAGGCGCGTGGAACTCCCTGAAGCGTCCGTGGCCGTCCAGGCCGCCACGAGGCCCCCGGCGCCGTCGTCGGCAAGCGCGGGGAGTGCGTCGGACAACCCGTCGGAGACGTTTGAGATGGCCACGGTCGGCCCAAAGGTGCTGCCGTCGAAGGTCCGGACGACGATGTGCGTGTCGCCCACAGCGCCGTCGCCCTCGGAGGTCGAGTACGCAAGGACAAGGCCGTCGGACGATGCGTGGAGCACGGCATGCTGTGTCGTCGCGCTTGCGCTTGTCTCCGAGGCCCGAACAGCCGGGGAGGCCGCGCCGGCCGAGTCGATCGCGCGAAGGAGGATCATCCGGTCGCCTGGGGAGCCAAGCCCGGAGCCCTGCGCGTCCCAGGCAACCCACACACGCTCGCCGAAGAGCGCCGCGCTGGGACGCACATGGACGCCGGCCGGGTACGCTTGCGTCGTGTTGGGGCTCGAAAGCCAGACGGCCGGGGTGTTCCAGCCCGTGACGTTCGAGTGGATCCGCGCGAAGATTCCCCACGTGAAGTTCGTGCCTTGGTCGACCTTGGCCTCGGCGATGAGCACGAGCCGCCCCCAAGCCGAGACGACGGCCCCGGGGGATCGCTGGGCGCCCGGCAGGCGCAGCGCGTCGACGGCGTCGTACTCGGGGTCGCCCGCACGCTCCAGGGGCGAATTCGAGCCGTTGGCCGCTTCGAGCCCGAGCGGCGTGCCGCAGGACGGGTCGACGGACGGGGCGGCCGCGCCCGCCGCCGGAATCCCCAGCAAGGCAAGCGCGAGCAGGGCGGCCGGCGCGGAGGACCTCATAGCCAGCACCGTCGATCGCGAAGGAGCGAAATCCACTTTCTGGTGGAGCGCGCCCCCGGCGGCCGGGCTTTGAGGACATGGGCCCTCCACGGCCGTAATCGCACTCGGCGAGGATGACGCGCGCCATGCTTACATTCATGGGGGCCAATCGGGATCCGAGGCCGGCATGCCCATTGACCTCCGCGATCCCGCCGTCCTGCTCCAACGAATCGATGGTGCGGACCGCGAGCTGAGGCTCTGGTACCTGCTCCTCGTGACGTGGCAGGCGATGGGGTTGGCCTTCGACGACGAATCGCTGTCGCGGTTCATGGCCCATGGGGCGCGGTTGGAGGGATTGCGAGAGAAGGTCTCGCAAGTCGGCAAGAGGAAGCGCGCGTCAGATCAGTTTTTTCAGGAGGTTCTGGATGTGATGGAGGCGCACCGCAAAGTCGAGGGTCGGATTTGGGAATTGGCGACACGGTTTTCTGAGGAGCGCGGAGTGAGGCTTGAGGGCTGGGGCTTGCCGCCGGAGTGGCGGTGACGCTTCACCCTCGGCGTAGCGCTTCTTACGCCCGCAATCGAAAATTTCCTCCGTATCGCTCTTGATCTCGCCAGCTTAGGGTCGCGCACCCAGTCAAGGCCTTGTTTCTCGCGTAGGACCGCGCCCGTATGATTGCCTACGCCAGGGCTCCACCAGCTGGATGAGTTCCCACAGTGCGCGCGAAGCTCCATACTCGACGACGGAGCCCTTGGCCATGTGCATCCCGCCGGGCGTTTGGCGGGAGCATGTAAGAAGGTGACGGTGGAACAGGGCATCGCCGGTTGACGTGAATTTCGAGGAGGAAACGGGCGAACGGGGTGCGGGATTCGACAGCTCACGTGAGACGAGGGCCCAACGAGGTCCTCAGGTCCGAACTGTCAAACCTGGGCTACGGGCGCCAGAACTTTGGCCAAAGGTGGGCGATTTGCAGTCGCATAGTCGCCTCTCCAACGACGGAGATCTTCGTTAACGCTTCCTCTACAGTTTGACGGGGAAAAAATCAAGCTCTGAAGCTTTTCGGATTCTCAGGGCTGGTTCCTCGTCGCGATCGCGACGCCTCTCCCGTGAGTAGGTCCTCGACCTCCTTAAAGCCGGCGTCGCCACTCGCTTTGTCGGGCGATTCGAACATCACGAGCCGCGGGAGTGCCGCTTGGTTGCCTGTTGTTTCAGGTGAGTTTTCATGTCGGAAGACGCGGAGAAGGATGCTTCTTCCCGGTTGTCCCATTTCAGAGACACGGATAACTTGTGATGGAATCCAACCACCCCGCGCCCGCATATCCTTTGATGATTCCGATTCTAGAACGACTGTACCAATTGTGGCGAGTGAATCGAGCGTGGCCTGCCTCACGATCACCATCGTCCCATTTTCAAAGGCGCGCATCGAGAGCCATCCCCAGACGAACGCGATCGAGACCGCCGTCAATACGAAGGAAACGATCAGCCATATCCAGAATCTTCCCTCTACCGGGTTTTGGAAAACGAGGGATCCCGAAACCCAAACCAATACTGTCACAGACGCACTAACGCCCGTCATCCGGCCCAATCGCCTTCTTGAAACGCGAACCTCTGTGTTTTGGCCAGGCAACTTCGGCGTAGCGTGTGTCCCCCCTAGCATTGCGTAATGTCGTCTCGGGCTATCAATGGGAGGCCGACCACCTCGCCAACCAAGGTCCCGTACACGAATACTTTTTCGATCGTATGTAAGATTTTCGTGTTGGGAGCGAGGTCGGCCAGGTCGCGTGCAAGCCCCGCTGCGGCATCTTCGCGCTCCTTTGAGCGCTTCCAGGCCTCGTCCTTGAATTTTAAGACGCCATTTAGGGTCACGAAAAAGCCGACCACTGCCAGGACAATGTTCAGTGGACCGGGCAGGGGAAGGAGGCCTCCGAGTCCGAAGATGATGAACCCAACAATGACCTCGGCCAAGCCTTTTGACTTGTCATCGATAAGCTTGTCATACCTCCCTTTCAGCGCCGCAAGTTTCTTTTCGAGTTTCTTCAAGACGTTTGAGGAAAATTCTCCGGATTTCTTGGCTTCGCTCAAGGTCACATCGGAGCCGAGGGTTCGTTCAACCAACGCGTTCGATGCCAAAACCTTAGTAACCTTCAGATAATACCGAACCGCGAAGAAACCGGTAATCTCAATCAGACTCACGGTAAAGGCGAATAGCACGTTCTGGACCGTGCAATCGGCGCGGGTTCGAGCGGCCGACGGGAAAATCATTGGGACGAACTTCGCCCATAGCTGACCCACATCGAATTCACCGTCGATGAGATCAGAAACCCACCCACCAATCGCTTTGGCTGCCGTTCCGATGAGCGCGGTGATCAAGATTCCGGCAAGAAATCCCGCAATAATGGGGACCACAAAAAAGAAGAGAGATGTCACTGGAAGAGTGAGTAGCAACACGACATTAATCACAAGTAAGATTACGTAAAGCAGTTCTAGCAGCGGGTTGTCAATCACGCCGACAATTAGCTGATCGGCAATCTCAACCGGATCGAGGCCGTCTGCCGGGTTCAAATTTTGAAGGTATTCCAAAGCCCGCTTGATCCCTCCCATCAGAAAATCAATCGCGCCGCTTACGCCCGCAAAGATTGCGTCAAACGCCCCCCTGATCATGCCCCAAATCCAATTAATGGCCGCGCTCGCTGCCTCCATTATCACCTTCGCAATCGCGCTCAGGAACGCCGCGATGGCGTCCGCGATGGCCTCGAGGATGCTCTTGATGTGGAAGTCGCCCCAGGCGCCATTCTCGTTGACGTCAAACGCGGTGATGTTGACATCCGCGCCCGCGACGAGCGCCTCGGCGATCGAGAAGTCGAAGCGGTGGGAGAAGTGGTAGTTCAGCGGCGCCGCGGCCTGCGTCCACTCGAGGTGCACCGACGTGGTCCCGCTGTAGCGGATGAACTTCACATCGACGCGCCCGACGCCGACGTTGTCGCTCACGTCGAACGACACCGTGACGTGCGACCGCAGCGGGAGGTAGAGGAACCCCCACCAGTCCCAGTCGATCCCGACCTGCAGCGAGACATTCGCGATCTGCGGCGGGGTCCCCTCGATCCCGGTGATGTTCGACTTGCGGGCGATCTCGTCGGGGTCCGTGATCCCGTCTCCATCAGTGTCCCAGAGCGTGGGGTCCGACCCATTCATGAACTCCTCGAAGTCCGTCATCCCGTCGGAGTCCGAATCGGTCTGACCCGACCAGGGGTTGCTCGTCACGCTCCGGTTCTCCTTCTTCTCCATCGTCCGCTCGTACCAGATGCCGATGACCCAGCCCGCGAGCTCCTGGCCATCCCGCAGTTGGTCGCCGTCGCTGTCAGCGTTCAAGGGGAGCAACGGGTGCGCGGTGTTCGCGCAACTCCCGCCCTTGAAGCAGTAGGTGCCGTTGACCTCCAGGCTGTCGAGGACGCCATCAACATCCGAGTTGTTCGCGAGGAAGTCAGTCTCGTTCCACTCGCCCTCGGCGTCCTGGTCGCGCACCCCGTTGTTGTTGAGGTCCTCGCCCTTCCAGAGCGTGCCCGAGGTGGGGTCGAAGTCCACGCGCCCGTCCGGCAGCCCGTCGTAATCCGTGTCCCACGCCTTCGGGTCGGCCTCGCCTGAGTCGACCCTCCCGTTCTTGTTGAGGTCCTCGTTCCCGTCCCAGACTGCGTCCGTGTCGGTGTCCACGACCTTTGGGTTCGTGGTCGTGGAGGGGTTCGCGTCCCCCACGAAAGCGCTCGCAAGCGTGTCCTTGCCGGGCGAGGTGAGCCCGATCTCGACCCCGTCGCGGATACCATCGCCGTCTGTGTCAACGCTTGTGGGCGTCAGGTACCGCGCCGAGGTCTCGCCGCCGCAGCCCGTCGTCTCGCCCACATAGCACCACGTGCCGTGGACTTCCGCGTAGTCCCCGATCCCGTCGTCGTCCGTGTCCCGGTCGATGGGCGAGGTCTCCGTGGCGTCCCGCGTGCCGTCCAGGTCCGCGTCCTCCGTCCCGTCGCCGATGCCGTCGCCGTCCGTGTCCGTGCCCCGCGCGTCCGTCTCGCCCGCGTCCAGCTTCCCGTTCAGGTCCTTGTCCTCCAGGTTGTCGAGGATGCCATCCCCGTCCGCGTCCGTGTCGTTCGCGTCCGGCTTGCTGTCGGCGTCGAAGTCCGCGCAGCCGCGGTACTCGACCCCGTCTCTGATTCCGTCGCCGTCCGTGTCGTCCGAGTTCGGGTTCATCCCGCAGGCGTTCTCCGCCGGCGTCGTGATGTCGTCGAAGTCCGGGTCCATGTCGACGGCGACCCGCCCGTCGTAGGTCTCCTGTCGGCTCGCCAGGAACGACTGCACCGTGCGGTTCGAGCTCGACCAGTCCGACGGCGCGCTCGTGCTGTCCACGAAGTGCTCGTACCGCGAGGCCGAGACCTGGATGTAGATGTCGTAGGCGCCGCTCGTGGGGCCGGCGAACTGAACGGGGTACCCCTCGGGGGTCTTCAGTTCTGCAA
>DATEUP010000257.1:0-19977 GCA_035283065.1 Thermoplasmatota archaeon | reverse complement strand
GCAGCGGTCGCGCGCCCCTTCGCAGGGTGGTGGGGCCCCATCGAGAGGCTCATCCGCGCGACCCCCGACGAGCGGGTCCTCCGCAACGACATCTTCGTGCGCCCGCCAGACCGCGCGTGGGGGCGCGGTCGCGTGACGCTTCTTGGCGACGCCGCCCACCTCATGACGCCGGACCTTGGCCAGGGCGCATGCCAGGCCATGATTGACGCGGTCACCCTCGCGCGGGTCCTCAAGGACTCGCAAGGGCAGCACGTCCCCGAGCGCCTGCGGGGGTACGAGGCCCTCAGGATCCCCCAATGCGAGCTCGTAGCTCGCCGCTCCTACAAGCTCGGCCGCAGCGCGCACATGGCCTCGCGCCCGGGGGTCGCCCTGCGAAACGCGATCATGAGGGCCATCCCCGCGGGCCTGCAGGCCGCGCGACTGCGGCGAGTCATTGAGCGGTCGATGGGGTAAGGTGGCGGGCAAGCCGGCGGGTCCCCCCTCGGTTCGCTGGTTTCGTCCATGTCGTCCATGGCTCACCGCACAACGCGCCTACAGCCGGCCCCGCCTACCCTTAAATACGCGCGACTGGCCTGAACGCGACGGGATGCGATGGATCGGACTGGCCGAAGCCGCCTTGCGGCCGCTGGACTGGCGCTGATCCTGGTTTTCCCACTTGTCCCGCTGCCCGCCTCGGCGGCGACCCCCCCGGCCGAATCGGAGCCCGCCTCGCCTCCTTTGCTCTCATTCCCCACCGGCGGCGGCTTTGACTCGACGGCGATCTCCCTCGAGCGCAACGCGCACATCCGCGACGCGCGCCTCGTGATGGAGGGAGGCACGGTCGAGACCCCAACGCTATATCACCTGAACGCGACGACGTGGGGAGCCGGTGAGGCGAACGCCTGGTCGGGGTCTCTGCCGTATGGGACTCCTGACCAACCGCCGGCGACGTACGAGGCGACCCCCTTCAACGCGACACGGGTCGCGAATGTCTCGGCGAAGGACGGCGCGCTCGAGAAGTCGCCGACGGCGACGAACTTCAGCTACGAACTCTACGAGGTCCGGGTGCTCGCGCTCGACCTCGTCGAGCTTCGCATCCTGTGGAGCGGCTATTCGCTGCCCCCCGCGATGCCCATGAACTGGAACGGCAAGCTCTTCCTCTACAACACGACGGACCTCGCGTGGGACGACGTCGCGGCGTACCCGTTCCCGCTAACGGGCGTGCAGGACGTCCGGTTCAACGCGACCTCGCCGGCGAACTACATCGACCCCACCACGGGGCGCGCGTCTATCATGATAGCCTCCGAGTCGACGGCGACCGAGATGTTCACGGACTTCATCGAGGTGACGGCGGTGTCGGGAGTCTACCCGCGCCCCGCGGTCGATGTCGGGGGCGAGGGCGGCATCGACTGGAGGTGGGACGCGCCGGGGTGGGGCGCGGTGGGGAGGCAGACGGAGTTCGAGGACGGGCAGGAGGTCAAGGTCGAGGACTTCCCCGCGGGTGGGGGGAGCCTCACGGAGAGGGTGCTGCTGCCCGAGGGCGCGGTCGTCACCGATGCGAGCCTGATCGCGAGGGGGCAACCGGCGTACGGGTCGGCGAATTCCTCGGCGGGACCCCGCGTTGTCAATGGCTCTGGGGCCGCACCTATCGTGATCAACGCATTGCCAATGAACGCGAACGGGGGCAACTCGCGGGTTACCCTCAGGAATCTCATTAGCATGGACGCGCTGACGCAACAGGACACAGCCCCCTTGGCAGGCCAGTTTTGGGTGGGATCCGATCCTAACGGTTACAAGAAGGCCGCGATGACCCTGAACGTCTCCACGACTGGGGAGGTCTCAAGAATCCGGATCTTCGTCTATGAGATCTCGGGGAACCCCGGCCCGATTCGACTCTCCCTAGAGGGAATCAATGCGACAGGAATCCCAGACGGCGTTCCCATTGCCCAAACGCAGGTACCCCAGACCGCCGTGGCGAACCTGACGTGGGTTGACTTCACGTTCACCGGTCTCACACTTCAACAAGGTACCTCCATCTCGATTGTGCTAAGCGCTCCAAATGCGCCACCGGACACAGTCTCCAACTTCATCAAGGTGGGGAGCTCCGCAAACGACTCGTTCGTTGGAGGCGAAGCCCTCTCGTACATCAACCTCACGGGGGTCGGGGAGGCTTGGAGTCGTCCATCAGGTTCGGATCTGATGTTCGAGATTCGCCAGAACCTCACCACCAACTCCCTCGAAGCCGCCTCCCTCCGCGTCGACTCTTCCTCCGGCTCCTTCACCCAATCCGGCAACAACAGCTCGCTCTCCTTCGCCCTCCCCTCCATCACAATCACCAACGGCACGTACTCCTTCACCGTCACGAACGCGAACGCGCTCGCGATCCGTTTCAACTGGTCCGCGCGCGTCGACTACTTCCAGACGGCGAGCAACGTCACGATCTCCATCGCCAACGGCACGGTAGGCCTCTGGAACCTCGGCAACCTCCCCACTGGTGTCGAGATCCGCTTCGGCCCCGCCCTCGCCTCCTCAATCGGCTCCCTGCCAGCCGGCCCTCCCGGCCCCGGCGGCGAGCGCTTCATCGCCCTCGACCTCGCCGTCAACTCCTCCTCTCAGGGCCAGGTCGTCATATCGTCGATCGACATCCGCTACACTCTCGGCCTAGCGACCTCCGACCTCTCCACCGCCTTCGACACCTACCTCTGGACCACCCCCCCGAACGTCTCCCGCGCCGACGTGCCGCTCCGCATCTACTCGCCCGGCGCCTCGACCCTCACAATCCTCGAGGCCGCCATCACCTACGACCGCCCGCCCGTCTACTTCGACTTCCCCTCGACGGTGACCGACGAGGACACCCCGCTTACCACCGACCTCAACACGGTTTTCCACGACGACTGGGACAACGCGGCTCTCTCCTTTTACGTAAACCAGACCTCCGGCTTCGAGAACGCCTCATTCCTCGTCTCCGGCTACAACCTCACGGTGAACCCCATCGCGAACCGCTCCGGCAACTTCGTCCTCACCGTGACCGCAACCGACTCGCGCGGGCTTTCGACGGACTCCGACCCCGTCCTCTTCACGATCCGCCCGTTCAACGACCCGCCGCGCCTCACGGTCGACCGGATCAACGTCTCCTGGGGCCACATCGAGACCATCGACCTTTCGCCCTTCATCGTCGACGCGGAGTTCCCGACGCTCGCGGTCACAATCACGTCGGCTTCCGGCACGACCGTTTCCGTGAACGAACGCAGCCTGATCTTCGATTTCGCCGTCGGCGCCGGCGATGTCCCGATGCTCATCACTCTCAGCGACGGCACGCTTTCGGCGACCTACCCGCTCCTTGTCCACCCGCGGCCCGCGAACACGCCGCCCGCGCTCCTGCCACTTCCCACGGTGGTCATCCCGAGCAATGCCGCCTGGTGGCTCGACCTCGCGCCGTTCGCAATCGACGGGGAGGACAACCTCTCCGCGCTCCAGTTCTCGCTCGCCGTGCCCGCCGCGGACCAGGACTCGCTTTTCTGGATGGTCGAGCGGACCGCCGCCTCGACCTTCCTCAAGCTGATTCCGCGGGCGGGCCTGATTGCCAACATCACCACGCAGCTCACCGTGACCGACACGGACGGCAACGCGAACACGACCTCGCTCGGCGTCCGGATCACGCCGCCCGCGGACATCCCTCCCCGCATCGTGGGGATCGACCCGATCATCGCGCTCGGCGCCGACTCCACGACGATCTTCCTCGCGACGAAGTACTCGGACCCCGAGGACGCAAGCGACCCCTCGCGCGTCTCCTGGGCCGTCGTAAACGACAACCCCGACCTCTTCACGGCCGAGGTCGACGCCGCGACGCAGCGCCTGGTGCTCACGCCCGTCCCCGGCGCCTCCGGCTCGGGTTCATTCTCGCTAATCTTGCGCGACTCCGCGGGCCTCGAGACCTCCAAGACCTTCACGGTCACCATGCCGACACCCTACCGCAGCTCGAGCGCCTCGGTGCTGGCGGTCGGCCTCTTCTTTGCCGGCGTCGTCGTCTTCGCGGCCGTCGCCGCGCGCCGCGCGCAAGCGAAGGGGCGCCCGCGCAAGGACGCGCGGCTCGAGTCGATGAAGCGGGAGGGGGCCACCGACGAAGTCCCGCTGCTCGTGGTCGAGGGGGCAACCGGCGAGGACCGCATGGAGATTCCCGCGCCTGCCGGCCCCGAAAACACGGGCCCCTTCCTGCGCGGCCTCGTGAACGCCCCCGGCGACAAGCCGCCGGGGCCCGACGAAGGGGTTGTGTCGCTCGGCCTCAAGTCGGGCCTCGAGGGGGCCTCCTCGCCGCTTGCCGCGCCGCTCGCGCCCGGCCCCCTCGGCGCGAAGCCCCACGCGCGCCTCGCGGAGCTCTACCTCTTCTCACTCAAGGACGGCGGGCTCCTCTTCGAGGTCCCAGCGAAAGGCCTGCCCCAGCTTTCCCAGGCCGACGAGAGCGAGTTCCTGCAGTGGTCGTTCGACACGGTTCGCAAGGAAGAAAAAGCGGCCGAAGCCGTTAAGGTGCTTGAGTGGAAGGGCGTGCAGGTGGTCCTCGCGCGCGGCGAGTCATTCTACATCGCGGGTCGCACACGCGGCGAGGGGTTCGACGAGCTGAAGAGCCGGGTGCGCACCCTCATCGAGGAAGTTGACCACAACTTCCCGGGGTCGACCGCGGACTGGCAGCGCAATGACGTCGTGGAGACCGTGGGCGACATCCTTCGGCGGCTTGTGAGGTGAAGGTCGTTGGCGGGAGGGCAGCCGAAGGCCGCCGCACTTGTGGTGCTCGCCGCGCTCCTCGCCCCGTCGCTCCTTTCGCCCTTTGCGGGTGCCGGGCTCCTTGCGACCTTTGCCGAGGGCCCCGACACCCCGCTCGACGCCGCGGTTCCGACAAGCTGGGCCACCGCCTCGTTCCCGAACCCCGTGCGGGCCGTCAACGCCTCCCTCAACATCTCGACGGAAGCGCAGACCGACGACGCCGTCCTCGGCGCTCCCGAGCGAGGATGGTGGGCTGAAACCGCCGGGCCCATGCTGGGACTGGGGTGGATCGATGACCTGATGGTGAACCCGCTTTCCACCGCCGACCTTGCGGCCCTCTACTCGCCTGGCGGGCAAAACTGGACGGTCAACACGACGACCGGAAAGCCGGCGGCCGTGCTTGAGTTCAACGTGACCGGGCTCGCGCTCGCGCGCCCCTTTGGGTCGGCCGACATGCAGGTGGTGGCCCGCACCGACGGCGCGACCGACGCCGAGGCGCTTGACATAGAGGTGGCGTTCTACGTGGCGCCGTTCTTGGGACCGCCCGGCTGGCGCAGCGCGGGGCTGCTCGCAGGCCCGGTCGTCTCCTCCGGGGTCGGCGGCATTGCCGTGCACCCCGCCACCAGGACCTCGGGCACCTCGGAATTCCTCGCCGTGCTCGTAGCGCCGCGCAGCGAAGCGTCCCGCTTCTTGACTGTCGACGCGGTCTCGATCGCGCTACACGCCCCACGCGCGCCGGTCAACGCCACGCTCATTGTGAGCGACACCGGGGAGAGTGTCTGGAGGTTCGCAGCGCCGGACGGGAGGCCCGCGCCCTTCGGTTGGACGAACGCATTCGAAGGGGGCAGCACGCACAACTCCGTGCCTTCGAACGGTTCGGTGGCAGAGGGCTACGCGCGGGCGTTTTTCGCGCCGGCCAACGCCACAATCAGATCCGCGCTCGTGGAGATCGCCCCGCGGCCCTCCTTCGCGCTTGCTGGCGCGTCGAGCGGGGGCACTCATTACCTGCTGCCCGCCCTCTCCACGGCGGTTGGCCCCCTGCCCGTTTCCGTGCCGTCGATACCCGTGGTCGCTCACCCGTTCACCGGGACGGTCACCCTCTTCAACCTGACCGCCCACAGCGTCCTCGACGCGCGCCAGGAGACGAATTCGTCGTCCTTCTCCGTGGGCAACTTCAGCTCGTTCGAGCAAGGTGTGGCCCAGACGGTGACGCTACAGCGCGATGGGACGCTCGAGAGCGTCTCGTTGAACCTCGGCGACGCCACGGGGCACCCCATCGGCCCTCTTCTTCTGGAGGTGCGCAACGTCTCGGGGGGCGCGCCGGGAACGAGCCTCCTTTCCACCGGCTCCATGAACGCGACGACGGCCAGGCCGGGCGGATGGGTGACATTCGCGCTTACCCCCGCGCTGGCGGTCCTCGCCTCGGAAGATCTCGCGCTCGTGCTTGCCTCGCCCGGCGCGGCCGCCAACGAGACCTGGGACTGGCGCGGGCGCAACGGCGTCATCACGGACCCCTATTCGGGCGGCACGGCCTTCCTCTCGCTCAATGCCAGCGGCGAGCCCCCGTGGGCCCCCCAGAGCAACACGGACATGGCGTTCCGCCTTTGGCTCTCAACGCCCTTCAACGAGAGCGAGATCGCGGCGGTCTCCGTTGCCGGCGCCACCGGCCCGGCGCTGCCCATGGCAAACTACTCCGGGCCCAGCACGGGTTTCAGGTTCCTGGTGCAGGGCCTCGCCGTCCAGCTAACGCCCGACTTCATGGGCGGCGCGTTCTGGAACGCGACGCTCGTGAACTCGCTGCCCTACGCGGTCGACTTCGAATGGACGGTCTCCTTGAGCTACTACCTCTTCCCCCGCAATGTCGAGGTCGCCGTCGGCAACCGCACCGCGTTCCTCACGGTCCCCGAACTCGCGGGCCCCCTCGTCGTCGAAGCGACGGCGGAGTTTGCCTTGGCCTTTGCCCTCGGCGAGACCTCGCCCGTCCTGTCCAATGGCACGGTCCTTGGCCTCGTCCCGCTCCGCCTGCGCGCCGACGGCCCAGCCGACGTCCTGGTGTTCGCCCCGGACCTCAGGTACGACGCCACGGTTCCCATCGCGGGCCTTGCCCCCGCCCTCAATCGAGCGCTTGCAACGGTGGCCCCGGGGCCGAGCCCCGCGGACATCCTCTTCATCCTCCGCTCGGATCTCGCGGGCTCCGCGCGCCTCTCCGCTCTAAACGTCCTCTACTCCGAACCGCCCGTGGCTCTGCCGTCTAGCGGCCCCCCCGTGGAGGTCCTCGAAGGCGCCCAGAACGTCACGATCGCGGACCTCTACCAGTGGTTCGTCGACGACCTCGATGGGTTTCGGCTGAACTACACGGTCGAGGCCGTGTTCCCGGCCCTCTTCCTTAGCGCGGCGATCTTCGAGTCGGGCGTGGACGGGAACCTCACGGTGACCTCGCGCGACCAGGAGTACAGCGGGCCGGCCTCGATCCGCGTGCGGGCAGCCGACTCGGGGGGGCTCTCGGCCGAGCGGATCTTCGACGTGATTGTCCTGCCCGTGGCTGACGCGCCGTGGATTCTGCCGATCCCCGATTTCGCCCTTGCGAGCACGACCGGCACCCTCGACCTTGCGCCCTATATCAGGGACAACGACACGGCCGTGTCGTCGCTTTCCATCTCGGTCTCGTCCGTTTTCGCGAGGCGTTCGGGGCTCGAGCTCGTTTTCGACTACCGCCAGGCCCCGGCGAGCTTGCTCATCGAGACCGTCACCCTCTGGGCCAACGACGGCACGACGAACACGAGCGCGACCTTCCGCGTGCTCGTGAACAACGCGGGCCGGCCGGTGATCACGACCCCCCCGCCGATTCCGGCGACGGAAGGCCACAACCTCACGATCCTCCTCGACCCCTTCGTGTCGGACGACCGCGACGCGGACGGCGAGCTCACGTGGGGCCTCCTGCGCGTGGTGGGCGTGGGCGCGATCCCCGGCGACGCGACGGCCCGTGTCGACGCGGTAAACCGGACGCTCAAGTTCCGCGGCACGGCCATCGGCGATGTCGAGGTGGGCCTCACGGTCGAGGACTCCGAGCACAACCTTGCGGCGGGCATCCTCCTCCTTCGCGTGACCACCAACCTCCCGCCCTCGCTCGGCGCCCTTGACGGCCTCCGCCGGAGCATTCCCTCGGGCGGCGAGCTTCGCCTCAACATCTCCGAGTACCTCACGGACGCCGACGACGCGATGGCGAACTTCACCTTCTCGATCGCCTGGGACAACGGCAGCGTCGTGACGGCGGACCGGGAGGGGGGCGTCCTCGTCATCCGCTCGCTTGGCGGCGCAGGTGGCCACGCGGAGGTGACCCTCGTGGCGACGGACCCCGCGGGCGCGTTCGCATCGGCGACTGTGCAGGTCGATGCGGAGGCTGCGCCCGGTGTCTCCGGCGGCCTCCTATTCGGCATGCTCGGCGCGGCCGTCGCGGTGGGGGTCGGCGGGATCCTCTTCCTGTCCTACCGCAAAGGAAGGGGTCGCCAGGCCTCGCTCGGGAAACTGGCGCGCGAGGACGCCGACATCGAGGCGGACGAGGACGAGCGGGAGCGGCTCTCGGGGCCCGAGGGCCTCGAGGAGTCGGACGAAGAGAAGATGGACCACAAGCTCGAGGAACTCGAGAAGGAGGCCGGCGCCACCCGCCATGCGCTCCCGCCCGTTACGATCATCGCGCCCGCGGGCGCGCGGACGGCCTTGGAGCTTGTCCTTGCGTACCGCGACGGGCGTCCGATGTCGTGGGCGCGGACATCTGCCCCGGAGGACGCCGACACGGAGAAGGCCCAGGAGCTTGCCGCGGCCCTCGAGACGCGGGCACGGGCCATGAGGCAGGGCGGGCGCATCGAGGGCGAGACCCTCTCGGTCGGAGGCCGGCAGTTCCTCGTGGAGGCGCGCTCGCAGCTCGTCCTCGCCGCGCTGCCGGAGCCCGGCGCGAACGCGGCCGCCCTGCGGATGCAGATGCGCGCGGCGCTTGACGCGGTCTTCGACGCGAATGCCCTGCCGCTGAAGCGGTGGGACGGGTCGCGGGCGGAGCTGAAGGGCGTGGAGGATGCGTTGGAGGGTGTACTCGCCGCCGGAACAAGCGCGGTTTGAGACACCAGTGAGACAGAAAAAGGGATGGTTTTGATCAATAGTTTAAATAGAAATTGATCGAAATAGGCCCTTTGATCAAGATGCGCCCCAAGGCACTCGAGGTGCTTCGCCATCTGGACGGGGAGATGCCCCTCTCCCAAGTCGCGGTGCGGGCCGGCCTCACTCCCGAGGGCACTTCACGAGCGGTAGCGGAGCTCGCAGGCCTCGGGCTGGTCACAAAGCAACGCGAGGGAGTCCGCATCGTCATTGCCCCCGCGCCCCAGCCCGCCCTCGAAGCCTTGCGCCTCGAACTTGCACGGTTCCCCGACCTCGACATCGCTGACACGCTCCGCGGCCGCCGCGCGGCGCTTCTTGCCGGAGTCGGCTTCGCCAAGCCGGTCGCCCTCCGCAGAATCGTGGGGCTGTCCAAGGGTGCCGCGGAGGCCGCGTTCAAATCGTTCCTACAGAAGGGAGTGCTACGACTCGATCACAAAACAAAATACCGCGTTTCCGATGGCCACTTGCCGCTGCAGGCGTTTTGCCAGGCCCTTTGCGACCTTGAAACGCGCGCGTGGCTTGACCGAGCAGGGCTTCGGGCCGCGCGCATCCTGTGGACGAGGGCCAACGAGTCCGTGGTCGCGCTCGAGGGCAGCAAGGGCGTCCCAAGGGGGATGAAGGCCGCCGCATATACCGCCGCAGCCAACACGGTCCTCTTCATCTCACGAGATTCCTACTTTATCCGGTCCTTGCGGCGCCAATCGTGGGGCGACGCGCTCCTCCAGTGCCTCCTTGTGCCGCCTCGAACCCGGCTTACAAGGGCCCACGCGACAATCATGTACGCCAGGCGAAGGGCCCGGGATATCGAGGGCCTCGCGCGCTGGTACGGGCTCGCGCCCGAAGCGGCGCGAATCAGGGCTTTTGTGGACGAAGGCGCAGATGACCCCGCCATCCTTCCTCGTGGCGACGTGCGCGAGATCGCCGCTGAGTACGGGGTGGTGGTCTGATGGAGGCTGGGCCCGAGTACTTCCTGCGGGAGTTGCGCAAGGTGAGCGCCGCCCTCGCGGAGCCGGTAACCGTCTACTTGTTCGGCGGCGGTGTAATGGCGCTTCGCGGGTTCAAAGGCCAAACGAAAGACCTCGACATGGTCGTAAGGGGAGGCAAAGCGGCCCACGACCTCATCGGAGGCTTCGAGGGGGCAGGCTACTACCGGCGCCGGAAACTCACGCCCACCTACCGTAACCTCCACGCGAGTGCGGTCCTCGACAACCTGTCGGGCTTCCGCATCGACCTGTTTGTAGACGTTATCTGCCGGGCCCTTGATTATAGCGAGCGGATGCAGGCCAGGGCCACGACTTTCGACCTGGGGCCTGGGAAGATGGATCTGCGGCTAGCGGCACTCGAGGATGTGTTTGTCCTCAAGTCAGTGACTGACCGTCCTCGTGACGTAGACGACATGGCCCTGATTGCGGAGAAAGGACTCGACTGGGCGGCGATTCAACGCGAGATGATCGCCCAGAGGCGGACGGGCAACAAGTTCTTCATGCCGATCTTCATCCAGTCCTTGGAGGAGTTGGTGGAGAGGCACCAGGTTGCTGTTCCGATCTTACCCAAAATGCTCGAAGAAGTCGAGGACGACTTGGACGAGATCGAGGCGCTTAATGAGAAGGCGAAGCGGGAGCACGCCGAGCGTGCCAAGAGGTGACGTGTCACGCGCCGCGCGGCTTCGCGGGCCTCGCCTTCAGATTTCAAAGCGGTGCTTGACGATCGGTTCACCGAAGGAGTGTCGATTCCCGTCAAAAGCTCTTATATGAATTGACGCAAAGGAGCCTTTCGCCCAAAGCGGCAGCCTCTCCGGCCCAACGAAAGGCCTCTACCGACCCCTCAGCCGCTGGGCCACTGCGCCGGTCAGTTCCTCGAGGAGCGCCATGCACCGGTCGTACCTCGCATCATCCCCGCCCACGGGGTCGTCAACATCGACCTCGGGCCGGCCCACAAACTCGCCAAGGGTCTGCACCTTTTGCTTGACCCCGTCGATGACGCCTGCCCACTCGTGCTGCAGGAACTCGCGCTGGCCGCGCGTCATGACGAGCACGAGGTCCGACTGCGCGATGAGCGCCGGCGACAGGTGGGTCGCCCTGTGGGAGGCCAGCACGTTCTTCCCGAACCGCCGCTCCATTGCGCGCCGCGCGCCGCTCGTGGCGGGGAGGCCCGGGACTGCTTCGAGACCGGCGGACGAGACCTCGACGTCGGCGCGCGCCTCCTGGAGCTTCGACGCGAGGAGGTACTCGCCCATCGGCGAGCGGCACTGGTTCGCGAGGCAGACGACGAGGACGCGGCGGGGCGGCACGAACTTGGCGAAGCGCTGCCGGGCTTTAGCCTTAGCCGCCGAGCGCGCGAGTGGAAGGGCGCGAAGGTCAAGTGAGGGCGCGTCAGGTCTTTAGCGGCAAGCGGCGCTTTCGCGCCGATTGCCATGATGCACCCCCGCGAGGAGCGGTTGCTCGAGGTCTTCGAACGCCACCGGACGATCCGGACCTTCGTGCCACAGAAGGTCGACGAGGCGGACATCGCGCGGATCATCCAGGCCGGCCGCCGCGCCCCCTCCGATGCGACGGGGTTCATGTACGCGGTGGTCCGCGTGCGCGACTTGGCGAGGCGCGCCGAGATCGAAAAGCTGACTGGCCAGAACAAGCACATCGTCGAGGCCTCGGACTTCTTCGTCGTGTGCCTGGACTTCCACCGCCAGGCGCGTCTGCTCGACCACCTCGGCCTGGGGCAGGCGCGGCTTGGCGCCTGGTCCCTGGTTTTCGGCATCACGGATGCGGTCCTGGTCGCCGAGAACATGGCGCTCGCGGCCGAGGCGCTCGGCTACGGCACGGGGTTCATCGGCGGCGTGCAGAAGGACGCCCTCGGGGTCGCGAAGGTCCTCGGGTGCCCCGCGGGCGTCTTCCCGGTCGTGGGTCTCGTCGTGGGTGTGATCGAACGCCTGCCGGAGCCGCGCAAGCGGCTGCCGGTCGAAGCCACCTTCCACGAAGATCGCTACCACCCGATCACGGAGGCGGAGGTCGCGGCGTGTTTCGAAGCGATGAAAAGCGAGAGCGGCAAGTTCGACTGGTCCGCGTCGCTAAGGAAGTACTTCGCGGAGGGCGGCGAGATGGGATCGCGCGAAGCGGCGATCCGGGCGTCGCTCTCGGCGCAGGGGCTCCAGCTCTGAACTGTCAATCGAGGTCCACGAAGGCCGTGACCTCGAGGGCGAGCGCTTCCCACTCCGCGGCGTCCTTGCCAGCACCGGCCGCCTTGAGTGCCTTGGCCTTCGCCGCGGTGGCAACCAGGGCCGCATCATCGCGCTCGAGCGCAAGGGCCGGGAGCAACTCGGAGGCGGCGCGGACCGCCGACTTGTGGCCCCCCTCTACCGCCACGCCAACGGCCTTCGTCCCGCGCTTCACGCCCGCCGACTCGATCGCCCGGCTGATCTGCCGCTCGCCCACCAGGTACATCATGAGTTCGACCTTGAGGTCCCTTGCGCGGCCCCGGCCCCGCTCGTGCGCGCGCCTTGCGTGCAAGAGTGCCGAGGCCAGGTGAACGGCACCGCACACGCGCGACGCGTCCACGAGGTGGACCCGCACGCCGGTCGACTTCTCGACGGCCGCGACTCGCGAAAGCGAGACCTTGAGGTCGGGCAGGCTCCCGCGCGCGCCGAGGAAGTACGCGGCCGGAGTCTCGTCGAAGGTCGCAAGCGGCGCGTCCCTCGGGGGACGTTTCGTGGGGCCCGTCACTCGTGCCACTCCCCCAGGCTCCGCTGCCGCCGGCTTGACGAGCGGGCCCCGCGCGGTGTCGATGGCTTGCGCGGGCTCTTGCTTTTTAGGGGCGGCTCGGCCGGCCCCGGCGGTTTCGATTCGGGCACCTTGGCGCCGGCGGGCAAGTCTTCGTCGGCTTCCCCGGAGGGCGGGGCGCGGGCCCGGCCGAGGGGTGCGGCGCCTTCCGCTTCTTTCTTCATGTTCTCGGCCACCTTCGCGCCGACAAACGGCACGCGCGCGAGTTGCTCGACGCCCGCCTTCCGAATGTCCTGTGGCCCCTTGAACCCGTGCCCCCAAAGGCTTCGTGCGCGGATGCGCCCGATCCCGCGGAACGCCACGAGCGGCAGGAGCTCGGCCTTGACCCCGTTCACGACCCGGCGGTTGAGGTCGATAACGTCGGGCAGCGGCCCCGCGCCCGTCGCCTTCGCGACCTCCCTGAACGAGTACAGGAGCCAGCGTGCCGTGTCGATGCGAGTGCGCAGGTCGCCCGGCCCGATGTCGAACTTCGTGCAGATCGAGTCGAGGGACATCTCCTCGCTCCACCAGGCAAGCACCTCGGCCGTTTTGACTTCCGAGAGGAACGACTCGTCGGTCTTCGCGACCTCGATGTCCTCGACGAGGAACGTGTCCGCCTCGCGCTCGACGAGGTCCTGGACCCAGCCCCACTCGCTCTCGCGCATGTAGAGGGGCATCGCGTCGGGCACCGAGGAGATGAGGTGAAGGTATGAACGGTCCGTCACCCTCCTCTTGGCCATCCGGTCCATCGCCTCCTGGAAGCGCACCGCCGTGAGGGGGTCGATGTAAAGTTCGCTCACGCGGGCGCCAAGCGCGGTGGGCTTGAGGTCTGGGCCCGAGCGGCGGATGAGCCCGTGCTCGTTGAGGAATTCCAACACGTCGTCGACGGGCCCCTTGAGGTCCCACGCGTTCGTCTGGTGGGCGAGGAAAGTCGACGCGAGGAAGGCATCGAGGTCCCCTTCGCCCGCCACGTACCCCGTGGCGACCGCGGCAAGGAGGTGGACGCGCAGCGCCGGCTCGGTGCCGAGTTTCGAGAAGATGCGCTCGGGCTCGGCGTAGACGTATTCCTCCATGAGCTGCTCGACCTCGTCGTCGGACTTGGCAAGCAGGATCGCCTCCCCCTCCTTGTCGTAGCGCGGGCGCCCCGCGCGGCCGCACATCTGCTTGATCTCGAGCACGGGGATCGGCACCTGTCCCATGTTCGACTCGAACCGGCGCACGTCGCGCACGATCACGCGCTTGGCAGGGAGGTTGACGCCCGCCGCAAGTGTCGGCGTGGCGACGAGCACCTTGATGCGGCGCGCCTTGAACGCGTCCTCGACGGCCTTTCGCTGCGCGTGGGCAAGCCCCGCGTGGTGGAACGCCGTCCCGGAAGCGACGCACCGCGCGAGCCGGTCGTGCACGTCGGAGTGCTCGCCCGCCTTCACCGCGTCGGCCACCCTTCGGAGGGCCTCCTGCTCCTCGCCCTTGAGCAAATCCTCGACGGCGTCCCGCAGCCGGTCGGCTTCGGCGACCGCGGAGCGCCGCGTGTTCACGAAGACGAGGCACTGGCCGTCGGCCTTCAGCGAATCGAGGACAAGGGCTTCGAGCGGCTCGCCCTTCGCGAGGACCATCTTCTTCTTCCGGTTCGCAAAGAGGATGTAGGTCCCCTCGGAGACGCCCTCGTGGAGCTCGACGGGCCGGAAGTCCGAGACGATCAAGGCGGCGTTCAGCCACTCGGCGATCTCCTTCGCGTTCTTGATCGTCGCGGAAAGCGCGATGATCTGGGCCCGCGGGTTCGTCATCTTGACCTTCGAGAGGAGCACCTCGATGGTCGGCCCGCGCTCCGGGTCGTGCATGAGGTGGACCTCGTCGGCCACCACGACGCCGAGGTCCTCCATCCACCGCGAGCGGTGGCGCATGAGGGAATCGGCCTTTTCGGAGGTCGCGACGACGATGTCCGCGCCTCGGATCTCGCTGTCGGACTCGTCGAGTTCGCCGGTTGCGACCTTGACCTTGATGCCGAGGTCGGAGAAGGCGCGGAGCTCCTCGACTTTCTCGGCGGCGAGTGCGCGCAGCGGCACGGTGTAGAGGCCCTTTCGGCCCTCGAGGGCGGCCTTGACCAACGCGAGGTAGGCGACGAGCGACTTGCCCGAGGCCGTGGGGATCGCGAGCACGACGTGCTTTCCCTCGAGGGCGGGGCCGAGCGCCTCCGCCTGCGGCGGGTGCAGCCGCGTAATCCCGGAGGCCTCGACCTTTGCGAGGATCCGCGGGTCGAGCGGCAGGTCCCGGACTTCAACACCGAGTTTCAAGCGGGCCCTCGCGCGGCCATCCGAAAGGCCATAGATAATGTCCCCAGGGAGGGCGTGAAACCGCCCCACCTGAAGGCGCCCTACAACTCGCCTGCCAGCACTCTAATGAGCAAAACAAAGCCTTCATAAGGCTAAACCCAAATCGCGCGGCCCGTTCCCCCACTGGACTTAAGTAGCCAGTACCCCAGAAAACCGGCGGTGCGATAACTTGTCGTTCTCTCTCCGCGGCCGCGCGGTTGCGGCCGCCCTTCTGATCCTCGGTTCCATGGTGCTCCCCTTCGTCGCGGCGCCCGCGGCGGCGGCCGTCGGCGTGCGGGCAAACGCTGGGGGCTCGCAGGTCATTTCCGTTGGTGACACGGCGATCGTGGACGGCTCAAGGTCTTACACGCTCTCCGGGAACAACCTCACGTACAAGTGGGACTTCAACCAGTCCGACGGGATCCAAGAGGACGCCACGGGTGTGCTTGCGTCGCACCAGTACAACGACACGGGCATCTACACCGTGACGCTCACCGCAAGCGACGGCGCGCAGTCGGACACGGACACGACGCAGGTCGTCGTCACCGCGACGAACGGGACGATCCCCGGCGTGCCGAACCTACCGCCGGTCGCGCGGCCCCCGCTCACCCAGCAGGGCTTCCAGAACGTCTCGATGGTCTTCGACGGGACGCGGTCCTTTGACCCGAACGGCGACAACCTGACCTACGAGTGGGACTTCGACGAGCTCGACGGCCTGACCCCCGGCGGCGACGCGCAGGGCGCGGTCGTGAGCTGGATCTACTACCAGGCGGGCGTCTACAACGTCACGATGGTCGTCGCGGACGGGCAGGGCGGATCCGACTCGGGGCGCACGACCGCCCTCATATTGCCGGATAACGGCACGCTAATCCCTGGCGTGAACGTGCCGCCGGTGGCCGTCGCCGACGGCGACCAGATCGGACAGGTCGACACGTCGTTCCAATTCAACGCGAACCGTTCGTTCGACCTCGACGGCGACGAGATGGTCTTCACGTGGGACTTCAACTCCGAAGATGGCTCGTCGCAGCACATGGACGCGACCGGCGAGCTTGTCTACCACACGTTTCGTGACACGGGCCTTTACAACGTAACGCTCCGCGCAGCCGACCCCCAGGGGGAGGACACGGACACCCTGCGCGTCATCGTGACGGACGTCTCGGGCGGCGTGCCCGGGGTCTCCGACCTGCCGGCGATCGCGATCATCACGGACCCGTTCCCGGGGAGCCGGTTCAACATCGGCGACCCCGTGCACTTCAACGCGAGCCGCTCTTTTGACCCGGAAGGGGCGAATTTCGGGTGCACGTGGACTGAGAATGCGCTTACCTCGGCGGGCGCCCAATTCACCGGGTGTGATGTGAACCATGCGTTCACCGAAGGCGGGCTCAAGGAGATCGTCCTCGAGGTGCAGCCGACTACTGGCCCCTCCGGCTTCAACCAAGTCACGATCTTTGTCAATGAGACCGGCGGCGGCCCGATCAACCGCCAGCCTTCGGGCATGATCGAGGGGCCCTCGACGGGCCGAGTAGACGAGGTGCTCAACTTCACCGCGAACTTCACGGACGACGAGGACGACTTGCTGAACTACAGCTGGGACTTCGACCTCACCGACGGGCTGGGGCTCGACGGCGACGCTTCGGGGCGCAACGTTACCCACGCCTACACGGCCCCGGGCCGGTACACGATCGCCGTAAGCGTGCTCGATGGCCAGCACCGGAACATCCCCGTAATCGAGACCTTCAACATCCAAATCGAGCCGCGCGAGACTCACGCGCCCACCGCGCTTGCCGGCAACGACACGACCGCCCAGGTCGGACAGGGGATCGTCTTCGACTGCCGCGGCACCGACAGCGACGGGAACATCACGCTCTTCGAGTGGGACTTCGACGGGGACGGCGCGTTCGACTACCGCAACCCGGACTCCGGGTTCACGATCTATTCGTACTCGCGGGACGGCAACTTCACGGCGACGTGCCGCGTCACGGACAACGACGGCCTCACGGGGACGGACGCCCGGCGCGTGGCCATCACGCCCGCGCCGAACGACGCGCCCGTCGCCGACGCGGGCCTCGACAAGATGAACGAGACGCAGGGCGTGCAGACGTTCTTCCACGGCACGGGCACCGACACGGACGGCGCGATTTCGCTCTTCGAGTGGGACTTCGACGGCGACGGCGTGTTCGAGACCTCGAACAGCTCGTCGGGCGACGCGTTCCACACCTTCGGCTCGGCCGGGAGCTACATCGCGGTCCTGCGGGTCACCGACAACCGCGGGGCGCGCGGGACGGACACGGCCTCCGTGCTCGTGAAGGCGAACCTGCCGCCCACGGCGAATGCGGGCCCCGACCAGTCGGTTGCAGCCGGCCAGCAGGTGTACTTCTCGGCGGCGGGCTCGAGGGACCCCGAGGGGCAGATCACGAAGTACGCCTGGGACTTCGACTCGGCAAACGGGATCCAGGAGGACTTCACGGGGATCGCGCCCGCCTACACCTACACGAAGGGCGGGACCTACCTCGTGACGCTCACGGTCTACGACGCGCTCGGGCAATCGGGGGTCGATACGGTCTTCGCGGAGGTCCTCCAGACGGGCGGCGTGCGCCTTGCTATCGACTCGGAAGGCACGAAGGAAGTCGCTCCGGAGGCCTCGTCGTCGTACCTGCTCACCGTGACGAACACGGGGGACGGCACGGACACGATTTCCCTCGGGCTTACGGGGGACCCCGACGTCGTGGGCTGGTACAACCTCGAGACGCGGCAGGTCGTGAACCTCGAGGCGGGGGGCGTGCGGATCATCCGGCTCTCCGTGACGGTGCCGCGCGGCGCGCTCGTCGACCAGGCCTCCGAGGTCGTGGTCACGGCGGCAAGCACGGCCGACACGACGAAGCAGGCCTCCGTCTCGGTCCTCACGACGGTGAAGGAGATCCTGCGCATCGAGGTCTCGTTCGTCTCGTTCCCGACGGGGATGAAAGCGGGCGAGGCCGTCGAGGTCACGGTGCACATCCTGAACAGCGGGAACCGGGAGGTGCGGGTTTTCTTCGCGGAGTTCACGGGCGACTCGGTTTGGCTCTCGCTCGACACGACGAAGTCCCCCGCGCAGGCGGCGATCCGCCCGGGCAAGAGCCAGGACTTCACCTTCGACCTTGCGGTGCCTGCGGCGGCGCCCGCGGGGAGCCACACGCTCTCGGTGACCGCACGCGTGCAGGGCACGACCTACACGGACACGGAGTCGATCGGGCTCACGGTCACGACGACTCCGGGTTTCCTGCCCAACGTGACGGTCCCGGCGCTCGTCTTGGGGATCATCGTTGCGGCGGGCCTCGTCCTTCGAGCGCCTCGGCGCCGGTAAGGGCCCTTCTTTCCATGTCTCGCGACGAAGGTGGAGCGCCGCGGCCGGCCGGCCCTCCTCCCTTGGCATCGGCAGGCTTTTAGCCTCGCAGAAAAGACATGAAGCGTCCCCTATGGCGCGTATCAAGGTTGTAAACGAGCCTACAGACCTTGTGGGCCTCCTCACCGCCGTCGACAGCCCCGTGAAGCGGGATGTTTACCTTGCGCTCACCTCGGGCTGGGAGAGCGAGCGGACGATCGAGAGCCGGTTCGGGATGGGCGGCAGGTCTGCGCTCTCGCAATTCGACAAGCAGGACCTCTTGGAGAGCCGCTGGGAGTCGACGGCCGAGGGGCCGAAGAAGATGTTCCATGTGCGCTATTCGTCCTTCAAGATCGACACGACGGCGCCCATGGTGGAGCTAAGCGAGGTGCTCTCGGCGGCGATGATGCCGGCCGAGGAGTTCATGTCGAAGGAGGAGGCGCTCGTGGGCCTTGCGAACACGACGGGTGTGAACCTCATTGACGCCTCGGCGAGGATGGCGCTGTCGCAGACGATGCTGCGGGCGCTTGTGAAGCGCTCGTCGAGGCTCGAGATGAAGGGGCTGCGGATCGGGCCGTCAGGCCCCCAGAAGTAGTCGTGGGGCCCCGCGCGCGGGGAAGCCGCGCCGTTCTTGGGGGCGCGCCGCGTTTGCTCGTCGTCCTTCGCCTCGGGCACCGGCGCTCGCGCGACGCGCGCGTGACGACACACGTTTGCCTCACGGCGCGCGCGCTCGGCGCCGACGCGGTTTGGGTGGTCGAGAAGGACTCCGCGCTCGAGCGGGCGGTCAAGGGCGTGGTCGAGAGGTTTGGCGGGCCCTTCGCGGTGAAGACCGGCGTGGGGTGGCGCAAGGCCATGGAGGCCTTCGGCGGCGTGAAGGTGCACCTGACGATGTACGGCGAGCCGCTCGACAAGGCCCTGCCCAAGATCCGCGAGGCGGCCAAGGGCGGCCGCGTGATGGTCGTCGTGGGGGCCTCGAAGGTGCCGGGCGAGGTCTATGGGCTTGCGGACTTCAACGTGGCGGTGGCGAGCCAGCCGCACAGCGAGGTGGCGGCGCTCGCGGTGTTCTTGGACAGGCTCGGGGAGGGCGCGTGGGCGCGCCGGAAGTTTAAGGGAGGGCGCGTGGCTATTTCGCCCTCGGCGAGGGGCAAGGTCGTGGTGCCGTTGGGCGCAGCCGAGGAGGAGTAGGCGTGGGGTTTTTCGCGCGAAAGCGCGCGGACAGGGCGGCGCTGCACGAGATGCCGGTCGCCCCCGGCGTGGGAAAGGTCCGCGCGCACGCGGCGGCCGGCCGAGTCAACGTTCGTTTCGACACCGTGAAGGGGCCCTCCCCCGAGGCGGCCTTCGAGCGGATGCTCGGGCTGAAATCGACAGCCGCGATCGAGATGGGAAAGCGCGCGTGGGCGGAAGGGGTGCCGTTCCGCGCCTTCGCGCCGCTTAGCGAGGCCGACGGAGCGGTCAAAGAGGGGGCCGAGAAGCGCGCGGTGAAGCGGCTCGACCTCGGGGAGCGCGTGAGCGTCCTTGCCGTCGAAGCCGAGGGGGGCGGCGCGCTCGGGCGCGCAGTGCCGGTCTACTGGACCGACCTCACGCACACGTGCGAGCCGAATTGGGTGAAGCGTTTTGCCGACCGCGCGGGGGCGTGGGTCGAGGGGAACGTGGATTCGCCCGTCGGGTC
>DATEUP010000256.1:0-4061 GCA_035283065.1 Thermoplasmatota archaeon | reverse complement strand
CCCCGAGCCGCCAGGCGACAATCGTATCCGCGGGCGCTGGAGTCCGAAGGTCTGGTGCCGCCCCCCGGGGCTTCGGGCCCTGCGCATTGGCCGAAGCGCGAATGGCGGTCGCTCAAGGGGATTGCCCGACCGCGGAAGGGGCCCGGCGGGGGACAAGCGTCAGGCAAGGCGGGGGATCAACGGTGCGCGCGGGCCGGGCAGGTTGGCACGGCGGCACGACCGAGCCGCGCAAGGGTGGAGGGCGGGCTCAAACCCCTTCCTCTCCACTCCCGCTTTTTTGCTCGGTTGGCCACGCGCCTTTCGACCCCTGGTTCAGCTACCTCAACACCTCCCTTCCGCTTCTGGGGTTTGCCTTCACGCCACCCCGCTGCCCAAAAACAAGAAATAGCGACCACCTGGATCGGGCATTACCGCGCTATGATGGCCCGCTCCCCCCTCTTGTTCCTCCTTGCCGTCGTCACCCTTGCTGCCGCCGCGGTCGCGATCGTGTCGGGCGCCGCCTCGGCCGCCACGAGCGTGCCCGGAGGGAACGTCACCAGCCCCACCTCGTGGACCGCCGCCGGGTCCCCCTACCTCGTCGACGGCACCCTCACCATCGACCCCGGCGCCTCCATCACCATCGACGCGGGCGTCGAGGTCGACATCAACCTCACCGCAACGATCGAAGTGCGCGGGTCCCTCAACGCGACCGGCACCGCGGCAAGCCCCGTCATCTTTGACTGGCAGGGGACCCCCGGCGGGCCCTTCGGGGGCCTCCGCCTGCTCGGCGTCAGCGCGCCCTCCACGCTCTCAAACCTCACCCTGCGCCACGCGGGCCGCGCGCTCTATGCCACCGCCGCCGCCGCTTCGGTCACCTTCTTCGACCTGCGCGTCGAGAACGCCACCGTCCGCGCGATCGAGATTGAGAACACCGCGCGGAGCCTTCGCATCGTGCGCCTCTCGATCGTGGATACCTACGACGGCATCCTTCTCACCAACGTCGCCAACCTCACCTTCGAAGGCGTGAGCGCCGGCCGCTTTACCTACTCGGGCGCGTGGGCCGTGTACGGCAACACTGTGCAGCGAACCACGTTCACGGACTTCGTCTCCGTCGAGGGCGAGGTGCGCCTCGCCGGCGCCACCGAGGTCGCCTTCTGGGGCCTTTGGGTCGTCGGGCCCGAGGAGAACTGGCCCCTCATGGTCTACGGGGGCGCCACGCTGCGCGTCGACCGCTTCGTCCGCACCGGCAGCTACTCCCTGGGCCCCTTCATCCAAAACGTCGGCGGCCTCTGGTTCTCCAACTTCACCGTCACCGGCACCCTCTATTCGCCGTACGCCGAATCCATGCACCTCGAGGGCTCCCCCGGCGCCCGCTTCACCGACGGCGTCCTCGACCACGGCAACTGCGGCCTCTGCCTCTCCACCTCGGGGCTCACGGAGATCCGCAACGTCAGCGTGTCCGACGGGACCACGGGCGTCTCGCTCGTGCGCTCCGGCAGCTCCATCGTGGACGGCCTGCGGGTCGCCAACATGACAAGCTTCGGCGTCTACATGGAATTCAGCGACGGCACCTCGATCGCCCACACCTCGGTCGTCAACGCGTCCCTGCCCTTCCGCGTCGGCGCCCATGGCGGCATCACGGTCGTTGACGTGTCGGTCGGCAACAGCGTCGACGGCGTCCCCGTCCTTGGCATCGTTAACTCCCCCAACCAGACGGTTTCGGGGGTGGGCTACAGCTGGATCTACATCCTCAACTCGCCGAACACCACCGTCACCGGCGCCAACATGACGCGCGCCGTCTCGGACGTTTCGGTGGCCGTCCTCAATTCGCCCGGGACCATCCTTCGCGGCATCACGGCGGTCGGCGGGACGGTCCTCTACGTCCAGAACTCCGCCGACACCCTCGTCGAGGGGTCGAACCTCACCGGCGACGAGGCCATATGGGATTACTTCAACCAGCGGCTCACCGTCCGCAACTCGACCCTTTCAGGCACGGGCTACAGCAACACGGTCGGCGGGTTCGCCGCCGACAGCGCCCTCTTCGAGGACGACCAAATCACGAACCTAGGCACCGCCGTCCGCCTCGCCGGATCGGGCGCGACCTACCGCCGCGTCAACATCAGCGGCCTGCGCGCCTTCGACATGGGCTTCTTCGGGGCCTCGGTCCTCGAAGACAGCACCGTCTGCGGGAAGGTCCTGCTCGGCGGCAGCGACGCCGTCGTGCGCAACATCACGATGTGCCCCGGCAACGCCCTCGGCTTCGACATCGCCGGCGCGCGGGCCACCGTCGAGAACGTCGCCTTCGACGGGCAGGCCCCCGCCATCCTGCTAAGCGGCGCAGCCGCTGCCGTGCTGCGGTGGAACACCTTCCGCAACTGCACCGGCAACAGCATCGAGGTCAAGGCTAGCCCGGCCTCCAGCGCGCTCGTGTACGAGAACGCCGTCTACTGCGGCGCGCAGTCGGCCGCCGACCACACGGCCTCCAACATCACCTGGTACAACGCGGCCCGCCTCCACGGCAATTACTGGGCAGGCTACTCGGGCGGCGACAGCAACGGCGACTTCATCGGCGACGCGCCGCAGCCCATCACGGGCGCCTCGCGCAGTGACCTCTACCCCCTGGTCGCGCCCATCGACCTCATCCCGCCCGTCGCCCGCGTGCCGGGCCCGTTCACGGCCGACGCCGACTGGCCCATCACCCTCGACGGGTCGGCGTCGTCCGACAACGTCGCGATCGTCAACGCAACCTGGTGGGTGAACGAGACGGGGACGCCCACCGCGCTTTACGGCCTCTCCCCCACGTACACCTTTGCGAGCACCGGCACCTTCGAGGCGCGTCTCGTGGTCCGCGACGCGTGGGCCAACGAGGCCGTCGCGTCGGTGTGGATCACGGTGGTCGACACGATCGGGCCCCGCTGGGAGGTGCCCACCGTCGCGCCCATCGCCTCCGGCGGCCAGGTCAGCTTTTCCGTCGAGAACGCGGTCGACCAGGCGGGGGTCGTAGGCGTAAGCTGGAAGGTCGCCGGTTCCGAGGTCTCGACCGCAGCCACGTTCTCGAGCGTTTTCTTCGCAATCCGGAACCACACGGTCATGGTCGAGCTTACCGACGGCCTGGGGCACGTTGCGACGTACAATGTGACCGTCCGCGTCGTGGATGACCGGCCCCCCGTCCTCGGGCCCGGTTCGTTTGCCTCTTCGCGCGTCGCCTACCAGAACGAGCCCATCGAGTTGCGGGCCGCAAACGCCTTTGTCGACAACGACCCCGCCTTCGCCTCGACGGTCACCTATGCTTGGAGTACCGCGGCGCTAGACGCGGCCTTCACCGGGCCCACCAACGCGAGCAGCGCGACGGTCGCCTTCGCAAACCTCGGCGACTTCAGCGTTGTGGTCCGCGTCTCCGACGCGTCGGGCAACTATGTCGACATCGCAATCCCCATCCATGTCATCGATGGAACCCCGCCCGGCGACCTTGCGTGGTCCGTCGAGCCGAACGGGACCGTCCAGCTGGGCCTGCCCGTGCACGTCTCCGCGGGCGCGACGGACCCCAGCGGCGTCTCGTTCCATTGGGACTTTGGCGATGGCACCTCGGGCGACGGCCCCAGTCTGGACCACACCTACACGCGCGCGGGGCAGTTCCGCATCAACCTGACGGTCTCCGACGGTGTGGGCAACCGGCTCAACGCGACCGTGCTCATCAAGGTCCAAGCTCCGCCGGCCCCTGCTGCGTCGCCAGCCGGGGACACGTCCGTCCTCGTCGCCGCCGTAGGCGCGGCGGCGGGGGCCGCAGCGCTCGCGGGTGTGCTGCTGATGAAGAGGCGGAAGGGAACGGCGCCGCAGGTGGCCCAGCCGCAAGTCGAGCAGGGCCCCGTCGTGGTGGAGGCACCGCAAAGCGAGTACGACCGGTTGTACGGCGGACAGGATGAACAGCGCCGCGGCTAGGGCGCTCCCCCCGTTTGCCCGGCGGAGTTTCGACGCCGGTTTATCGCCCCGCCCCCTTGGGGCCCTCGGGCGCCTCCCTTGGCGCTTCTCAATCCTCCGCTCCTGGGCGCCAGCGCCAGAGTAAAAGAAAGTGCAGGCGCCGG
>DATEUP010000255.1:0-12098 GCA_035283065.1 Thermoplasmatota archaeon | reverse complement strand
GTCGGGTCTCGAGGTCCACCCGATCTCCGGGCGCGAGGAGGCCCGCCTCATCTACCTCGGCGTCTCGAGCGGAATCCACCTCGGGCGCCGCCGCGCTCTCTTCATCGACATCGGCGGCGGCTCCACCGAACTTGTCCTCGGCGACCAGGATTCGGTCCAATACCTCGATTCCCTTCGCCTGGGGGCGATCCGCCTGTCAACGGAGTTCCTCGAGGACGACGAGGGCGCGGTCGACGAGGAGGAGTACGATGCGATCTGCCGGCACGTCGAGCGGGTCGGCGTCGTGCCCCTAAAGCGGCTCAAGCGGCGCCGCATGGACATCGCCGTCGGGTCTTCGGGAACGGTCGAGAACCTCGCCGAGATTGCCGCGCGCAAGTTTTACGGGCGCACCCGCAGACGCGACGACGCCCTCACCCGCGGGCAACTTCGCAAAGTCGTCAAGATGCTCTGTGCGCTGCCGCTCGACCGCCGGCGAAAGGTCAAGGGGATGAACCCCGAGCGCGCCGACATCATCATCGCCGGCGCGGCGATTTTGGAAACCGTGATGGACGAACTCGACATCGAGGAACTCCGGGTAAGCGACCGGGGCCTCAAGGACGGGCTCCTCGTCGATTACCTTTCAAGGCGCGGGGGTGCCCGCCGGCTCGCCCGCCTCACCGTCCGCGAGCGCAGCGTCCTCCAGCTTGCGCGCGCCTGCCAGTTCGACGAGCCGCACGCGCGGGTCGTCCAGGCTCTCGCCCTCGAGCTTTTCGACTCGGCGCGCGGGGCCGGCCTCCACAAGTACGCAGCGCCGGAGCGAGAGCTGCTAAGCCACGCCGCGGTCGTCCACGACATCGGCGTCTTCCTCTCCTTCGACAACCACCACGAGCACACGTGGTACCTCGTGAAGCACGCGGACCTCCTCGGCTTTGACCAAGTGGAGGTCGCGCAGATCGCCGCCCTCGCCTACTTCAACCGCAGGGCCCTGCCCGGGCGCTGGAACCCGAAACTCGAGGGGCTCTCGAAGCGCGAGCGCGGCGTCGTCGAGCGCCTCTCCGTGTTCCTTCGCATCGCCGAGAGCCTCGACCGCAGCCGGAGCGCGGCCGTGGCGCACGCGGGGTGGCGCGCCGAGGGGGAGAAAAGGCTCTTCCTCGAGCTCAAGGCCGTGCGCGACTGCCACCTCGAGGTCTGGAGCGCCGAGGGGCACGCCGAGGCGGTCAAGCAGGCCTTTGGGCGTAAGCTGCGCGTCCGGGTGCGGATGGCGCGGCGGCGCGCCAAGCACCCTTAGCGAACCCGCCGGCTCCCCATGGGCTCCGAGGGCCCCTTACGCTCGTCCATCGCCACTGGCGAGGGAGCATTTATCTTATACGATTGTATATGATCATATACTGGAGTAAAAAACAGTGCGATTCCGAAACCTGCCCGAAGGGCTCCTAGCCTCCGCGGGTCGCGTGGCCGTAATCACCACCCTGCTCAAGCGGCCAGACAAGGTTTGGACCGGCAGCGAGCTTGCCCGCGCCGCCAAGGTCACACCGCGCTGGGCCATCCTGACCCTCCGGCTCCTCGAGGGCGAAGGCGTGGTTCACCCCGCGTGGACCCCGCCCAGCATGCGCTGGACCGTGAACCGAAGCCACATTCTTCTGCGGCTTCTTTCCTCGGTGGCCGAACTCGATTCGAAGGCGCAAGAATCCCTTCGGGCGGCTCTCGTCCGCGTGGTGGCCGACGTCAACCCGGAGGTCCTCATCCTCTTCGGGTCCCAAGCTCGCGGCGAGGGCGCTCCAGGCTCCGACGTCGACCTGCTTGTGGTCGTCAAGGATGCTCGCTCGAAAGCAAGGGCCCAGGCGAGTTTGGCCCGCAAGGCGGGGGCCTTCTTCTGGCGTTTCGGCAACAGGCTGGCTCCGGTCGTGCTTACCCGCCGCGAGTTCGAAAGCCGCCGCGAGTACGGGTTCGTCCACGAGGCGCTTTCCGAGGGTGTATGGCTCCGGGGGGGCGCCGCCGATGGTCGATGAACCCACCGTGAAAGTGCGCCCCGGTGGGGACCAGTTCTTCCTGCGCAAGGCGCGGGGGTTCGCCCGCTCCATGGAGCTCACGCTTGCGGCCGGCGAGTTCAACGGGGCTGCCTCGGCGGCAAGCCACTGCGTAATCTCCGCGGCGGACGCCCTGCTTGCAAAGACGAAAGGCGTGCGCTCGCGGGCCCGCGACCACGGTGCCGTCGTGCGCCTTGTTGGAAGATCGGGCGCCGCCGGCGCGCGCGAGAAGGCAGCGCAGATGGAGGGTGTGCTCTCGTTGAAGCACGTGGCCGAGTACGACGACCGAGACGTGTCGCCCAAGGAGGCGCAGGAAGCCGTCCTCAAAGCGCGGCGGTTCCTTGGCTGGGTCGAGGCCCGACTCAACGAGTAAGGCGCGGTCAAGGAGGCCCCCGAATGGACCGGCAGGCGCTATCCCGACTCGCCGCGCGCCAAAAAGGCGCCGTCGTCGAGTTTGCCCAAGACATCCTGTTGGCCGTTGAGTCCGGCGGGGCGATCCTTGGCGGCCGCGTGCCCTACGATGACGACGGGTTCGACCGCATCGTGACGGCGCCCGGGCGCACGGACCGCAGCCTGCTCATCCAGCCCAAAGGGGCGCTCACTCTCCAGCGCGGCCGTTCGTTCGAATTCCGCGTGCCTCTCTGGAAGCTGCCCTCCGACCCCTCGAACTACTTTGCCGCGCTCTTCCCCATGAAGGACACGGCACCATGGGTGGCCGACGACTTTTGGTTCGTCCCCGGCCGCGCTCTCCTTGCCGGTTCGAGCCGGTCCAAGGCGCGCGTCATCCGCGTCCCGCGCGTTCCCGACCCCTCGAACCGCTGGGAGCGCTTCCGGATCCCGCGAGCCCACCTTGCCCGCGCGTACGCTCGCGCCCTGCGCCTCAAGGCGCCGCCGGCGCGAGCCCGTGCCCGCTCCACCCTCTCGGAAACCGCCCAGGCCTTCGTCATCGAGACGGCGCTCAAATTGCACCTGACGATGGGCACCGCGGGCGCGCTGCAGACCTGGGACCCCTTCGTCGACCGGCAGGGGCTCGACGCCTCCGTGAACTTCAGCGGCTCGCCCGTGTTCCTCGGGCTTCAACCGAAGGGCGCGTTTGGGCCGGGGCCGGACGGCCTCATCCAGGTCCATGTCGCCCGTTCGACCTTCCAGCCGGCCCCCTTCGCCTTCCTCGTCATCCTCGAATTCAACCCCTCGACCCTGACGCTCGGCGAGTTCGCATGGTTCATCCCGACGCTCGCGATCGCCAAGCGCGTGGCGCGAAGCCGCGACACACTTGTGTTCAAGGTCTCGCCCAACCCGAAGTCCACGAAGGACAACTTCTTGCCTTGGCGCTACCCGACTGCCCAGCTGCCCGGTGTCGTCGCGACCGCGCTTGCCGCGCTCGCCGACGACCCGCACCTCCGGAGAGTGCCCTGCCGGCCCCACGAAGTCGCTTCGGCCGGGCGCTCGATCTTGGGGCCCCGGTTCTCGAAGGTGGCCGACGACCCCACCCGCCTTGCCCAATTGCTTCACCAAGCCGTGCTCGCCAGCAAGGGACGGAGCGGCCATCGGCGCCGCCCGCGCGCCTTCAAGTAGTGCCTTGAGGATCGCTCTTGGGCCGGTTACCATGGGCCATATGCCGCACGCCCGCCACTCAGGCTCGCCCCCGACGGAGCCCTTTGAAGCAATCATGCCAAAGGCACAAGCAGCGCTCGACGCGGGCGACCTGGCCGAAGCCGAACGCCTCTTCGGCCAAGCGACCGTCCTCAAGCCCGCCTCCCCGGAGGCCTGGTACGGCAAGGGCCGGGCCTTCTCCCTCCAGGAGGAGTGGGACAAGGCGCTTCGCTGCTTCTCGATCGCCACAAAGTTCGGACCGACCCACGGGAACGCGTGGGTCGGGCTCGCGGCGGCGCACCTGCACCTCGGGGACAAGGAAAAGGCGCGCGCGGCCCTTGCTAGGGGCCTCGAGCGCGGCGCCGACCACCCGCGCGCGGCGGAGATCCAGGCGGCCCTCGGGTGACCCGCCGCCCGCCGCGCTCGGGCGTGAGCGGGCCGGTGCAGGGCTTCCTTCGCGGCGCGAAGGAATTCCGTGTCAATATGCGAAGATCGTCTGGGGACGCGCGCCCCGCAGAGGGGCAGGCCCTGCCGCTTTCGTGCGCGCGCTCGAAGTCAGCCGGGGGGAGGCGCCGGTGACCGCGCAGCCGGACCCGCCTTGAGCCATGCCACGCTCCCGAGCACAAGGGGAAATTGAAGGGCGACCACCACCACGTTCAGGGCGAACGTTGCCGCGTTCGGCGACGAGCCGGAGAGCGCGAGGTTGTCCGCGACGGCGACCGCCGCTCCGGCAACGCCGAGGAAGGTTGCCAGCCGGAACCCCGCGCGCCTCCGGCGGAGGCATAGGGGAATCGCGGCCACATAGGCAAGCCCGCCCGCGAGGAAGATCGCGGCGAGCCAAAGAGGCAGGTCGCCAAGCCGCGGGTCAGAAAGCAGGAAGGCCGCGTTGGCGGCGGTGGTGGCGGCGAGCGCAAGCAGGACCGTCACGCGCGGGGCGTCGGTGGCGGCCACAGCAAGGGCTTGGGCTAATCGGGTTATGTAGTTCGCGCGTGGCAGAGGGCCGCAGAATCGGGGTGATCTGCCAGTCTTGCCCCCGGCGTGCGAAAACCGCAGCGTGGCCGATGATAGGAAATAAGTCGCAGCACAACCAAGGCATCGCCCAGCTATGGCGAATCCCCTGTTGGCACCTCCGGGGACGCGGTTTCCCGAAGCGGGCGATGAGCGGCGGCCCTTCGAGCCTCGCGAGCCGCTCCGGGGCAAGGTCGACTTCGCGGAAATCCTCAGCTATCACGCCCCGGAGGACCGCAAGTTCACTCTGCTCGGGGCCCATGAGGCCGGAATCCCGGCCGCTGCGTGCTTCACGGTGCGACCATCGGATATCTTCATCGACTACCTGGTTCGAAACGCGAGCTTCCAAGCTCCGGGCTTCGTCGCAGGAGGCTCCATCTTGGTTGCCGCAATCGAGGGATTCGCCGACCAACTCGGGCTCGAGGCGTTGCGCCTTGAAAGCGTTGAGGCTAGTGCGACGCGCGATTGGTACGCACGTCAGGGCTTCGTGGACGAAGGCGCGCCCCGTCAGGAGCCGAGTTGGGGGACGGTCTACCCTATGGTGAAACGCGTTGAACCGTTCGGCGCTCCTTAGCCTTCTCACGGACCTCGCGTCGCGGGACGGAGGCCGGCTCGGCGTGCATTTCGGCCCTCACAATCTGAATGTACTTCGCGACGAGCGGATTCTCGCGAAGAGCGACTTCGATCAGCGCGGACTTCGCTTGCCCCGAGCGGGCAACGAGCACGTCAAGGGCTTGGTCGACCTCGGGCGCAAGGCTGATGGAGAGCTTGGATGCTGGCATGGTCTCTGGTATTGCTGTGGTACGACCCTGGCAATAAAGCTGCCGGATTGCTCGGCAAGGGGGGCGGGCAAAAAGGGGACAACAGGGGCCAAGTGCAAAAACCCCCAAAATGACCCTCGAGCCAGACAGGCTGGGCCATGACATCGTCCTGTCCACTCCCAACACGCCCGCAGGCGAATCCATCTTGACCGCACTCGTCTTGGGGCCCACCAAGGGAGCGGGGTCGCCAAGGCAAGGAAATGCCGAAGGCCCGCGGCAGAGGGGCCGCCCACCATCCCTTCCGGGCTTTTCCCCGGCCTTAGCGCGACGCCTTCGGCGCGAGCAGTTGCTCCCCGCCGATCAGGATGAGCTTGCCCATCTCCGTGAGGTGGACCTGGAGGCGCCCCTGCTTCGCGCGGTCGATCCCCACGAGGTTCAGCTCCTCGAGCCCCTTCGCGTCGCGCCCACCCCTTATGTGATAGGAAAGGAGCGACTTCTCTACCCCCGACATCTCGGAGAGCTCGTTGAGGCTCTCGACCGAGCCCCCTGCGCGCTCGAGCGCCCGCAGGATGTTCATCTTCGAGTGCGAGATGATCTCGCTGTAGGCGAACTTGAGCACCGGGAGCTGCATGGGGCCCGACTCGCCGACGGCGAAGGCCCGGATCCCGTGGACGAAGGCGCCCGACATCAGCGAGCACTGGAGCAGCTTGTTGGCAACCGTCACGTTGACCATGACGTCGTCGTAGTGGAGCCTCTCGGTGTGCACGACCTCGGCGATGACGCGAAGGACCTCCGTGAGCGGCGGCCCCTTGATCGGCCGCCTTTCGACGTCGACCTTCAAGGGCTCGAGCTTCTCGGCCATCTCCACCGCGGCCTCCGCGTCCCGCTCCTCAAAAAGGAGGACGAGCTTCGTGACCGGGAAAGCCTTGACACCCGCGAGAACGGGCCCCGCGTCGGCGCCGACCCCGGCAATCTGGAGCACGCGGCTCAAAGGGGGGGACGCTCCTCGGCCCTGGCAGAAGCCCGCCGCTATATAGCGTCTGGCGCCCCCGGTCGGCGGGCCCTTCACAGCCCGTTGTGCCGCATGTCAAACCGGTCCCATCGGTCGAGCGCGTGGATGAATTCGCGGTACCGGTCGAAGCTCACCTCGCCGTGGATCACGACCCCCACGTGCTGGGTCTCCACCTCGCCCTCCCTCGTCACGACGCGGACCTCGCGCTCACGGTAGCCGGCGGCGATCTGCCCGCAGTGCTCGCTGCCCCCATCGGTGAGCAAGTACGTGCGCCGCACGCGCTTGCCCCCATTCACGTGGACGCTCTTCGCCCGCCGGACGAGCTTCTCGCCCTCGAGCGCGCGCAGCGCGTCGGACACGTGCTTGATCGGGACGCCGGCGCCGGCCGCGATGCCCTCCTGCGTGTTCCATGGCCCCGAGTCCTCCCCCAAAAGGAGCGACTCGCGGCTCGGCCGCTGGAGGTACAGGAGGATTTTCTCGCGCGTGTTCAGCGAAAGCTTTCGGTGCATCCCGTTTTGTCATAGGCAAAAAGCCGATATCAAGATTTCGAGCCCGCTCTTGGAAGCGAAAGTGGCGCTACCTGTAGAGAAAGAAGGCGACAACTTCGGCGGGCGGCGATGATTGCCGGTCGAGCCGGGCGAGCCCGACGCGCTCAAGTTGGACGACGCGGCCGCTTTCGGCGCGCGCTGCGGCCTCCATCCGACCCTCCACCCGCGTTCCGTCCGGCATCGACAGGGTCGCCGGCAGCGCCTGCGCCGGGTCGTCCGGCAGCCAATGGAGGATCGGTGCACCCTTGGCCGATGCCAGGTCGTTGTCGAGGTACCGGGCTTTCCCTTCACCACTCCACGTGAAATTGCCCAAGTCCTTTAGGCGGAACACCGACCCCTGGGCAAGCCTGGCCGCATCCTCGTCAGGAATAAGCGCCCGACCCAGGCCCCCCGGCCTTTGCCGGAGCGTCAACTCCCTCCTGCCGGCCGCCGGGTCGTCGGGCAGCCTCGGCGGGCGCGCGACTAGGTCGGAGGGGGCCTCCACGTCAACCGCCGTTGGGCGCCCGACGAAGAAAAGGCGGCACGCCTCTCTGTCGGCTCGCTTTTTGTCGATAGCGTTGAGGTTCTTCCATGAAAACACGATGTCGACCTCTTTCACCGACGCGTCGACCCAGTACCCGCGGATCGACTCGGGGCGGTACCCCCGGCGCGAAAGCGCGCGGATCGTCCCCAGCCGGACGTCGTCCCACCCCGTGAAGTCCCCCCGCTGGATCCCCACCCACATCTTGGACGTCGAGAGTTCGAGCCCCTCGATCCTCACCCGCCCGTAGTGGATGTAGTGGGGCATCGCCCAGCCCAAGTGGTCGAAGAGGTAGCGCTGCCTCTCCGTGTTGTTGAGGTGGTCTTTCCCCCGCAGGACATGCGTGAGACCCAGGTCGTGGTCGTCCACCGAGACGCTGAAGTTCATGAGCGGGTAGACGCGGTAGCGCGTCCCCGTCCGCGGGTGCGGCGTGTCCTCGATGCGCAGCAGGGGGAAGTCCCGCACGGCGGGGTTGGGGTGGGAAAGGTCCGTCTGGCCGATCAACGCGGCCTGCTCGGGGCCGAAGCCCCCCGAGAGCATTGCCTGGAAGGCCTCGAGTTGCGAAGAGGGGTCGAGGTGGCGGTGCGGGCAGGGCTTCTTCTTGTCCTTGAGGCGCCGCCAGTCGTCGGGCTTGCACGTGCAAACGTAAGCCTTGCCGATTTCGAGGAGCCGCTTCGCGATCTCGTAGTACCGCTCGAAGCGTGTCGACTGGACGACGACCTCGTGGACCTTGCAGCCCATCCACGCCATGTCTTCCTCGATCATGTGGTACGCCTCCGGCAGCACCCTCGCGGGGTCCGTGTCCTCGAGGCGCAGGATGTACTTCCCCTTGTAGCGGCGGCAGTACTCGTCGTTCAGGACCGCCGCGCGCGCGTGGCCGATGTGGAGGGGCCCCGACGGGCCCGGCGCGAAGCGCATGACGACCTGCCCCTCGACCGCGCCCTCGAGGTCAGGCAGGCCCGTCGTGCGCTCGGCCTTCCTCTCGACGAGGAGCTCGGGCGCCAGCGCCTCGAGGGTCTTGCGCTGCTCTCCCTCCGTGAGCGCGTTGACCTCCTTGATAATCCGGTCGGCGGCCTTTGCGACCTCGCCCGCCTTCGCCCGCAGGTCGCTGCGCTCGCCGAGCACGCGCGACATCACGGCGCCCCTCTCCGCCTTCCCGCCGTGGGAGAGCGCGTTCTGCAGCGCGAACTTGCGGACTGTCTCTTCCAGGCGCAAGCCCCCCTTACTTCGAGCGGCTCGTCACGAAGCCGACGAACTCGCCGAGGCGGCCCCGCGCGGGGCTCGGCTCGAGGGCCTTGAGGCGCTCCCGCGCGCCCTCGCCGTAGGCTGCCGCGAGCCTGCGTGCACGGTCGAGAGCGCCGCAGGATTCCATGAGTGCGCGCGCCCCTGCGATGGCCTTCGGGCCCGCTTCCGGGTCGCCGAGCACGGCCTTGAAGGCGCGCAGCTTCGCGCCCTTCAGCGCCTCTAGCGCGTCGATCGCCATGACCGTCCGCTTTCCGTTTCGCAAGTCCTTGCCGATCGGCTTGCCGAGGTCCTCCTCGAGCGCGCCGAGGTCGAGGAGGTCGTCCTGGATCTGGAAAGCGATCCCGAGGAGGCGGCCGTACTCTTCAAGGTCGCCTGCAAGGGCCGGGCGGGCGCCGCCCACGCGCGCGCCGCAGTAGGCGGCCGTCGAAAACATGAGCGCGGTCTTGCGCTCGACCATCCGGAGGTACTGCGCGCGCGTGACGGACTTCGCGCGCTCGAACTCCATGTCCTGCTGCTGCCCTTCCGAAATGCGGCGCACCATCGTTGCCACGCGCCCGAAGATCTCGACCTTGAGCGGGTCTTCAACGGGCGTGTCCCCGAGGATCTCGAAGGCCCGCGCGAAGAGCGCGTCGCCGGCGTTGATCGCGGTCGCCTCGTCCCACTTGAGGTGAACGGTCCTGCGGCCGCGGCGCAGCTCGGAGCGGTCCATGATGTCGTCGTGGACGAGCGTGAAGTTGTGGATGACTTCGAGCGCGACGCCGACGGGTAGCGCGGCCTTGGCCGCCGGCGCGCCGCCGACCGCCTCGGCCACCATCTGCGTGAGCACGGGGCGCAGCCTCTTGCCTCCCGCAAGGGGGATCCATGCCATCGCCGCAGCGAGGCGCCGCTGCTCGCCTTCCTTCAGGTACGTTGCGACCGCGCGGTCCGCCTGCCTGCGGTAGGACGCCATCACCTGGGCGAGCGTCACGGCCGCCGTTGCAAGTCCCCCCCGACACGGCTTTCTTCCCGTCAGTCCCCGTCCTCGTGCGGCTCGAGCCTGCCCGCCCACGCGAGGAGCTCGTCGGAGAGGACGAGTTCGCTCTTCTGCAGGTCCGCCACCGTCCGGCACCCCGTGAGGAAGAAGGCCGCCTTCATTTCGGCCACGGCGACGTTGAGGGCCTCCTCGACGGCGTCGGCCGAGACCGTCGCGGGCTTCAGCATCTTCGAGGCCATGCCGGCCGCCGAGGCCCCCAGGGCGACGGCCTTGGCCGCGTCGAGCCCGTTGCGCAGGCCGCCCGTCGCGATCACGGGCAGGCCCACATCGGCCTCGAGGACCGAGATCGGCGTCGGGATGCCCCAGTTCCAGAAGGTCTCGCCGAGGTTCGCGCGCACCGTGTCCTTTTCGCGCTCGGCCCTGTAGTACTCGACGGCCGAGAAGCTCGTGCCCCCCACGCCGCCGACGTCGATCCCCTTCACGCCCGCGGCTTTGAGCGCGAGCGCGACCTTGTGCGAGATCCCCGCGCCCGTCTCCTTGGCCACGACTGGCAGCTCGCGCGCGAACTCCGCGATCTTCAGGGTCACCCCGCGCGCCTTCGTGTCCCCCTCCGGCTGTACGACCTCCTGGAGGTAGTTGAGGTGGATCAGGAGCACGTCCGCGTCGACCATCGCCATCGCCTGCCTCGCGTGCTCGATCGTGAGGCTCGTCGAGGTGTGCTGGGCGATGAGCTGCGGCGCACCGATGTTCGCCATCACGAGCGGCACGTCGAAGGCCTTCACGACGCTGAAGGTGTTCGCCACGTCGGGCTTCAGGAGACCCGCGCGCTGCGAGCCGACGCCGAGCCCCACGCCGACGCGCGCGGCGGCCTCCGCGAGGTTCCGGTTGATCTTCTCCGCGTCCGGGTAGCCGCCCGTCATCGAAGAGATCACGAGGGGCGCCTTGAGCTTGCGCCCGAAGATCTCGCAGGAGAGGTCGACCTCGGCAAGGTCGAACTCCGGCAGGGCATCGTGGATGAGGCTCACGCCGTCCCACCAGTTGCGGTCGGCCCGGCTCTTCTCGTTGAGGACAATCTCGACGTGCTCAGCCTTCCGGGAGACCGTCTGCTGGCTCTCCTTCTCGTCCGGAGTCACGTCCATCGGCGGCATCCCCTCACCTCGCGACGACCCCGGGCGGCACGACCTCGGTGCCCGTGACGTCCTTCCCCGAAAGCGCGTCCTCGACCCGGCCGGGGACCTGCCCGTTCACGATGCGCACGCGCGCGCCCCCGAACGCGATCGCCTGCGCGGCCTTGAGCTTGCCCGCCATCGCCCCAGTCACGTCGGCGGCCTTCCCGGTCCCTTCGGGAATCGCAACCTTGTCGGACGCCTTCAACCTTTGGATGAGCGCCGCTCCAGCTTCTCCGGGGTCGCGGTCGAACACGCCGTCAACATCGACGGCGAAGACGACGAGAGTCGGGTGGAGGTGCCTTGAGAGCGCGACCGCGATATCGTCGGCCGAAAGGACCGAGACGCCGAGCGTGTCGTCGAGGACCACGTCCCCGTGCGACACCGGCACGAGGCCGCGGCCCAGCGCCGCGTCGAAGATCTCCCAGTCGATCTTTTTCAGCGCACCCTCTCGCATGGTCGCGATCGACGAGGGCGGCAGGGGCCAGGGCGCGGCGCCCGCATCGCGAAGCGCCTCCATTACGCGCCCGTTGAGCCTCGCGACCGACGCGCGCACCTCGGCGGCCCCCTGCAGCGAGCCCTTTGCGGCGAGCCCGGCCTTGAGGCCGTATTTCAGGGCGCCCGGGTGCCCGAAGGAGCCCGCGCCATGGAGCACGATCGTTTCGCCGCCGGCGGCCATTACCTCGCGGGCAAGGCGCGCAAGGACCTCCGCCTCTGCGACGCCCTCGGAGGCGCCCTTCTTCGTGATTACCGAGCCGCCGAGCTTCACGATCTTGATCGGCACCCCGCTTGCCAAAGGCCCCTTGCGCGCCAGTGTCGACCGCCCGTCCGCCGGGCTCTCCGGCCGCGTGGCCAACCCGGGTTCGCCATAGTAATCCTTTGTAGGCGAAGGGCGCGGAATCGCGGGGGCCGCGCCGCACGAGCCAGGCACCCCAAACGCCCTCGCAATCACCTTATAGGGGAGGCCCTATACGCGCCCCCTTGCCCCAGGGGGTTTTCTTGTGATCCGATTCGGCCCCAGCGGCATTCCTCTCTCATGTAAAGGCAGGACGCCGCGCGACGGTATCGAAGATGTCCACAACCTCGGTCTCAATTCGATCGAACTCCAGTTCGTGCGCGTGAACGTGGAGGAGCGCTACGCCCACGAGCACGAGTTCGGTAAGAAGCGGCGCGAGGTCGAGGGCCAGATCATCGTGGACGTCCTGCGCCAGCAGGAGCCGCCCGCGCCCGTGAAGAAGCCCACCAAGGCGCGCCCCAAGAAGAAGG
>DATEUP010000254.1:0-15658 GCA_035283065.1 Thermoplasmatota archaeon | reverse complement strand
CCCGCCGACCTTTATGACGGCCGAGTCTCTCGTATCATCTTGAGGAAATCCGAGGAGGTGCGCAAATGGGCTCGTCGCAAGCTCTGAACCAAATCCGTGGCTTCGACCGCTTCATGGTGAGGCTCAAGCGGCGCTATGCCCCTTCCAAGGTGCTCCTCTTTGGGAGCCGCGCGCGCGCCGAGCACCTTGCTACCAGCGATGTGGATCTTCTGATCGTCTCCGACGCCTTTGAGGGGATCCCCTGGAGGCTCCGCCTCCAACTCGTGGTGAAGATGTGGGACGGCGATGTGGCCCTCGAGCCGCTCTGCTACACGGAAACCGAGTTCCAGAGAAGGTCGAAGGAGATCTCGATCATCAGGGAGGCCGCCCGCACGGGCGTGGCCCTACGGATCTGAGCCCGGCGGCCGGCCCATTAGATTTTCCGAGGCCGGCGCGCGTCCGTGGCTTCAGAAGCCGAGTCTCGCAGCCCTCGAAACGCTAGAGGTTTCCTCCCACGCCACGTGCTTGCGTGGGTCGAGCTGGAGCTTCGCCTGCGACCGGACAAGCTCGAGGTCCTTTAGCCCCATCGACATCGAGTACCGCAGCAAGCACTGTCCGCGCGCGGTTTTGAAATCCAGGAATTTCATCATCAGCGGCAAGCCCTTCGGCCCTCGGATCACGCGCTCGGACCACGAGACCTTGGAAACGTCGGCCCAGACAATCTCACGAGGTCGGCCCCATCCGACGACCTGGCGCACGCCCCGCTCGTCGCAGCTCGTCACGGTCATCGCGACGGGCGAAGCATAGGCACTCGCTGCGAGTCCGAGGACGAGGGCCCAGACGGCCGCCCCCTGGCTTGAACGCGTCGAGAGCGCGACGCCCAGAACGCTCATAAGCGCGAGGAACAAAAGGGGAGTCTGGAGTGCATAGCGGTAACCTCCGAGTACGATCAACGCGTCCCTAGCCGGCACCCGCTCACCCCGCGGGATCTTGAACGCCACATAGCCTGCCACGCCTGAGACGGCCCCCGATACCGCCGCAACAAGGACGGCCCCGGCAAGCCCGCTCAATGGGGCCAGGGTTACCGCTGCAGCGGGCCCGGCCCCTCCAAGGCCCGCCACCACGAATGGCCCCAGGCCCCGATCGCTGGTCGCCTCGCTCCAAGCGGACACGGCGCTCGATTCGCGTTTCACCTTTCAAACTACCGAAAGAGACCGAGGCCGTTGGGCCGACCCGCCAGCGCCCCCGCTCGACCGACGAACAATCTTCCGACGCTCGACAGCGCCTTAGCGCTCAGCCGCCCTCCGAATGCTCGCAACATCGGGGCCTCCGGCCTTGCGGCCGGGGGTTGATTTCGAAGGACGTGATCGATCCGCAGGTTCCCCCGCGGATCCCTCGTGCGGGCTGGACCCTGCTTGGCGAGCGCGACGCGACTTGGAACGCGCTCCTGCGCGATTCCCCTTGCCAAGGGGGTCGTCACGCGAGGGTTGCAGGCCCCCCCCCATCACGATATGGGGCGCGGGTTGCTCCCCGCCCCTCCGGAACCCTTCATTAGTGGGGCCGTCGTGGCAGGACGGGCGCCCCCGTGCCATTTCCGTGGTCGAAGCCGCGGTCCGCCCCCGCGGGGGGCCCCGGGGAGACCGGTTCGGAAGCGGTCGACTTCGTTTTCGTCTTCCTCAGAGACCTGAGCGGTCGAAGCGACGCGCGCCAGGTGATCAAGACGGTGGCGGGAGCCTTTCCGACGATCAAGATCGACGAGATGAGCCCCGAAAAGCGCTCGTGGTCCGACCTGGAAATCGACGCGGCCGCGGGACTCTGGGTGGACGGTGGCCGGGAGGAGCGCGCAGGGATGCGCGGCGCGTTCTATGCGCGCGCCGGCCCTTCACGCGTCGAGCTGGCCGCGCACTGGGCGCGCCCGGCCCAATCCGGACCGAACGGATTCACGATGACATTTGCCAAGTCGACGCTTGAGGCGCCCGACCGTCTGGAGGCCGCCATTGACGGGTTTCTCGCGGTGTGCCGCGCCCTGCAGCCCGACTACGGCAACGCGTCGGCCCACTTGGGCTCAACCCTTCCAGGCCCCCCTGAGGCGCTCACCGACGTCTTTTGGCTGAACTATTTCGGTCGCCCGTACGTCGACCTTTTCGGCCGGGAGACCCTGCTCGGCGCGCCCGCCCTGTGGGTCCGCGACCTTGCAGAGGGCGTCGCCCTGTCCATCGCCGAGACCCCATGGGAATCGTCCGCGCCGGCCGCCTTGCGCCGCGCGCGGGACATCAAGAAAGCCCTCGGGGCCGACGCCTTCCTCGATCCGAGGGCCCCCGGCCCCGCAAGGCGCAGGCCGCCGGTGCCGCCGGGCTAGCCGGCCCGCGCTTTCAGCAGAACCCCTCCGAGCGCCGCTTCCCACCCGCTGAGGCGGAGCCCGCGCTAAGCCAACGAAACTTTCCGACGCTCGACAGCGCCTTAGCGCCCAACCGCCCCTAAAAAGCTCACAAAATCGGGGCCCCCGGCCTTGCGGCCGGGGGTTGATTTCGTAGGAGGTGATCCATCCGCAGGTTCCCCTACGGATACCTTGTTACGACTTAACCCTCCTTGCCGAATCTCGGCTCGAGCTCCGCACATAGCGTCGGAGTCCTCACCGAAACCCAACTCGGATGGTTTGACGGGCGGTGTGTGCAAGGAGCAGGGGCATATTCACCGCGGGATGTTGACCCGCGATTACTACGGAATCCATCTTCGTGAGGGCGGGTTACAGCCCTCAGTCCGGACTATGATTGGGTTTCGGGATTGCCTTCACCTCTCGGTGTTGGAGCCCATTGTCCCAACCTTTGTAGCGCGCGTGTTGCCCAGCACATTCGGGGCATACGGACCTATCGTTGCCCCCACCTTCCTCTGACTTAGCGCCAGCGGTCCCGCTAGTGTGCCCGGCCCCCGGAGGGACCGGTGGCAACTAGCGGCAGGGGTCTTGTTCGTTATCTCACTTAAGAGAACGCCTTACGGTACGAACTGACGACGGCCATGCACCACCTCTCTGAAAATCTGGCAAAGTCGTCAACTTGGCCTTCATGTAATAGTCGATGCTGGTGAGTTTTCCGGCGTTGAATCCAATTAAACCGCACGCTCCTCCCGTTGCGGTGCTCCCCCGCCAATTCCTTTAAGTTTCAGTCTTGCGACCGTACTCCCCAGGCAGTAGTCTTAACAACTTCTCTCCGGCACTGGGCGCCCTCGTAGGACCCCCAACACCAAGACCACAGCGTTTACACCCTGGACTACCGGGGTATCTAATCCCGTTTGCGCCCCAGGGCTTCGTCCCTGACCGTCGGATCCGTTCTATTCGGACGCCTTCGCCACTGGTGGTCCTTCCAGGATTACAGGATTTCACCCCTACCCCGGAAGTACCTCCGAACTCACCCAGTCCCAAGGCCTGCAGTGTCCACGCCCTTCGGAGGGTTGAGCCCTCCGATTTCCACATGGATTTACAGGTCCGGCTACGGACGTTTTAGGCCCAATAATAACGAGCACCACTTGGGCTGCGGGTATTACCGCGGCGGCTGGCACCCGTCTTACCCAGCCCTTACTCTCCCTGCTTTTTAGACAGAGAAACAGCGTATACATAGTATACGCACTAGGGATTCCCTCGTCGTGGTTTCCCACATTGCGAAGTGTTCGCGGCTGCTGCGCCCCGTAGGACCTGGATTCGTGTCTCAGAATCCATCTCCGGGCAACCACTCTCATGGCCCGTACCCGTCATCGGCTAGTGGGTCCGTTACACCCACTACGACCTGATAGGCCGCAATCTCATCCTTGGGCGGCAAGCCTTTCGCCCGCCAAGCGTTCCAGCACAGGCGGACTATGGAGTATTCGTCTCAGTTTCCCGAGGTTATCCTCCACCCAAGGGCAGATTGATCGCGTGTTACTGAGCAATCCACCGAGACCTTTCGTCTCTCGATTCGCATGCCTTAAGCGTATCCCTATAGCGGTGCCCTCTGGCAGGATCAACCAGAGTTGACCTCCAGAGAAATGGAAGTAAATGTCGCCATCCCAAACCGTAAGGATTGGACAGCGGTTTAAGCACACTTGACTTTTTACATTCTAGAAGCGATTGGGTATCGCTGTCTGTCGAGCGTCGGAACCGAGAGGTCCGCGGCGCCATCAGCGCCCCGTTTTCTCGGGTCTCCATCGATGTCGGCGCGCCTGGAGCGCGTCCCATCACAGGCGGGCCTTTGTGAGGCCCACTCAGGGACGCTCGCCTTGAGGCGGCGCCTTCTTCCTGGAACGTTGGGGCTTCGTCCTATTTGCTCCTTGCGTACGGCAGAACCGTACGCGGGGGCACTTCGGATGGAGCCTTGCTACCGTTCCAGGCAGGAAGGCGCGCAAGCGGCGATCAGCATTTAAACCTTCGGATCAGGCCCGGACGAGCCAGATGTGCGGCCGGGCTTCAGCGGCGCCGGGCGATCGGCAGCCCGGCGGACTTCGTGCCGAAGACCGCGCCGCCAAGACGTCGGACCGCGAGCATGCCGGCGAGGGCCAGAATGAGCACGACAAGGGGCAGGGCGAAGTCGGTAGTCTGGCCCGCGCGCGCGCCGGGGGCGGCGCCCCCGCCGCCTGCCGCCGTGCCGGTCACCCGGACCTGGGGCGACTCAAGGCGGAGCGCGGAGTCCTGCGCGTCCAGCGCCGTGATCGTGAAGAGGAACACGCCCTCGGCGGGCACCCGGAAAGTCGCGCGCTTCGTCGCGTTGTTGACCGTCACCCGGGGGTCGCTCGCGACGAACGTGAGGCCCGCGGCGTCCTCCTCGTCGGAGAAGAAGGCGGTAAGGTCCCAGCTCACCTCGGTGCCGGGCGCGACGGAGAAGTTCGTGAGGGGCCGGACGAGCGTGGGCGCGTCGTTTCGCCCCTCGACGAAGACCCGGACGGCGCCCTGCGCGATCTGCCCGCCCGCGCTCACCGTGACCACGACCTCGTCGACGCTCTGGCCGCCCGTGTAGGTGAATGTGAGCACAGTGCCCTCGGCGGTCACGAACGCGGACTCCTCGATCAGCGTGACCTCGCCCTGGGCATTCAGGATGAAGGGCGCGAGGTCGAAGCTGAAGGGCACGTCCTCCACGATCCGGAGGTCCGGCACGGGCGCAAGGGCAAGGCGCGTGCCGGCGGCCTTCACCGTCACGGTGATCGTCTGCTCGGAGCTGAGGTTCCCAGGCGCCTGCGCGTGGATTGTGACGGAGTCGAAGGAGGCGGCGGTGCCCTTGGGGTAAAGGAACGTGAGCTGGGGCCCCGGCGCCACGGTCACGTTCGCGGAGCTTGTCCATACGCTCACCGACGCCGGCAGGCCGCCGGGGACGTTGTAGAGGTAGGGCGCCAGCGAGAGCGTGTAGGGCGTGCCGGCAATGACCACGATGTTCGGCACGCCGGCCAGAGTGAACTCGCCCCCGAGCGAGACAATGGTCACGGAGATGACCGTCTGGAAGGACTCGGACCGGAAGCGCGCAAGGACCGAGACCTGCTCGGCCTCAAGGCCGCCCCCTACGGGGTAGAGGAAGGTCGCGGTAAGGCCGTCCACCGACGCGTGGGGCGTCGACAGGAACACCTCGACTTCGCTAAGGGGGTCGGCGTTGCGCACGTAGGACGAGATGAAGAGGATGAAGGGCTGGCCTTCGACGACCGTGATTGGCGGGATCGACTCGAGGTAGAACGAGGCGCCGACCGTGCGGACATGGACGCCGAAGGAGTCCGCCGAGGTCTTGCCCCCGGAGGCAACGGTCACCGTCACGGAATCCGCGCTCACCCCGGCGCTCCTCGGGTACATGAGGTGGAGCGTCGTGCCCGTGACCTTGGCGTAAACAGAGGACGCCGTGATCACGAGGGCCTGCCAGTCGTCGACGTTGTGGATGTAGGGCGCAAGCTCGAGGAGGAATTCCTGGTCGGCCGCCACATCGAGGTCCGGCAGGTCGGCGATCAGGAGGTCCTGGCCGAGCCTCACGATCGTGACCGTAATCGGCCACGAGGATGTGAGGTCGCCCTCGCTCACGATGAGCTTCACGGCCTCGCTGTCGGCCGGGTAGCCCTCGGGGTAGAGGAAGGTGACTTTCGTGCCCGTGACCGTCGCGTGGCCCGAGGACGTCGTGACCGTGAGGTTCCCCCAGTTCTTCACGTTGTAGATGTAGGGCGCAAGGTCGATGGTCTTTGCCACGCTCTCGACGACCTGGAGGTCCGGGACGCCGACGATCTTCACGTCGGGGCCCGTGGGGATCACGCTCACGACGAAGACGCCCGAGGCGCTTGCGCCCGAGGGGTCCGTGACCGTGACGCGCACGCGCTCGATCGCCACGCCGCTGTTCTTCTCGAAGAAGATCGTGAGGATGTAGCCCGTCTGCTTCGTGTGCGGCGAGGTGCCCGTGACGACGAGCGTGTTCGGCGCGTCGTCCTCGTCGCCGAGGTACTGGAGGAGGTCGACGGTAAGCGTCACGCCCTCCTCGACCGTCTGGTTCGGGATCGTGAGGAGGAACGGCGGGTCGTTCACGTTGAGCACCCGCACCGTGAAGCTCACCTGCACGGAGCCGAACCCGTCGGAGAGGTAGACCGTCATCGTGTGGGAGCCGACATCGGCATTTGCAGGCGTCCAGGAGAGCGCTCCCGTCGCGGTGTCGAAAGCCGCTCCCGCGGGCTTGCCGATGACCGACCACTGGAGGGCGTCGCCGTCCACGTCCGCGCCGGAGGGGATCAGCGTCCAAGGCGCGTCCTCGTTCACCGTGTACTCGGCAAGGACCCCGGCGATCACGGGCAGGTCGTTTACCGGGCTCACCCAGATCATGATCGTCACGCTTGCCGAGAGGCCGCGCGCGTCGGTGGCGGTCACCGTCGCGTTCACGTATCCGTTCCAGTTGTCGTTCGCGCCACCCGTGAAGGCGTCCACCGCGAGCCACCGCCCGCCGGAAATGCTCACGCCGATCGTGCCGTTTGCGGAGTTCCCCGTGACTTGGAAGGCGAGGCTGGTCGAGGGCGTGAAGTCATCGGCAAAGACCGTCGAGAGGTCAAGGAGGTTGTCGACCTTCGTGTCCTCGGCGACCTCAAGGAGCCCCGGAGGCGTGGCCGTCGGCGGCAGGTCGAGGGTGATCTGGAGCGCCTCTAGCGTCAGGTTGCCGGCGGACTTTGCGCCCGCGGGCAGCGCCACCTGCACGTTGCCGGAGAGGTCCGCCGGGAGCCCCTGCCGGGCGCGCTCGAGGAGGTTGGCAAAGTCCCGCGAAGGCGCGCTGTACGAGTACGTGATCGAGACCGAGCCCACCGAGACGAACCCGGCGGTCGCGCTCGAGAGGCGCAGCCGCACGGGGACCATCCGGTTCCCCCAGGCATCCGCGGGGTTTGCCGGGGTCGCTGCAAGCGCGCCCTGGAAGGCCGAGGCGAGGTTCCCGGCCGTGTGCGAGCCCATGAGCACGCCGGCTTGCGACCAGTCGTTGGTCCCGTCCGCGCCGATGTCGAGCGCCACCGCGGAAGGCCGGCTGCGGCTGCCCGTGTAGATGTAGTAGAGGCCGTCGGAGTCCGCCACGGCCATGTCGAGGTCGCCGTCGGCGTCGAGGTCTCCGAGGGAGGGAACGACGAGTGCGCCGGTGTAGCTGCCGCCCACGTGCAGGCCGCTCAGCTTCGTCGTCTGCTCGAAGGAGGGCGAACTCGCATTCCCCCTGTTCTCGAAGTACTTCAAGGCCGTGTCGCCTTGGCCGCCCGTCCCCGAGAACGAGCCGTTGCCAACGACCATGTCGAGGTCGCCGTCGCCGTCGTAGTCGCCAAACGACGGTGCCGCGTAGTCCCCCACGCCGATCCCGGCAAACAGGTTCGAGGAGGTCCACGCAGGGGACGTCGCAGACCCCGAGTTCCTGTAGTAGGTAAGGGTGCCCGACGGGTTGCCGATGATGAGGTCGTGGTCGCCGTCGGCGTCAAGGTCGGCAAACGCCGCGCGGGCGTAGTAGTCGACGGTGAGGCCGCCGAAGACCGAGGTGTTCAAGGACCAGGACGTGAGGCTCGAGCTGCCGTTGTTCCAGTAGAACCGCACGTAGCCCCCGCCCGACGGGTTGTAGCCGCCGACGGTGAGAAGGTCAAGGAGGCCGTCGCCGTTGAGGTCGGCAAGCGCGGGGGCGAACGCGTAGCCCTGCTGGACCCGCCGGACGACCTGCGGCTCCTCCCGGAAGCTCCACACCGTCGCGTTGCCCACGTTGCGGTAGAAGCGGGGTCCGCCCGCATAGGGGGGGTTGAAACTGCTGAAATTGCCGCCGCCCGCGAAGAGGTCGAGGTCGCCGTCGTTGTCGATGTCCGCCAGGTAGGGCGCGCCCATGGCGCCCGTGTCGATCTGGAGGTTGTTTTGGCCGACCTGCGCGTTCAGCGTGTCCGGGCCGGCAAACCCGAGGTCGACGGCCTCGCCCGTGAGCACGAGGCTCGCGGAGGTGATGTTCGCGCTCTGCGGCAGGAGCACGCTTCGCGTCGAGTCGGAGGCGGACCCGCTGAATTGGACCGTGAAGGACTCGTTGCCGGTCGACAGCAGCGTCTGGCGCCCCATCGCCCCGTAGCCCGTGCCCTCGAAGCCGTAGACCTGCGAGAAATTCGACGCGCTCGACACGAACACCGCGGGCGCCCACGGGTAGTGTCCGCCGCTGTCGGGGCCGCCCCGCACGGAAAGGCTCGCGGACACGACCACGGAGTTCTTAGGGACGGCGACATAGGTCGACGTGTCGGTGCCGCCGCCAGAGGGGATCACGACCGTTCGCTGCGTGGAGCCATCCGTGAATGTGGTGACCTGGAGGGCGGCCGCCGGCAGCGCGCCCGGAAGAACCGCAAGGACCACGACAAGGAGGCCGAGCGGGCCAAGGAGGCGCGACGGGCCCCTTGAAGTGGTTATCGGCACCGTGTTTCCCCCGAAGCCATCCACAGCAAGCCCGCCGGAGCCGATTTCAACCTTTGCGTATGGTGCAACCACGCCGCCGGGGCGCGCGAGCCGCCCTACTCGCCCCGCAGGACGACCGCGCCGCGCTCGAGCCCTTCGAGCTGCTGGGCCGACAGCGCCTTGGGGTCCACGGCCACGAAGAGGTAGAATCCTTCGGCCGCCGCGAGCCGCTTGAGCTGGTCGGCAAACTTCTTCGAATACACGAACCCGTAGCGGTCGACGATGAACTCGAACCCCTCGAAGAGGACGAGCGGCGCGCGCCCCCGCACGGCGACCTTTGAGTCGGAGAGGGCCTCCTTCAGCGCGTCGAGGGCCACGTCGAGCCCCGTCCGGCCGTCGCCGTCCCCTTCCTCCTCGGGAGCGCCCTTCGGCGGCGGCACCTCGACGATCTCGACCTCCTCGGGCTTCAGGGGCGCGATCGGCGCGCCGGGGTCGCCGGCCGGGCGCACGCGGATCACCGCGAGCCCCTTGATGTCGTCGATGTAGGGCTTGAGCAGCGACTGGAAGCCGCCGCCCTCGCTCACGTAGACGCCGCCCGGCACGAGCGGGGCCTTCACGAGCTCGTCGGCCGACACCTTCTCGGGGACGAACGCGCGCTCCATCGAGAAGAGCGGCGCGAAGACCTTGTCGACCCCGTCGAAGTGCGAGGGGTCGCCGTCCCAGTCCTTCAGGTGCTCCTTGTACTCGATGGCGATCGCGTCGGCGGCGCCCTTCACGGCCTTCTTGAGGTCCTCGTTCGCGTCGCCGTCGAAGATCAGGAAGACCTGGAACTTGCGCGCTTTCTCGATGAGGATCTTTCGGCCTTGGAACGTGATCTCGCGGAGCTCCCAGTGCTCCGTGTCCTCGAAGGAGTCGGCGGCAAAGGACTGGATCGCCGAGAGCATCGAGGTCACGACGTCCTCGTCGGCGTACTTCCGCACCTTCTTCGACAGGTGCTTGATGAGGATCCCGTCCTCGTAGACGAGGAAGATGTCCTCGACCGTGGGGGCGCGCTTGACCTTGAACTCGACGAAGTGGCGCGAGACGATGATCGCCGCGACACCCGCCGTGCCGACGAACGTGAAGAACATGACCCAGTTGAAGGGCGCGGCGGCCGCCTGCCGGATCGCGACGGAGATGAGGCTGCACTTCGCCGTCGTGCCGTCCGAGACGCAGAAGCGGATCGTGTCGAAGGCCGACGGCTGGACCGCGCCTTCCCGGGGCACGGGGTAGATGAAGCGCAACGACCCGTCGACAATCGACACGAACGCGTCCGGGTAGCTCGTCGTGGCCGTGAGGCTCAGCCTGCTCGCGTTCGTGTCGACATCAAACACGTAGAGGAGGAGGTCGGGCAGAGTCCCAAGCTTGCCGGCCTCCACGATGATGTCGGGGATCTTGCCCACGAAGCGCGGCGGGTCGTCGACCGGGACCACGGTGACCAGGATGCTCGAGTCCACGAAAGCTCCCCTCTCGTCGATCGCGCGCAGGACGAGCCGCTCGGTGCCCGCCCATTCGCCCAAGGACTCGAGGGACATCCAGCCCGTGGTGTTGTTGATCGAGACCTTGACATTCACGAGGCCGTAGGCGAAGAAGAGCACGCCGTCGCGGTCCGTGAAGAAGAGCGAGAGGTTGAGCGCGTTTGCGAGCGCGGCGCCCTCCTTGATCAGGATCTCGGCCGGCAGGGGCACCGAGACCCGCGGCGGGAAGTTTGAGGAGATGTTGACGGTGGCGCTGAAGACCGTCGAGTTCGCCCGGCCGTCGGTGATGTGGAGGAGGACCGACCGCGTGGTGCCGTTGAAGGACTCGTTGAAGTCGAAGACGAGCGTGAGCCCCTCCCCCGGGAGCACGTCGCCAAGCGCGTCGCGAGGCGCTCCGGCGTGGAGCGGCTCCGAGGTGACCACGGTGAGTTTCGAAGGCCCGTCGTCCACGTCGATGACATAGGGCGAAAGGTCGAAGGCGAAGGGCTCGTCGAAGTGCACGTAGAAGCTCGAGATGTTGAGGCCGCGCGAGAAGTCCCACTCCGGCGCGTCGTTCACGGGCTCCACGATCACCGCCACACGGCTTTCGGCGAAGGCGCCCGTGCTGTCGTTCGCGCCGAAAAACGTGTACGTCGTCCCGTACCAGTCCTTCGGCAGCTTCGTGAACGAGACGTTGCCGCCCTCGAGGAGGATCTCGAAGCCCGGCGGGAGCCCCGTGTAGTAATAAAGCAGCGCGTCGTCCGCGTCCGAGAAGTTCAGCGACAAGTCGATCACGTTGAAGCGGGGCGTGTCCTCCTGCAGCAGGACCGGCGGGAGCGGCTGGTCGTCCTTGAGCCGCGGGACCTCATCGGCGGTCACGATCACCGTGATGTCGAAGAGGGCGGCCTGCAGGGTCGAGTCCCCGTCGGTGAGCGACAGGGTGACGGGGAACGACGTACCCACCTCGGACGCCCCGTAGTCGAAGACGAGGGCGAGGCGCGAACCGCCGTCCTGCGTGATGTGGTCCGAGGGCAGAGCGGCGATAAAGAGCGGCGCGCCCTCGCTTTCAAATTCCGGGTCGCGGACGTAGTACGAGAAGTCCATCTTGTAAGGCGTGCCGCCGTGGACATAGATCGGTGTCCGCGGGTTGTCCCAGACGGGCGCGTCGTTGCGCGGCTGGACGTAGAGCCCGAACCCCTTCGTGTCCGTCTGGCCGGACGAGTCGACCACCCGGAGCGTGAGCGGGGTCTGCGTCCCGGCGCTGTGCGCGTCCTGCACCGAGAAGAACCAGATGGGCGCAAGGCCGCGCGAGCCGCTGTTTCGAAGCGTCACGAGCGCGGGCGGCGCGCCGTCGATGTACGCCGTGAGGTTTGCCGGGTCGTCGTCGGACACGAGGCCCGTGAGGTTGAGCTCGACCATCCCGAAGTCCTCGTCGACGATGATGTCCGTGGGGCTCCTCACGATCGTGGGCGGGGCGTCACCAGGGTTCAGCCCTATGATGAGGTCAGCAAAGGTGTCCACGGTCGTGAAGCCGACGCGGTCGACGGCGGTGACGCGAAGCGTCGCGCTCGGGACGAAGAGGCTCCCGACCTGCCAGGGGTAGGTCCAGCGCGTGAGGGACGCGTTCGTGCGGACCATGTTGCCCAAAGCCACGTTCGCGCCGCTCGACTCGTTGCGGTACGAGAGCGTGACGCTCACCACGTCGTCGTCCGCGTAGGCTTCGACGGTGTAGTTCTCGGCCACGCGGATCTCCCCGAAGGTCGGGGCCGTGATGTGCACGAAGGGCGGTGTGTTGTCGACCACGATGAGCGAGGAGTTGTAGGTGCCCGTGCGCCCGAAGCTGTTCGTCGCCGTGACGATGATGATGCCGCTGAAGTCGACCCGCGTGGGGCTGCGCGTGTCCCAGTCGAATTCGAAGAGCCCGGAGGAGGCGTTCGCCTCGCTTGCGGCCATCGAGCGGATCCTGACTTCCTCGCCCTGGGCGAGGTAGCTGAAATTCACGCGGACGGCGTTTGCCGGGGCGCGGGCGGCCATGTGGACGACGCCCGTGTTCGCGCTCGAATTCAGGGGCGCGACGAGGACGGGCTTCGGCTCCGTGTTGTCGATCGTGAGGTTTGCGACCGCGTCCTGCGCCTGGAAGCCCACGCGGTCGGTCGCGGTGGCCGTGAGGGTGGCCGACGTGTTGAGGAACTCCAGGGTGAGCCAGTCGAACGTCCACCAGCTCGAGTTCGAGCCGCCGGGCCTCAAGACCGCCTGGCCGAGCGAGCCGTTCTCGTTGAGGTCGATGCGCACGACGTCCTTCGAGGCGTTCAGGATGACCTTGAACACACCCGAGATGTTCGTGAAGGGCCGCGGCGCGTCGATCCGGACAAAGGGGCCCACGTTGTCGATGGCTACGGTCACGCTGCCGGTGCCCGCAAGCCCCACGGCATCGACCGCGGTCACGAAGAGGGCGACGCTGTCGATTTCGCCGAAGCCCGTGGTGTCGAACGAAAGTTCCCAGCGGCCGGGCGAGGTCTGCGTCGCGAACCCGATCGGCACGACCGCGGTGCCGTTGTCGTAGGAGAAGGAGACCGAGACGGCATCGAGCGACGCCGTGGCCACGAGGTTCACGACCCCCGTGAGGTTCCCGTTGTTCGTGGGGTCGACGAAGGCCACAAGCGGCGGCGCGTTGTCGACCGTGATCGGCAGTCGGGGGCTCGAGAAGCGGAAGCCCCGCGCGTCGGTCCCGACGGCAACGACGCTGTAACCCGCCCCTCCAAGGCCCGTCGTGTTCCACAGCGCCCACCACCGGCCCGTGCCGGCATCGAAGGCGGCCGCGCCAACCCCGAACGTCACGTTTGTCGGCCTCACGTAGTCGAACCGCAGGCCGACGATCAGGGGGTCGGCGACCGCGGTGAGGTTGATTTCGCCCGTCACTGTGCTGTTGGCGGTCGGCGAGGCGACCGCGGGGCGCAGCCCGCTCTGCGCGTAGCGCACGCTCACCCACGCCACGTCCGGGCTCCCGGCCCCCCGGTCCATCTCGACGCGGAAGCGCAGCGAGGGGGCGCTCGCGTTTCCGCCGTCGACCGACTCGCCCGGCAGGAACGCCCGCCAGAGGGCGCCGCCGTCGGCCGAGTAGAAGAAGCGCAGCGCCCCCCCGGAGGTGTTCCCCTGGGCGTCCAGGTCGAGCCACTGCGCCGGCGGGGAGGGCGCGAAGGGCTGCGTTTCGACGCTGCCCGCGTCCGCGGGCGCCGTGTAGTTCAGGCGCATCCAGGACACATTCGCGCTGTTGCGCCCGTCGGCGGACGTGAAGTCGAAGTGGACCTGCGCGAAGCGCGAGACGTTTCCGGAGAGGTCGAGGAAGGGCCCTGAGAGATTCGCGCCCCAGGCGCCCCACGAGACGCTTCCCGGTGAGCCGTCCCCGAACCGGACGGCGGCCGTGACGTTCTCGTTCGTCGAGTTGACTGCGAACCCGAACGTGAGGTTTGCCCAGGACGTCGTGAACCCCGCGTCGAGTTCGGGGGAGGTGTAGGAGCCCGCGGGCGAGGCCGAGGGGTTCGTGATGAAGGCGGCCGAGCGGAGGTTGCGCCCCTCCGAGACGCTCCAGCGCAAGGCCCCCGTCCGGTTGAACGCGTAGAGCGTGTCCGAGGTCGGGACGATCGTGTCGCCGTAGGTCCCGTTGCCGTCGAGGTCGGCGTGGGCGACCATGTTGACCCTGAATCCCGGGCCCACGCTCGCGTTCCAGAGCCACGCGCCCGCCGCGTCAAACCCCGCCACCGCCGTCGAGTTCGCGGCGACGACCTCGTTAAGCCACCCGTCGCCGTCGAGGTCGATCGAGTCGAGCGATCGGATTGTGGGCGAAAGCCACGCGCTCCAGGCGATGAGGGCTCCCGTCCCGTTGAGGTACGAGATCCCCCCCGCGTCGTCGGCGTAGGCCGCGCCCTCGACAATCCCGTCGCGGTCGAAGTCGACCGCGGTGGCCGCCGTGACCGTTGCGTTCGCCGACCAGTTCCAAACCACTTGCCCAGCGGGCCCGAGGACGGCGACGGAGTCGTTCGTCGCAACGAGGGCGCCGTTGAGGCGGTGCGAACCGCTGGCCTCGATGCCCGTAAGGTTCACGACGCCCACGCCTCCGGTGTTGTAGGTCCACCGGAGCAGGCCGGTCGCGCCGTAGGCATACACCTCCTCGTCGTCGGCGAAGTCGAAGTCATCGACGCTTGCAAGGACCGCCTCGAGGAAACCGTCGGCGTTGAGGTCGACGGCCGCCACGAACCGGACGGGCGCGTTGCCGGGCACAACGACGTTCCAGACGTTCGTCGCCGCAGCCCGCTCCACGTAAACCCGGCCGCCCTGGTGCGCAAAGGCAAGCTGGTCAAGGGCGCCGTTCGAGTCGGGGTCGACCGCCGCAACATCATTGAGCCACGGGCCCCCGGGCGCGAGGTTCCGCGCGCCGATCTGCGTGCCGCCTTGGTTAAACGTGTGGTAGCGGTTCGCCGTCCCCGTGTAGGCGATGACGGCGTCGTCGAGCCACCCGTCGCCGTCCTGGTCAAATGCGCCGGCGTGATAGCTGTCCGAGGGACCCGTGGCCGTCCAAACCGTCGTCCCGTTGGCGTCGCGGTCCCGCGGGGCGGCGTTCGATCGCGCGTGGAAGACCTCGTTTGCCGACCCCTGCGCGGCGAGCGACAAGTTACCGGGGTAGCGGACCGCCACGCGGTCGAGCGTGGCGCCCTTTCCCCACCACCCTTGCCCGAAGTCGAAACTGCGCGTGAGGTTCCCGAGGACGGCCCCAGAAGAGCCCCACGCAGTGCCGTTGTAGTAGGAGCCGTCCGTGCCGTTGAACACGAACCGCGCGGTGATGACCTCGGACGCGCTCTCTTGCGTCTCGTCGGGCAACGCGGCCGAGCTGACCGCGCCCGAGAGGAGGACGCCAAAGGGCCCGGCGAGGAACTGGCAAACCAGAGCCCAAGCGAGCAAGCGCGACCGCCGCCGGCGCTTGCCGTAGAACACCTCTGTTCCAATCATGAGTAACAGGCCCCGAAAAAGGCAGAGGTAGTTTGTCCAGCCCCGATTGCGCGATATAAGCGTTTGGGGCCGTTTCCCCGAGCCCGTGACCGGACGCCTGGGTGGCCAAAGGCCCTGAAAGGCGGGCGCAACCTTACGCCGCGCAGCCGCCAAACCTTTTATAGCGCCCTCCGGTTGGACGCGCCCGAGGGAGCTGGAAACCGCTCACTCGCTCACCCGAATCACGCTCACGAATGGCTGATGGCTGACGCTTTCCGCGCGAAAGGCGCGGGGCAAGACGGCCCGACTCCCATGTGCGCAAAACCCCCGCAAGGGG
>DATEUP010000253.1:0-2903 GCA_035283065.1 Thermoplasmatota archaeon | reverse complement strand
GGCAGCTACTCGCTGCGCGCCATCGTGTACCCGTTCAACTACATCGCCTCCCAGCACGTCGACGTGAGCGCGGCCAACCAGAGCTCGGCAATCGTAGCCTTCGCGTCGGCCGACCTCAAGAGCAGCACGCACCCCTACGACCTCCAGCTCGAGGGCGACGGCATCTACTACGGCTATTCGTTGCGCCTCTTCGTCGTGAATGTGGGGCCGCTCGACCTCACGGTTGACGTCCCTTCGGGGCTGATCTTCGAGAGCGAGGACGGCCGGTTTACGGACTATGTGGTAACACGGGACCAGGTCGTGAGCGTCCCCGCGTGGACCTACCGGGACGCCGAGTTCATCGCCGTTGCCGAGTCCCCGTACGCCTGGGTACCGGGCGACCCGAGCCGGCCCAACAACCAGCCGACCTACTTCATCGGCCCGAGGGCCGCGGGCGAACTCCTCAAGATCACGGACGAGACCGACCGGCGCAGCTACGCCTACCAAGGGGAGCAAATCGCGGTCTGGGCCTGGACGGCCGGGCAGAACCAGAACGACTTCTCCAACCTCGGGGCCTCGACGTCGGCGCGCAACGAGGCGGTAACGATCCTCAACCGGGCGGAAGTCTACACGGCGATCAACCCCACGCCCCGGTCGAACCTTTGGCTATGGCTCGTGAACCTCTTTGGCTCGCCCTTCTACTGTTACATGATCCTCTTCCTCGGTTTGCCTTTCCTCTTTGGAATCTCCCAGGCGATGCGGGCCGTGCGGCTGGGCCGGATGCACATCGACGCGGGCTACGCAGTCTCGAGGGCCTCCCGCGGGAGCGCAAGAGCCGAGCGGCGCGCCTACATCCGGGAGGCCCGGCGCCGGGAGAAGGAGCGCCGGCGCGATCGGCGGCGCGAGGAGCGCGCGGACAGCCTCAACCGGCGGGCGATCGAGAAGACGAAGGCGCCGGCATCCCCCCCCGCGGCGGTCGCGGCCGTTGCAGCCGCCTCCGCGGCCCCCGCGATTCCCGCGACGAAGGCTCTCGGGCCCTTCCTCGCGATGGACGCCTTCGAGAACTTCGACCTCGACGGCCTCAACCAGCTCGACTACAACACGGTGCTCGGGGAGGCGATGCCGACGAAGGCGCTTGCCGCCGAGACCTCGAAGAAAACGGAGGCGCTCCTCACGCGCCTCCACCAGGACATCGGCGACCCCGACACGATCGACGACATCCTGCGTGACAGGCTCGTCCTGTGGTACCGCGAGAGCCCCAGCAAGGGGAGCTGGGCGGAGCGCGCGAGCCACGCGTGGTCGGGCCTTGTCGCCGAGTCGAAGGCGGCGGGCGGCCGCAAGCGCACGCCCCTTGAGAAGCGCCTGGGGGACCTCAAGGAGGCGTGCGACGCCCGCGGGAAGTGGATCAAGCCGAAGGCGAAGAAAGAGGCCGGGGGCTCCCCTCGCAGGGGCGTTGCGGCGCCGCCGCCCGACCCGGCGGCCGTGAAGGCCCAAGTAGTTCAGGCGGTCCTCGACGACCTCGCGGCGGGGCAAAAGCCCGCGGAGCCCGCTTACCCGTTGCCAGTCCTTAGCGAGCTTGCGGCGAAGCTCACGACGCAGCGGGTCAACCAGGCCCTTGCGGAGATCTTCAAAGCCGACGTGCGCGGCCCCTACGTGATCCTCCACCCGTCGCGCTACCCGGACTGCGACATCACGGCGATCCGCCCACCGGCCCAAGGCGCCAAAGGGGGCGCCATGGCTTACGAGATCTTCTTTGCAGACGCACCCGCCCGCGCCGCGGCCGGCCAGCCCGCAGGCGCGACGGTCTCCGCAGGAGGCCCCACGCCGGGACTGCTTGACACCTCCGCGGCAATCTGGCAGCGCGAAAAGGTGCCGAGGGAGGAATGGGCTGCGGTGCTCTCCGAGCTCCAGCAGCAGCGGCAGCGGCTCGACCCGCCGCCCGGCAACTTCCGCAAGCTGCCGCCCTACTTCACGCTGCGCGAGGTCCTCCTTGGCGACGAGGCCGCGCGCCGGACGTTCCTCGCCGTGAAGTGGCGTGGAAAGCCCGTGAGCCTCCCGCTGCTCGTCCAGATCCTCGTGGACAAGGCCCTCACGCCGGAGTTCGACACGGACCGCGAGTACTTCGAGGCCGAGCTTGGCGACCTCGAGCGCGGCGACGTCACTTACCAGCCAGCGAGCGGCCAATGGACGATCGCCCCGGGGCTTGTGGTGAAGCGCGAGGCCGATGGCGCCGGTGCCATCACCTACAAGCTGTAGGGGGGCCGCCGACCATACCCAAGAGCTTTTTGCCCTCCCCTCCAAGGGTACACCGAGGGTGGACGTGGCGCCCGAGGAAACCGTTCGGTCGGACGCGTCCGTCCTGATCGTCCTTGGCGTGACATTTTTCCTCATTGGCCTCGGGTTGCTCCTTGGCGGGTACTGGGGACTCACGAGGCTGCTCCCGCCGACCCTCAACAGCGTGGTCGGCGCCCTCGTCGGCCTCGGCTTCGGGTTCGCCTTCCTCGTAACGGGCTTCATGTACACGGTCGTGGCGCGGTCGAGCGAGGAGCTCGAAGTCGGCGAAAAGGGCGTTTCTGTTACTCGCGACCCGTTCACCGGCGAACGAGAGTGGATTCGCGCCGAGGTGATCGAGGCGGCGACCGTCCGGCGATGGCTCATGAGCCCCTGGCTCAAGGGCCCCCGTTATGCGGAGGTCGAGCTCAAGGTAAAAGAGGGCGACCTCACGGTCGACGACCGCTTCTACGTGCACCTCGGGCGGGAGCCCGCGCCCGTCCTCCAGCGGCTTCGCGAGTGCCTTGGGCCGAAGGTCGAAGTGGCCCTCGGGTCCTGAAACGGCGCATCAGTCGGCCGCATTGATGAGTGGCCGGATGAGGCTGGGGCCGACCACGGGCAGAGCGGAGAGGACGAACGAGCTGCCGACGAGG
>DATEUP010000252.1:0-5830 GCA_035283065.1 Thermoplasmatota archaeon | reverse complement strand
CAACCCTGCTCTTCGGCGGCAAGGCGCGCCTCTTCCGCGACCCCAAGGTCCGTAGAGCCCGCCGTGAGGATCGCGACCTTCCCTCCGCTCCTTGGCCGCGGCGTCTTCCCGTCGTGGGCAACCCCCACGCGCGCCCGCGCGTGGAACTCGAAGGTCACGCCCTTCAGCGTCCGCTCGAGCCGCCGGGCCCTTGCGGGCGCAAGGCGCGTGATGAGCGCCCGGCCCCGGTGGCGCACCGCCGCGCGCACGACCTTGGCGAGCGTGTCGTCGTCCTTGCCTTCCGCGAGCACTGCCTCCGCGACCCCGGTGCGCGCGTGCCGCCCCCCGTCGAGCTTCGCGAGACCTTCGACCTCGTGGACGGCGTAGGGTGCGACCTCCTCGAGGAAGGCCTCCACCGAGAGGCGGCCCGCCTGGAGGCGCCGCACGGCTCTAGCGACCCGGGTGCTCGGGGCTTTCCCCTTTGCGGCCATGGAGGTGGAGCGAAGCGCGGGCGGGCAAAAAAGGCGTCGGGCCGGCCCCCGGGGGGCTTATCCGCCCGCGAGCCCTCGCAAGGGCCGTGGAACGGCGTGCGTTCGGGCGAAGCCCCCTATCCTGCGGGGCCGTGGGCCTAGGGACTTGGAATGTCTTCGACGTCACGTCGGCGCGCGACAAGGCGATCTGCAGGCGGGTCGTCGACGAGGCCCTTTCCTCAGGCTCGAACCTCTTCGACTCCTCGCCAATGTACGGTCACAGCGAACACGTCCTTGCGGAGTGCCTCCTCGGGAGGCGCGAGGAGGCCGTCGTGGCCACGAAGGTCTTTGCAAGCTCCGAGGACCAGGCGCGAAGCCAGGTGCGCGACGCGCTCACGTTCTATGGAGGCCGGGTCGACCTCTACCAGGTGCACAACCTGTCGCTTACGGGGAAGGTGCTCGAGATCCTCGAAGAGGCCAAGAGCCAAGGGAAAGTCGCGGCCATTGGCGCGACGCACTACCAGCCGTCCGCCTTCGGCGAACTGCTCACGTGGATGGAGTCCGGCCGCCTCGACGCCGTGCAGGTGCCTTACTCGCCCTCCGAGCGCGCCGTCGAGCGCGAGGTCCTTCCGGCCGCAAAGCGCCTCGGGCTCGCTGTCCTCGTGATGCTGCCCTTCCAGCAGGGGCAGCTCACCGCCCGGGCGCCCCCTGCCGGGGCGCTCAAGGACTTCGAGGCGTTCGGCTGCAAGACCTGGCCGCAGGTGCTCCTCAAATGGATTCTTTCCGACCGGCGGGTGACGGCTGTAATCCCTGGGACCCGCAACCCCGCGCACATGGCCGAGAACGCCCTCGCCGGCTCGCCGCCCTGGTTCGACGAAGCGACCCGAGACAAGGTCTTCGCCCTTGGAAAAAGCGCCAAGGAAAGGAGTTAAGACGCGCGCGCGCCGTGGGCGCTTCCCATGCCGCGACCGGGCGCCTCGGCCCCGTTCCTCTACATCGACCCGTCCACCGCGGGCATCTCTGGCAACATGCTCGTCGGCGCCTTGCTCGACGCGATGCCCGTCAAAGAACGCGCAGCTGCCGTCACGCGCCTGCGGCGCGCGTTTGGCAGGGAGGGGTTCCGCCTCGCGGCATCGGAGGTGCGCAGGCACGGGTTCCGCGGCTTCTTTGTGGACAGCACCGACATCGAGCTCGAAACGCGCGACCTCAAGCCCGAAATCCACAAGGCCGCCAAGGCCCTTCGCATGGCAAAGCGGCCTACCAGCTACGCCGAATCGGTCGCCGACCTCCTCGTCGCCCTCGAGGCCGAAGTCCACGGCGTCCCGCGCTTAAAGGTCCACCTCCACGAGCTTGCGGGGTACGACACCGTGTTCGACGCGGTGGCAGGGGCCTGGGCGCTTGACAAGTCGGGGGCCTTCGCAGGCGGCCCGATCTTCTCGCGCCCCGTCGAAGTGGGGTCGGGCACGGTGTCCTTCTCCCACGGGACCACGCCGGTCCCCGCGCCTGTGTCCGAGCTCATCCTCCACCGCTTTGCCATCCCCTTTTCCCAGCACGGCGACCGCGAGCTTGCCACGCCCACGGGCCTCGCGATGCTCGCGATGCTGCGGCCGAGCTTCGGGCCCCCTCCGCCCTCCGTCCTCCTCCACCGCGGGGTCGGCGCGGGGTCCTTCGACCTGCCCGACCGCCCCAACCTCCTCCACGTGCAGGTCCGCAGGCGCCTCGACGCTTCGCCCGCTTACCCCGTCCACGACCCGGTTGCCGAACTCGAGGTAAACCTCGACGACCTCACGGGCGAGGAAGCGGGCCACGCGCTTTCAACCGTGCTCGCAGAAGGGGCGCTCGACGCGCACCTTGTCCATACGCTGGCGAAGAAGGGCCGCCCGGGCTACGTGCTCAATGTCCTTTCCCGGGAGGAGGACGCCGAGCGGCTCGCCGGCGTGGTCGGGTCCCTCACCGGCTCGTGGGGCGTCCGCGTATCGTCCCGCGTCCTTCGCTTCAAACGGGTGCCCGAGACCGCGACCGTGCGCGTGCGCCTCGGAGCCGGCCGCAAGCCCTTCGACGTGCGCGTCAAGTACATCCGCGATGAGACCGGCTTCGCCCGCGTGAAAGCCGAGCACGGGGACGCGGCGGCTGCGGCGGAGGCCTCCGGCGAGAGCCTCTCGCGAGTCAAGGAACTCGCAGAGGTTGCCGTCCGTTCCGGCGCCAAGCCCTGGAGGTCCCCGCGATGACCGCCGAGGCGAAGGCCGAAGGTGTCCGCGCCGCCTTCCGCGCCGCCGGCCCCACGCTCGTCGCCTTCTCGGGCGGCGTCGACTCGACGGTCCTTGCCGCGCTGGCCCACGAAGCCCTCGGCCCCGACATGCTCGCGGTCACCGCCGACTCCGAGACGATCTTCCCCGGCGAAGTGGACGAGGCGCGCGCGCTTGCGCGCGCACGGGGGTGGCGCCACCTCGTCGTGCGCCGCTCGGAGCTTTCGAACCCCGCCTTTGCCGTGAACGGGGCCGACCGCTGCTTCCACTGCAAGGACGACCTCTACGAGATCCTGACGGAAGTCGCAAGAGCGCGCGGGCTTGCCGCCGTTGCCGACGGGACGAACGCCTCGGACCTCCGCGGGGTGCGCCCGGGCTTCCGTGCGGTCAAGCGTCGGGGGGTCTTGAGCCCCCTTGCAGACGCCGGCCTTTGGAAAGACGAAGTGCGCCTGCTTGCGCGCGCCCGCGGGCTCCCCAACGCGGAGAAGCCGGCGCTCGCCTGTCTCTCCTCGCGCTTCCCGCGCGGCCAGCTCATCACGCTCGAGGGCCTCGACCGCGTGGCCCTTGCCGAATCGTCCGTCCGGCGAACGCTTGGGATCGAACTCGTGCGCGTCCGCGACGCCGGGGGCGTGGCGCGGATCGAGGTCGACGCACCGTCGGTCGCTGGCGCGCGCGCCCGCGAGCGCGAACTCACGCTGTCCCTCAAGAGCCTCGGCTTCAGCCAGGCCTTCGTCGACCCGCAGGGGTACCGCTCCGGCGGCGCCGACCGCGCTCAGCCCTCCGAGTCCCTGTAGAGCGCCACGACCTCGTTGAGGTCCCGGACCACCGTGGCCCGCGGGTCGGGCGGCGCCGTCCCCTCGCGGTCCACGAGGATCGGCACCATCCCCACGCCACGCGCGCCCCTGATGTCCGTGTCGACCTCGTCGCCGACCATCCACGCGCGGGTCGGCGCGCACCCGAATTTCGACAGCGCGATGAGGAAGATGTGCGGGTCGGGCTTCCGCGCGTGGACCGCCTGGGAGATCACGACTTGGGGGAAGAAGGGGCCGAGCTTCAGGCGCGTGAAGTCCCTCTTGGCGCCGAAGGTCGCGTTCGAGATGACCCCGAGGCTCACCCCCGTCCGCTTGAGGGCCTGGAGCGCGGGCATCGCGTCGGGCTGGAGGCCGAGGTCGACGTTCTGCTTGATCTCGGCCTCGATGGCCGCAAGGAGCTCCGGGGTCGGCGGGACTTGGAGCTTCCCAAGCAGCTCCTCGTTGTAGTGGTTCCAGTACTGCGGCTCGAAGTCCGTGGGGAACTCGTCGCGCGCTGGCAGCTTGCGCTCGATTTCACGCCGCGCCTTGAGCACGGCGTCGGGCGGCACATGGTAGTCGTGCGCCGTGAGCACCTCGGAGATCGCGACGCGCGGCGACTTGGACCACTTGAAGATCGTCCCGAAAAGGTCGAAGAAGATCACTTCCGGCCGCGGGAGCTTTTCGCCGGCCACGGGGTCAGGCACCCCCCAAGAGGTCGACGACCCCGTTCAAATCCGCGACGCGCGGGACGTCGAGCCCGGCGTGCTGGCCCCCGCGGTCGACGAGCACTGGGTGGATCCCCACGCCTCGGGCGCCCTCGACATCCGCGACGGGGTTGTCCCCGACGTGCCAGGCCTTCGGCGGCGCCACGCCGAAGCGCGCAAGCGCCTCCCGGAAGATCGCCGGGTCGGGCTTTGCCGCGCCAACGGCCTGCGAGTACACGACGTGCTTGAAGAACGGCGCGAGCCCCGTCCGCTTGATGTCGCCGAGGATCCCGTGGCTCGCGTTCGAGATCACGCCGAGGGGCAGGCCCCTCGCCCGGACGGCCTCCAGCACCTTGAGGCTCTCCGCGAAGGGCTCGAGCGTAAGCTCGCTCTGGAACCGTCGGCTCACCTCGTCGAGGACCTCGCGCGTGGGGTTAACGCCGAGCCGTTCGAGGATGCGCAGGTCAAAGGCGCGCCAGTACGCCGCCTCGGACTGGGCCGCGGTCCCGAGGGGTGCTGGCATGTCCGCCTCGACGGCCCGCATCGTGCGGTAGAGCGCCCCCGGCTCCACGGCGAGGCCATGGTCCTTCAGGATCCGCGAGAAGAGCTGCGAGGGCTCGATGTTGAAGTTGAGCAGCGTGCCGCCGATGTCGAAGAAGATGACCTCGGGGTCGCTGGGGGGCCGCACGGGTGCGGGAACCCGGAGCGCCCGTTATGAACCTTTAGACCGCACTCGGTCGCGGCGCCGCCCATCAACCGTCGATTTCCTTTAGGTCTTCCTTGTCCCTTTGGCGCTGGAGCTCCTCGCGCACTTCTTCCTCGGCTTCGAGCCTTTGCGAGCGCACCCGGTAGACGATGTAGCCGACCACAGGCCCGAGGAGCAGGAGGAAGAGCCAGTACGGGAAGTCCACGGTCGTGGGCTCCGAGACGAAATAGACGGGGTCCGTCGTCCGCCACACCCTGAAGGTCGCGTTTTTCGTGTCCGAAGCCAGCGCGAGGTCCGTGACCGTGATGTTGAACATCAGGACTTCCGGCGTGCCCGGCTTGTCGCCGACGCGGAAAGCCCCCGTCTCGGGGTCGACCGTCACCCACTCGGAGTCGCTCGAGAAGGAAAGGAGGTCGCCGATGTCGGGGTCGAGCGCCGAGACGTCGCCCGAGTAGACTTGGGAGGCGGAGATGTTGATGTCGGCGATCGGCTGGAGCTGCGGCGGGTCGTTCACGCAGCGGACGAACACGGCCGCGTCGTTCGAGCGCGCAAAGTACGCGTTGCGGTCGAAGGCCGTGACCTTGAAGGTCGCCACCCCGCACCAGTTCGGCGTGAGCGTCCCGATCGTGAGCTGGCTTCCCTGCAGCGCGATGTACACGTGCTGCGTGTTCGTCGCGTTCCCCATCTCGAAGCGCAGGTGGCCCGCGTCCCAATCGTCCGTGAAGTAGAGGTTGAGGTCGATCGGCGGCGCGACGCCCGAGTCCTCGTCGACCTTGAGCGAGGCCAGCGACTTGATGAGGGTCGGCGGGTAGTCGATGCGGTACTCGACCTCGACCTGGTTGATCGTGATGCGCCCCGCGCCGCCTTCCATGCCAAGTTCGAGGGGAACCCTCACGGTCGAGGTTGCGTAGAGGTCGCCCTTCTCCCGCGCGAT
>DATEUP010000251.1:0-7247 GCA_035283065.1 Thermoplasmatota archaeon | reverse complement strand
CAGCCCACGAGCGCACCCCACCCCTCCTGCGCCGGCACGAGCTCGCCCTGCCCCTTGCCTTCGACGAGCGGCACGGTGCCGAGCTGTAACTCCGGCAGCCCGCGCTCCGCCTTCGAGCGGCCGAAGGGCAGCAGCCTCTTTGCGAGCCGGTCCGGGTAGTCCATAAGGAAGGAAACGCGCGAGACTTCTTCGGGGTCGGTTGCAAAGGGGATCTCGCCGCTGCAGAGCGCCCGGTGGAGCCCGCCGACGGCGCGAAGCGCCTCGGCCGGGCACGAGAAGCGGTAGGACTGCTGCCCGTGCGCCGTCGAGATCCGCATCTGCGCGGCGTAAAGGAGCCCCAGGAAGGTCGGCAGTGGCCCCGCGAGCCTGCCAACGACCGCGCCCTTCTCCATCGCCGCAAGGATCGTAAGGACGATAGATGAACATGCGGAGGCGCAAGGCAGCGCCTTCCCGCCCCTCGCCCCTATAGGCGCGCCTGCGCGGGCCCCTTCGGGCGCAGGAGCCCCGCGCGCGAGGCCGCCGCTTGAAGGACGCCCGCGATCTGCTCCCGCGCGCCCTTGCGGAAGCGCGACGAAGCCGGGTGGAGGGTCACGAAGACCTCGCGCGGCGCCCCCCCGATCTCCGCGCGCCCCGCCGCCGCCTTCACCTCGCTCACCTTGACCGAACGCCCGAGGACGGCCTTGGCCGCCGTGCTGCCGAGCGCCACGACGACCGGCGCGCCCGCCCGCGCGACCTCCCACTCGAGGAAAGGCCGGCACGCTTCGATCTCTTCCCTTGTCGGGCGCCGGTTCCCCGGCGGGCGGCACTTCACGACATTCGTGATCAGCGCCTCGCGCCTCGACACGCCGCCCGCCTTGAGCGCCACGTCGAGGATCGCCCCCGCACGCCCCACGAAGGGCCGCCCCTCGAGGTCCTCCCTTTCGCCTGGCGCCTCCCCGACGATCACGAGGCGGCAGGGCGAAGGCCCCTCGCCGGCCACGACCTGCGTGCGCCCCTTGGAAAGGGGGCAGCGAGTGCACGCGAGGTCCACGGGCATGCCCTCCACGCCGAGCGCCTCCCCCTGCAACTCAGGTGCCGGCAAGCAGCCCCCCGCGCGATGAACGTGCCGCTCGCAGGGCGGCCGCTACCCTCAAGGAGGAGGGAAGGGCGGGGCGCTTCGGCCCCGGAAGGGGGGAACCCCTAGGGCTGCGGCGGGTACTGCTGGTTCGGGTCGTACTGCTGGTTCGGGTCGTATTGCTGGTTCGGGTCGTATTGCTGGTCGTAGCCCTGCTGGCTGTAGTCGTAGCCCTGCTGGCTATAGTCATAGCCCTGCTGCTGGCTGTAGTCGTACTGCTGCGGACCTGTAGCAGGCCCCTGCGGCGGCGCCGCCGAGGGCTCCGGGCCCTTCGGCTTCCTGCGCCGCATGAAGAGCAGCGCGCCGACGCCGGCCGCGGCGACGACGCCAAGCAGCACGAAGAGCATCGAGCCGCTGAGGATGTTGATCGACTCGGGCGGCTTCGCGGCGATCGAGCCCGTCTGGTTCGCCGAGACCTCCTTCGGGGCCGTCGCGTCCGCGAGGTCGATGACCTTCAGCGACACCGTGACCGTCCGGTCGCTGTCAAACTCGTTGCCGATCTGCACGGAGGTCGTCTTGCCCGACGCCGTGAACGACCGCCCGCCCTGGATCGTCACCGTCCAGGTGAACGTGAGCAAGGTGTCCGGCGTGTCGACGTCCGTCGCCGACCCCTGGAGCTGCAAGGTCTGCGTCGGCGCGAGCAGGTTGAAGCCCGTCGCCGGCGAGAGGATCCGCACGTCCTTCGGCGGGTCGTTGACATTCGCGACCTGGAATTTGAAGCGGAACTGCGTCTGGGTCTGCGCGTTGTCCCGCACCGTCACGGTCACCGTGAACGTGCCGACCTCGTTGTTCGTCGGCGTGAACTCGGAGATGCAGAGGTCCGGGTCCATCGTCGGCTTCTCGGCCGCGCCCTCGGGGGTCACGTCGAGCTCGGACTGGAACGCCGAGATGAGCCCGCAGGTCAGGTGCTCGGCCGGGTCGACGCGGGTCGAGGGCGCGTTCAGGCGGAAGCGCAGGTCCGGGTCGTCCACGATCACCTGGAGCGTGACCGGCGTGTCCTCGTCGTAGATCACCTTCGTGTCGGGCACCGAGACCGTGCGCACCGCCCCCGTGAGCGTGTCCGTAATGTTCACGCGGATCCCCGTCGGCGAGTCGTTCACGTTGTTCACGCGGATGCGCACGGTCGTCGTGTCCGTGAGCCCGCCGCTGTCGGTCACCGTCACCATGCAGGTCCAATCGCCCACGTGCTCGTTGTGGGCGAGGATCACGAGGCGGCCCGACTGCTCGCGGATCGTCTGCCCCTGCGGCGTCACCGTCGTCGTCTCGATGCGCTGGATGTCGAACAGCGCGCAGTCGTCGCTGTAGATCAGCGACTCCTTCTGGCTCTCGAGCACCCGGTCGTCGACCGCGAAGTCGGGGTCGGTCGCCTTGAGCTGGGGCGCCGTGAAGGAGATGTCCTGCGTCACGTTGATGTCCGCGTAGGACTGGAACACCGGCGGGTCGTTCGTGTTGTTCACGACGAGCGTGAAGTTCAGCGAGCCGCGCTTCGACGGGCTCCCGTCGTCGTCGACCCACACGCGAACGGAGAGCGAGCCCACCTGGTCGTTCGTCGGGGTGAAGTTGATCCAGCCGTCCTTCGAGCGGTCGTTGTACCCGGAAGTCACCTGGAAGAGCGTCGTGTCGTCGTCGAAGCGGAAGACCGTCGGCGGCAGCCACGTCGCGATGTCGTCGGGGTCCGACACGCAGAGCTGGAGCGAGAAGAACTCGCCCTGGTTCACGTAGCGGGTCTCCGGCGTCGTGCAGATCGTCGGCGGGTCGTTGATGTTGTCGATGAACACGTTGAAGCGCGCCTCCGCGCAGGCGCCGAGCGGGTCGCAGATCGTGATGTTGAAGAAGTTGTCGCCGACCATGCTGTTGTCCGGGTAGACCACGTAGAGCTGGAGGTTGCTCGTCGCGTTGAAGCGGTTCTGCCACATCCCCGGGTGCGTCGTCTCGATCGTGAACGTGAGGTCCGTCCTCAGGTTGTCCACATCGAAGAGCGTGAGGTTCACGGAGATGAACCGCCCCTGCTGCCCGATCGTCAGGTTGAGCTGGTCGAGCTCCGCCTGGCTCACGAAGGGCGCGTCGTTCACCGGCAAGACCGTCACGTTCACGCGCTGGGTCGCAACCGACCCCTTCGGGTCCGTCGCCGTCAGCGTGATGTTCGTGAGGCCGTGCCAGTTTAGCGAGCTTGCCCTCAGGCAGATCGTGTTGTCGACCGTGCGGTTGTCGATGAGCGTCACGGTCTGGGAGCCGTTCACTAGGGGTGAGCTGCCGGTAATCGAGAGCGAGTCCGTCTCAGGGTCCTGGAACCACGCGTTGAGGCCGGTCGCCGGCAGGCAGATCTGGCTGTCCTCGTCGATCGTGAACGAGCTTTGGCCCGTGTAGGTCGCCACGGCGTCCCTCACCGTGATCACCCAAAGGAGCGACCTCGCGCGCGTGAGTTCGTCGACGGCCGTTAGGTTTACCGTGTAGCGGTTCTGCCCGACGGACGAGCCCACAAGGTCCTCGTAGGTCGCAAGGTCCGTGATGAACGCCCATGTGAGGTTCACGTAGTACATGGGGAGGCTCTGGTTCGCCGGCAGCGTGCGGAAGCCCGCTGGCGCTTGCGTCCAGCCGTACGTGAACCCGTCGCCCTGTGGGTCTTCGATGCCCGTGTGGATCGTCACATTCTCCGTCTCGTTGATCGAGATCGGCCCGGAGAGCGGGGAGCCCGTGGCAATGACCGTCGAGCCCTTCATGACAGTGTAGCTCGGCGAGGGCGCCACGATCTGGTTCGGCACGGGCGTCGGGATGAAGTCCACGGCGCCGTTCTGCTCCGTGAGCGCAACCCACCCGGCCCCGTCCACGCGGTAGCCCACCGACGCGGCGCCGCGCGCCGCGATCCACCGCAGGCGCATCTGCACGAAGTTGTCGTTCACGCCGTTCGGAATCGTGAAGCCCCACCAAGCGACGCCGACCTGCGCGGAGCTCGCCGGGCCCGTCGTCGTCCCGTCCGCGTCGGGCCAGATCCAATCGTACACGGCGTCGGCGTCAATGTCCGTCGAGCCGGAGATCGAACGCGCCTGCACCCAGTTCGGGTTCGTGTCCGTCCGGTATTCGACCTCGAGGCGGTCGGCCCCGGAGTCGCCCCAGTAGGCGAAGACAAAGACCGCAAAGTCCCAGCCCCAGCGCGAGCCCGCGCTTCCGTTCAGGTGCCGCTGGTCCATCCAGGGCATGACGAGCGAGGAGTCCGTCGCCTGCGCGGCGCTGTTCACCGTCTCCCAGTAGCAACTGTCCGCCAAGGCCTTCGTCGAATCGCACGTCTTCTGCCAGCCGGTCGGCCCCGTCCCGCTGTCCACGGTGACGTCAGCCCGCGCGTACTCCGCGCCCTCGTAGTTGCCCAACACGAAGATGTTCAGGATGTAGAGCTGGTTGTTCGTGGTCACGGTGTCAACCACCGTTGTCGTCGCCACGCCGTGGGCGTGCTGGGGCCAGAGGCGGTGGGGCGTGAACGCCAAGGTCACGTTCGCTTTGCCGCGCGCGGAGATGTTGAGGCCCTGCACGCGCGTTGCGTTCTCGATGCGCGTCTCGGGGTTCACGTCCCCGATCGGCTGCCCGCTAAGGAGCCAGCCTGAGTCGCCGGTCCCGGTCATCTCGAGCTTCGGGTCCGCACCGACGAAGGCCGCGTTGCGGAAGTTCTCAACCGTCATGTTGAGGTGCGTCTGCTCCCCGCGCGCGATAGCAAGCGAGGCCTGGAAGATGTACGCGAAGAGCCCTTGGGCCACCGACGGCTGCGTCGTGTCCCACCACAGGTACCCGTAACCCGTAAAGCCCCCCGCCGTCTCGATAATCGACATTGAGGTGGGCGCGAGGTCCGTGTTCGTATCCCACACGAAGCCCGAGGGGACCGAGAGGTTGGCGTAAACGCGCGAGGTGAAATCGTTGCGCTGCGTTGCGCTGTCGAAGTAATTGTACTCGAAGTTCGAGAGGATCACCTCGCCCCGTCCGGCGGGCTTGTAGAGGATGTTGTTCACCACGCCCGCGTGCGTGCCGTTCTCCGCGTCCAGCGACGTGCCGGTTGTGAGGTCGACCGCGCCCGCGACGCCCGTGATGTCCGTCGAATAGTCCATGAAGCGTGTGTAGGTCCCACGGTCCTCGCGGATCGTGCGCGTAAACGTGTACTGCTGGCCGGTGAGGAACCCGGCCGCCGTCCCGTTCATCGGGTTCGCGACGCCGGCCCAGAGCCACTCGGAGGCGCCGATGTAGCCGCCGACGAAGTCGGCCGCTTCCTGACCGATTTCCTGCACCATCGTGAAGTTGGCCCGGTCGGTCTGAGTGGTCCCGCTCATCGAGTAAAGCGTGAGTTGGCCAACGGCCCACAGGTCTCCTTCGGCCTCAAGGTAGCCCACCATCCGGCGCATCATCGCAATCCCCCACGCGTTGAGGTTTTGACCGCTCACGTAGACGACGCGATCGTACATCGCCAGGGTTGCGAAGTCCGGGCCCTGGCCAAGGTATGGCCGAACGTACACGTCCCAGGTGATCGTCGGCGTGATGTTCTCCAGGGACTGGACGACGAGGGCCGTCTGGTTCGTCCACTCCCATGCGACGACCGTGGGCCCGTCGTTGTTCGTGCTGCCGTCGTCGTCAATGACGAGGACGTCCGCGCCGGGACAGGCGGTTCCAGGCCCGCAGAAGGCGAGCGGCGAACGCGTGCCTTCGGGCGCAAGGTCCGCGTAGGGGATGAGGACGCCTTGCATCTCGCTCGGGTATCGGAGGAGGTTAATGCGCGCGTTGAGGAGGGCGAGGTCAGCCTCGGAGAAGCGATAGTCAGGGAGGGTTAGCGCCGCGACGCCGGTAGCGGCCGCCGCGGGGGCCCTAAGGTGCGGGTACTTGGCCAGGAATTCGACGACGGGCATGTCGAGGTCCTTCGCGTCCTTCACGCCCATGGCCGCGAGGGCGTCGCTTCGGGAATTGGCGCGCAAAATAGCCTGCTCCTCCGCCTGTGACCGGGGGCTCGTCCCGCCGGAGGGATTGGGGCTTGCCAAGACGCCGCGCGGCGCGATCTCCAGGGCAAGATCCGGAACTAGGGACTCCCCCGTCGCGGGGGCAAAGACTTCCTCGAGCGAAAGCGCTGGAGCGGGCGGGAGCGGGCTAGCGGCCGGGGCCGCCGAAACGAGAAGCCCTGACGGGAAAACCGTCAGAACCATCGACACGACCACAAACAAGTTCACGATCTTGGCTAGACGCCTGGCCATCATAGAGACACTCACGCTCGCATTCTGAGTGGCGTATTTAACCGTTTCCGATTGGAGGGGAAAGCCGTTGATGTTGGTATTGGAGGGGCGCACGCCCGCCGTCACTCCAGCATCTTCCTCGCGAGGACGATCCGCTGCACTTCGTTCGTGCCCTCGTAGATCTCCGTGACCTTTGCGTCGCGGTAATACCGCTCCAGCGGGTACTCGGACGTGTAGCCGACGCCTCCGAGGACCTGGAGCATCTCGCGCGTGACTTCCCGGCAGGACTGGGCGGCGAAGAGCTTGGCCGCCGCGGCCTCGCGCGTGAACGGCAGGCCCTCGTCCTTGCGCCAGGCGGCCTGGCGCACGAGAAGGCGCGCGGCCTCGACCTTCACGGCGGCGTCGGCGAACTTCCACTGGACCGCCTGGAACGACCCGATGCTCTTCCCGAACTGCTCGCGGACCTTCGCGTAGGCGAGCGCGTCCTCGAGGGCCGCCCTCGCGATCCCGACCGCCTGCGCGCCGATCCCGATCCGCCCTCCGTCGAGAGTGGCCATCGCGACCTTGAAGCCAATGCCCGGCTCCCCGATGAGGGCGTCGTCGCCTACCTTCACGTCCGTGAAGGTCATCTCGCAGGTGTCGTCGGCGCGCACGCCGAGCTTGTCCTCTTTCCTCGCGACGCGGATCCCCGGCGTCTCGCGGGGCACGATGAATGCCGAGATCGACCGGCGCGAGGACCCCGTCTCCTCGAACTCGGGCGTCCTTGCAAACACGATGTAGACCCCCGCCTCCTCGCCGTTCGAGACCCACATCTTCGTCCCGCGGATCACCCAGAGGCCGCCCTCACGCTTCGCCGAGGTCTCCATGGCCTGCGCGTCGGACCCCGACGCGTGCTCCGAAAGGCAGAAGGCGCCGATCCGCTCGCCCCGCGCGAG
>DATEUP010000250.1:0-3758 GCA_035283065.1 Thermoplasmatota archaeon | reverse complement strand
GGACGAGGTTACCGTGATGTTGAAAGTGCGAGCGGCCATGTTCCCGGCCCGGTCGACCAGGGTGAGCGTAATCGTGTAGTTGCCCGCCGTCGAAAACGTCCATGGGACAAAGCGGCCGTTTACGGAGCGCGAGGTCGCGGGCCCTAGAATCGTCCATTCCACGGTAAGAATCCCCACGTTGTCCGTCGAGTTCTCGGCGTTCAGGCTGATCGCCTCTCCCACCAGGGCGGACCCCACGACCTCGGCGGCAAGCAGGGGGGCCGTCCGGTCCACCACGCTCACGTTGAACGACCGCGAGGCCGAGTTTCCGCCCGCGTCCCTCACCGTCAGCGTGACGGGCCAGATCCCAACACTCGCAAAGGTGTAGCTCACTTTCTGCGTCGTGAAGCTCCGTGACCCGAAGCCGTCCACGAGGACCCACGCGAAGTGGGCGTTTCCCGGGAACGCGGGGTCGTTGTCAGCAAGCGCCCCGGGGACGAAGGATAGCTCCTCGCCAAACGTCACGTCGAGGTCGCCCATCGGCTCGATGGAGGGAAGCGTGCGGTCGAGCGCCGTGATGTTGAACTCGTCTTCAAAGAGCCCCTCGTTGCCGCTGGGGTCGACAACGTGGAGGCGCACATGCGTGACCCCCGGGTTCGTGAGGGGGGCAAGGGCCGTGATTCCAAACGCGCGGCTCGTCCCGTCGGGGCCCGTAAGAATCCACTCGAAGGTGCCGGCCTGCCGGAAGAGCGGGTCGTTGTCCGTCGAGGCAAGCGCGTCGAGCGTGACCGTGGACCCGGCAAGCGCGAGCCGGTCGCCGCCGCCCTCCGCGACGGGCGGCGTGGCATCGATCGCGGTGATCGTGAAGGGCAGGGTGGCGACATTGCCCCCGCTGTCGTTGACTTGAAGCAGGAACGAGGCCGGTCCCGGATCCTTCAAGGTGAAGGTCACGGCCGCCCCCGTGTGGACCTCGAATTGGCCGAGGGGCCCCTGGAGGCGCCAGTAGAAGACGCCGGTCGCGCCGAAGGCTGGGTCGTTATCGTGGGAGAGCGACGCGTCGAGCGTGATTGGGGTGTCCTCGGAGACCGTGAGCGGGGGGTTGAGGACGATCACGGGGGCCTCGTTGTCACCGACCGAAATGACGAGCGAATCGTTGCCCGTCGCGCCGTAGGCGTCCGTCGCGACCACGCTCACCCGGAAAAAGCCGGGGAGGACGAAAGGCGTCGAGAAGTTGCGCCCCGTGAAGTTCGCCGTCATGTTGGGCCCCTCGACCGACCACGCGAACGTCATGTTGGCATAGTCCTCGTAGGAGGGCCCGCCCCGCAGGGTCGCGCTGAAGTCGACCGTGGCGCCTTGGGGGACCTGCCGGTCGGGCCCGGCGTCGACGAGGGGGTGGCCGACGGGCCGAATCGAGAGGTTGAACGTGGTCGACCCCGTGTTGCCGAAGGCGTCCGTAACCTCGAGCGCTCCTGTGAAGTTCGCTGGCTCGAAGAACGTGTGTCGGGGGCTTGGCCCGCTCAAGGCCACGGCCGAGTAGGGCGCGCCGAAAGTCCAGTTCCACGCGACGATCTTTGTGTCGTCCGTCGAGGCCGACGCATTAAATTCAACCTCCAAGCCCGCGTCTCGCAGGACGACAGGTGCGCGGGCCGTGGGCGTGTTCGCCTCGTATTCGGTCACCTTGAGCCGCTGGTCGGCGCTCACATTCACGAAGGTCTGGACGACGCCCGTCGGCCACTCGATGGTCAGGCGCTCCGCGCGTGTCAGCGCTCCGAGGCCGAAGTGCTGGACGCGCGAGTCCTGCGAGAGGTACGACGAGCCCATGATGACCTCGCGGGTCTGCGTCCGGCCTCCTGCCTCGACCATCACCCGCGCGCCGACCGCGTCGGCGATGGAGACGACGCCTTTGAGCTCGACTTGGAGCCAGTGATTTCCCGACCCCTCGTTCCGGTACATGGCGGAGGGGGCAAGGACGTTGGAGACCCACACGTCGAGCTGGCCGTCCTGGTCGTAGTCGGCGGCGGCCATCCCGCGGTTCGCGCCGTAGTCCTGGACGCCCGCCTCTTCGCCGGCCTCGAAAAACGTGTTGTTCCCCCGGTTGACGAAGAGGAGGTCCTGCTGGCCGAAGTTTCCCGGCAGCACCCGGCCGTTTGCCACGAACAAGTCGAGGTACCCGTCGTTGTTGAAGTCCTGCGGCTCGACGCCCCAGGCGACCCCCGAGTTCGTGATGTTGAGCTCCGGGTGCTTGTCCGTGTACGTCCCCGTGGCGGGGTCGAAGATGTACCAGAAGTCCGCCCCGAAGTTCCCGATATACACGTCCTGATAGCCGTCCCCGTTGAGGTCGCCGATCGAGGCGCCCATCCCGTCGCCCTTGTGGTCGAGTCCGGCGGCCGCCGTCATGTCGGTGAATGTCCAATTCCCTTCGTTGCGGTACAAGGCGTCCGGCCCGAAGTCGCAGGCGTCGTAGAGGTCGAGGTCGCCATCGAGGTCGTAGTCGAACATGAGCGTCTGGAAGACGTAGCCGCTCGGGTCCTGGACGCCCGCGCTCTCGGCCAGCTCCTGGAGCCCCTGCCCTTGGAGGTTCCGGAAGAGCACGTTGGGGCGCCTGTAGTACGAGCCCACGTAGAGGTCGCCCCAGCCGTCGCCGTCGAGGTCGCCAAACGACAGGCCGGCGGTGGGCCCCGAGACGATGACGTTCCAGGTGCGCGTGACGTTTTGGAAGGTGCCGTCCCCGTTGTTGAGGAAGATCTCGAGGCGCCCGTACCAGTTGCCGATGGCCACGTCCGACCACCCGTCGTTGTTGAAGTCCGGCGTGATGATCGACATCGTGTAGAGGCCGCCGCCTAGCCCTACGGCGTTCGTCACATCCGTGAAGGTGCCGTCGCCGTTGTTGCGGTGGAGCTCGCGGTGGAAGTACCCGCCAAGGAGGACATCTTCCCACCCATCGTTGTTGTAGTCGAACCAGGCGGCGCCCTTGCCGCCGTTGAGGAACCCCGCGTTCTCCTCGGAGACTATGATGGACGGCGGGAGCACACCCGCGGCCGCGCCAAGGCCGGTCGTGGAGCTCACATTCTGGAAGTGCGGCACAAGTCCAATGCCCGCGCCGATCGGCGAGGCTGCGGTCGGCAGGGGGAGCGCCCCCAGGATGAAGCCTAGGGCAAAGGCAAACGAAAGGACCTTCCCGTGTGCCATCCAGCGCCTCCGCGGGCTTGCGCGCGGCGCCCTTCTACCCGGCCCTATTTAGGCGTTGTGAGCAGGGCCTGGGGCGTCAGGACGGTCGCCCGGAGGGCGGGGGCCATGCGCAGACGATGAGGCCGCCTTGCCCCGCGCGCGCTTCAGAAGTAGTCCTCGAGGGACTTCTTCCCCTTCTCCAGGACGGGCTTGGGCTTGCCCGTTGTGATCGGCGCAGGCTTGTGTTCGGGGTCCTTTCGGGGCGCGGGGGCCGGGGCAACCCCTTGGGCATCCCCGCCCTCATCCGGCTCACCCACCCCCGGACCTGAATCCTCGTAGCCTTCGAGGGAGTTCGTCCGCGCGCCCTGGAGTAGGTTGTCGACGCCCCAGCCGAACACCTCCGTGACCCTCGCGAGCGTCATGGCGACCCGCCGCGCGTAGTATTCCCAATTCGGTGCAATTTCCTTCTCGGAGTCGGGGCCAACGTACGGCGCGAGGTCCTGCTTGCCCTTCGACCCCGTCACAATCCACGAGACCTTCATCCCAGGCTGTACGGGGATCCCCCGCTTCTCAAGCTCGCGCATCACGCGCACGTTCTGGAGGCTCTCCTT
>DATEUP010000249.1:0-2271 GCA_035283065.1 Thermoplasmatota archaeon | reverse complement strand
CCCCCGCGCGCCCGCACGGCGCCGCCGCTCCCGCCGCGTAAATAGGGGTCGCCCTCCCCAACCCTTTACATACCCCCCTCGACGCTCGCAACCCGAGGCCACCCCCCCTTGGAATCCGCCCTCAAGATGGCCCTCGACCGGCAGGGCTACCGGCTCATCGGCGAGGGGGGCGCCGTCAAGGTCTGCCACTGGTGCAAGGAGTCCCTGAAGAGCGGGCGTGGCTGCTACAAGCAGAAGTTCTACGGCATCGCGAGCCACCGCTGCATCCAGATGACCCCGAATGTCCACCAGTGCAACGAGATGTGCCTCTTTTGCTGGCGCTACCAGGGCTTCCAGCTTGGCAACGACAACCCGGTCGACCCCGTCGAACTTATCGAAGGGGCGATCGAGGCCCACCGCAAGCTCATCGTGGGGTGGAAAGGCGACCCACGGGTCCCCAAGGCCCGGTTCGAGGAGGCCTGGAACCCCGACCAGGTCGCGATCTCCCTTTCGGGCGAGCCGACGATGTACAAGTACCTCTCCGACCTGCTTTCCGAGTGCCACAAGCGGGGGATCCGGACGTTCCTCGTCACGAACGGCACGGGCCCGGCGGTGCTCGAGAAGCTCGACCCGCTGCCCTTCCAGCTCTACGTGACCCTTGCGGCCGCCGACGAGGGCACCTTCAACCGCCTCTGCGCCCCACAGACGCCGCGCCTTTGGGAAAACCTCCAGAAGACGCTCGAGCTCCTGCCGTCCCTCGGCTGCCGGACGGTGATCCGCCACACCCTCGTAAAGGGCTGGAACCTCGAGGACCCCGACGGCTTTGCCGCCCTCGACCGGGTCGGCGACCCCGATTTCATCGAGCCGAAGGGTTACGTATGGGTCGGCGACTCGAGGAACCGGCTTTCGCCCCAGAACATGCCTTCGTTCCGGGAGATCGTTTCCTTTGGAAACCGCGTGGCGGAGCAAAACGGACTTGCGCTGCTGGACAGCGACGAAACGTCGCGCGTTTGCCTCCTCGGCGACCCCTCGACGAACCGGTGGGTAGGCTCTCCGCCGGTGCCGGGCTCCCTCTAGCGCCTCCCGCAAAGCGGGAAACGCGTCGCGCGCCTGCCGATCGCAAAGTGTTTGAGTAAGTTCCGACAATCTTTCTTGCGACCGCTATCGGGGTCGTGGAGACGGGGACGAGGATTTTCATCCGACTTCCTTGGCGGCGGGGCGTTTTGGCATGGGGGAGCGTAAGAAGCACACCCCGGGGCAGCACGAGCGCTGGGGCGCCCCGGTAGCCGAGCCGACGCTGAAGGCCGGGCTCACGGTCGGGGAGCTTGTCGAGAACTTCGCGGGCTCCGCCTACAACGCGAGGCGGCTTGGCAACGCCGTGAAGATCTGGGCCGAGGCACTCGAGTCGGGCGCCCGCGTGTACCTCACGCTTGCAGGCGCCATGACCCCTGCGGGGCTGCGCCGGATGATCGGCCAGATGGTCCGGGAGGGGCTCGTCCACGCGGTGATTTCGACGGGCGCGAACCTCGCCCACGACGCGCAGTCGGGGGCGAGACCGGGATCTCTCATCCAAGGGTCCGAGCTTGCCGACGACGCGATCCTGCGCGACCAGAAGGTCTTCCGGATCTACGACATCTTCGTCCGGGACGACCTCTGGGACACGTACACCTCCGAGGTCCAGAGCCGGATCATCCCTGAGCTTACCCGCGCGCGGGCCGGGTCCGCGTCCGTCGTTGCCCCTTCCGAGATCTTCCGCGTCCTCGGCGAGGACCTCGCGGCCCGCGGCGACGACGGGGTGCTCGCCTCCTGCGCGAAGGCCGGCGTGCGCGTCTTTTCGCCCGCGATCATGGATTCGGACTGGGGGATCCGGATCCACAACGCGAACCAGCAGGCCGCATCGAAGGGCTTCAGGCTCGTCCCCGACCAGGCGCGTGACCTTGAGCTGCTCGTGGCCGACATGGGCTCCCACGGGAACCGCGGGGTCGTCGTGGTGGGGGGCGGCAGCCCCAAGAACTTCACGCTCCAGTCCTCGCTGATGGTCGAGGACGGCGGCTTCCGCTTCGCGGTCCAGTTCACGACCGACGCGCCCCACTGGGGCGGCCTCTCGGGCGCCACACTCGAGGAGGCGATCTCCTGGGGCAAGATCGTGCCGGAGGACGCGCGCCTCGAGACCGTCTATTCCGACGCCACGATCACGTTCCCGATCGCGGCCGCGGCCGTCATGGACCGGATGCGGCGGCAAGCCTGAGGCGGGGCCCCGACCAGAGCCTTGGCCAGCGGCCGGCCCCGGGT
>DATEUP010000248.1:0-9143 GCA_035283065.1 Thermoplasmatota archaeon | reverse complement strand
CCAAGGCATTGTGACGCCCGTCGCGAACTCGAGGGCCTCGGGCGTCACAATGCCTTGGGCCGCCTTCGAGAGCACCGCGACGACCTTCGCGCCGTTGCGGATGAGCTCGCGCGCAAGCTGCACGCTTTCGACGGCCGCGATCGAGCCGCAGACGGCAAGGACAACGGTCTTGCCCTCAAGCGAGGCGCCGGAGGCCCCCCGGATCCGGTCGGAGGGGTGCATCGGAAGGCGAGCCTTGCAAGCGGCGATAAACATATCCACAAAAGCGGCAATTAAGGGCCCCTTGGGACGGCGCCGCAGGACTTCCTGGATTGCAAACCGGGGCCGACACTGGGCGCGGAGCCTTCATATACCGGCAAGCGGCACTTCATCCCTCAAGAACTGCCAGGATGGATTCCTATGACAAACCGAAGGATCGGGCTTCGCACATACAAGAAGGTGGACCGCCGGGGCGTCTCCGAGGTCATCGGGACGATCCTCCTGCTTTCCATGACTGTCATGGTCTTTTCGGGGATCATCCTCTTTGTCAACACGCTCACGGGCCCGGGCGACCAGACCTATGTGAACCTCGTGCCGTCCCTTGAGCGCACGAACCCGAACAACGGGGTCGTGTTCATCACGCACGCGGGCGGCCAGCCGCTCGAAGCCTCGAGGACGAGCGTGATCATCCAGGTCAACAGCTCGAACTTCCCGCTCGCCGTCGAGGACGGGCTTGTCCCCGTCGACGGCCGGTGGGTCACGGGCCAGCGCTGGGCGGTCCCCTTCACGGGCAACCAGCTCTCCCAGAACGCCACGGTGCAGGTCATGGTGGTCGACGGGCGGACGAACCAGGTCGTTCTCTTCGCGGTCGTCCAGCGCGGCGTGGGGATCGGCGGGGCCTTCCCGATCATCGGCAACGCCGTGATCATTCCAGACGGCTACGTCTACAACACGGGCAACCACCTCTTCCGTGTGCGAGTCGTGGCCGTCGACTACGACAACGACCTGCCGAACAACGGCGTAAACGTAGAGCTCTCGGCCCTCGGCTGCGGCCTTGCGGACCAGACCCTCGCGAACACGGGGTTCGGCGTCTTCGAAAGCACCTCGTGGGCGAACATCACGACCTGCCTGCCGGCCGGCACGTACTTTGCAAACGTCACGGCGACGGACCTCGCGGGCCACGCGACGAAGGGCCGCGTACGGATCGAAGTCCGTTCGCAGACGGTGGTTGGGCCCGTGTCCACGGGCTCGGGGCCGTTCGGCTGGTCGTTCTCGAACCGTTTCCAGGCGTTCGAGATTTACGAGGCGACCGAATGGGACACGCAGCGGTTCAACGGCACGCCCACGCGGGACTTCGTGAAGGGCGAGACGGTCGTCGTGGTCGTGGCGAGCCAGTTCCTCAAGAACATCGACCTCCAGAACGAGCTCATGCTCTACTCGCCGATCGGCCTGCCGATCAAGGCGCAGGTCTACGGCGGCGGCAGCCCCTCGACTTCGACGCGCCCGTCGTCGACGGCCGCGTTCACGTTCGACGAGTTCATCGCGGGCTACTTCCTCTACACCGCCCGCTTCAACACGAACTCCGCGGCCTACGGCTTCAACGGCTCGCAGCTGGCGGCGGGGTCCTACAACCTCGAGATCACGCTCCGGACAAGCAACCTGCCGCCGCCGGACAACCGCTTCGCGACGGCGACGCAGATCAATGTGACCGACACGGCGGGCGGGCCGCTTCCGAACTACCCGAGGCTGCAGTTCTACCACGACAAGGCCCTCACGGACCCCTCGAACACCTTCAACTTCACCGAGCTCGTGTTCGTGAAGATCACGGTCGCCACGGCCACGGATGACGCCGTGTTTGGCGCCGTGACGATCGGCGACTACCAGGGCCACATCCAAATCTTCGCGCCGACGGGCAACCCGCCCGTCTCGGACTACACCGTCAAGAACGCGACCACCTACACCTTCAGCATCGACCTCTCGAGCCCGAACCGGGACCTCTGGATCTACGAGACCAACGCCTACGGGTTCACGCTCTCGCAGCTCATCGACGCGGACGAGAAGTACGCGCTCTCCGGCCAGCTCATCATCACAGGCCCGAAGTGGGGCGCCGACGTCGTGAGTGCGATGCGCGAGTGGCGCAACTTCCGCAACGACCGCGTCTATTCCCTGATGTACGAGAACGACAACGCGGGGAACTGGCCCGAGAACAACGTGGCGTCGATCTCGAGCAGCACAAGGCGCGACCCCAGGTGGGCTGGCCGCGACATGCTGGACGTGATGCTTGCCGACATGGACGGCGACGGGAGCCTCGACGCCGTCGAGGGCTCGGCCTCGGGGTTCGTGCTCCTTTTCCGGAACCTCGACGGTGTGGGCCACAACTGGGACAGTGCGCTCATTGACACCTTCAACGGTCCGGATGTCCTCTCCGTGGCCGCGGGGCGGATCGACGCGGACCAGTTCAACGACGTCGTTGCGGGCACGGACAACGGGCAGGTCTGGTGGTACAAGAATGACGGCTCGTGGGTCCCTCTCATCTGCGACCGCGTGTCGGGCCGGCGCAACTGCGAGCCCGTGGCCAGCGAGGACTCCGCGCCCAAACTGATCGCGAACTACGGCTCGGGGGTCCGCGTGGAGGACCTTAAGCTCGCGGACATGAACAAGGACGGGACAAACGACCTTGTCGCGTCGTTCTCGAACAACTACATCCGGATCTACTACAACGACGGCTTCGGCCACTTCGGGCTCCAAAACTCGAACGACTACAACTTCACAGCGGAGACCGCGGTCCAGGGAACGGTCACGGGCAGCTACGCCGCGACGCAGAGCTCGAACAACGCCTACGAGAACATCCGCGAGGTCAGCGGGACGGGCCAGTCGACCACCTCGTACAGCCCCCAGAGCGAGGTCATGTCGCTCTATGGGCAGGTCGAGACGGGCTCCTACGCGAACACGCTCGCGCTCGACGGTGCGCCGTATGAGGTCCTTGCCGAGACCTTCTACAACCCCGGCGGGGGCCGCTGGTTGATCCGGAACTCCTCGAGCGGGTCGGCGCCGGGCCACCAGTACTACTTCGGGAACATCCCGTCGCTCGGGGGCAGCGACTTCGCGACCGTGACGATCAGCGCCTTTGTGAGCACGGGCACGGAGCCCATGGAGGTGCGGTACAAGGTCGGCACGAGCGGGTCCGTCTCCTCGCTGCTCGGGACGTTCAGCGAGACCTCGATAACAACGAAGACCTTCGCGCTTACGGGCTTCACCGGGGGCCACCTCTACATCGTGATCCAAGACTCCGACTACACGGCGGGCGACGACGACTCCGCGCTCCAGGGCGACCTCAAGCAGACGAAGGTCTCGCTCGACCTCGTGCGCGTGGATGTCGTCGAGTCGAGCGGGACGACGAGCCGGCTCGAGCACAAGTGGCAGTCTGCGACAATCCCCTCGGGCGGCGACGCGTACCGGTTCTTTTTGGAGGCGAACCACACGTTCAACAACGAGTCGGACGACATGGTCTTCGAGTGGAGCACGACCACCAACGGGCCCTGGAGCCCGATGCTGACCGTCACGAAGGCGGGCGACGACAACGGCCTCCAGAATTCCGTCCTGCCCTCGGGTGTGGGGGGCACGCAGATCTGGATCCGCGCAACAGACACGAACCGGAGCGCGAACGGGACGTTCCTCGACACGCTGTCCGTTGACCACATGTTCGTCCGGCGCTATTACACGATCCCGCTCATTACCAACGTTTCGACGGGCGCGGCGATGAAGGAAGTGGTGGTCGGCGACATGAACAACGACACGAACAACGACGTCGTCGGCGTGAGGAGCGCGGGCGGGGTCATCTTCTACGGCCCGGCGTACAACACATCGACATCGCTCCCGACTCCCGCCACGGCCTATGGGATCGACATCGGCTACATCAACGGCGACGACAAGCTCGACGTGGTCATCGGCGAGAACGACCAGTTCGTGCACGTTTTCACGAACGACGGGAGCTGGACCCGCACGCAGTTCGCGGACCTCAGCGTCATCCGGAACACGCGCACGAACTACGTGAGGATCGGCGACATCGACGGTGATGGTTTCGACGACGTGATGCTTGCCACAAACGACGGCGACGTGCTCTACTACCGGCACCTTCAAGGAACCGGCTGGTCGCTTGAGATCGTCGACAACCTGACCCGCCGGATCAACACGATCGACATCGGGGACGTGGACCGGGGGGTCATCTTCGACAAGTCTGGCAAGCTCCAGTGACCTTCAGGCGGGGGCCGCCGGAGGGGGCAGATAGGGCGCGTGGCGAGGGGCGGGCAGACGAGGCTTTCATTAGGCGTGTCAAGTGTGGGGGGAGGGGGGCAGGGAGCGTGGCGGCAGGGGGATTCCGGTGGCTGCCTTTCCGCGGCGACCGCAGCGGGCAGTCGGCGGCCGTCGGCACGATCCTTGCGATCATGGTCATGCTGATGCTCCTCACCGTCGTGACGACGCGCTGGATCCCGGTCTGGGTCGCCGGGCGCGAGGCGGAGCACGCCGGCGAGGTCGAAGCGCAGTTTGCCGAGCTCAAGAAGACGATCGACCAGCAGGCGCTCTTCGGGACCCCGGGGCTCTCGGTCGGCAACCCCCTCACGCTCGGCCACCCGGGCGTGCCGGTCTTTGCCCCGGGCGCTTCGGGGGTCATCAACAACGGGGCGTTCGGCGCGAACCTCTACCGTAACCAGCTCAACGTCCAGAACGCCACGCAGGTCCTGAACCAGACGGCCTACGGCGCAATCAAGTATTCGACCTCGAACACGCGCTACATCCAGCAGTCGTACCTCTACGAGTTCGGCGGGATCATCGTCAACCAGACGGACGGCCAGATCTTGATCGCGGGGCCGGGGTTCCAGTTCGACAACTCGTCGAACGCGACGCAGATCCGCCTCACGCTCATTTCGGTCGCGGGCGACGGTTCGAGCTTTGGAAGCGACGACACGATCAGCATCCGGACCTCGCTCCTGTTTGCCCCGCTTTGGACCGAGGTGAACTTCACGACGCCCGAGGTGATCTGGCTCAACCTCACGTCCGAATCGGTGGGTGCTTGGGCGAGCCACCTGAACAAAAGTATAAGTAGCCGCCTCCCGGCTGGACAGTTCAATATCACGCTGGACATGCTCACGAATACCGTGAGCGTCCGGTTTGAGACGGTCTCGAAGATCACGATTTCCTACCAAGTGTTCAACAGCGAACTGGATCTGTCTTGAGGACGAAGAGGAGAGGGGGCGGCAAACGATGGCGGCATCGAGCGACAAGGCACTCAGCCTCACGCAGGCGAAGGGGCTTTCGAAGGACCAGCAGGCGGAGATCGCCGAGATCGAGCAGGAGCAGCGCAACAAGATCTCTCAGGCCTTTGCGGACATGCGCACGAACCTGATCGCCTGGGCGATGAAGAACCAGGACCGGCGCATCATGCTGCCGAAGTCGATGTCCGCCGAGGACCTCGAGCTCAAGGTCCAGGAGCGAAGCGCGCCGACGCTGATCCCGAAGATCAAGGACCCGAACTTCGAAGAGGTCGAGATCAACGCGATCACGAAGCCCTATTCGTACGTGCGAATCAAGTACAACAAGGTCATGCACGAATACATGTACGAAGTCATCGAGCCCCAGCTCACGGACGAGGAGGTAAAGACGCTCAAGTTCGTGAAGGACACGCTCGTGAAGACGCTCGAGTACACCTTCGACGAGACGACGCACAAGGACAAGGAGGAGTACCTGAGAAAGTCGATCGACGCGCTGCTCTCGTCCCGCGGGATCACGCTCGTCCCGGTCTCCCGCGACCGGATCACGTACTACGTGATCCGCGACTTCATCGGGTTCGCCAAGCTCGACGTGCTCATGAAGGACCCGCAGATTGAAGATGTCTCGAACGACGGCGTGCGGATCCCGATCTACGTGTTCCACCGCAAGTACGGCTCGATCAAGTCGACGCTGATGTTCGGGGACGACCTCGAGCTTGATTCCTTCGTGATCAACATGGCGCAGCGGTCGGGCAAGCACATCTCGGTGGCCGACCCCCTGCTTGACGCCACACTCCCGGACGGGTCGCGCCTCCAGGCCACGCTCGCGCGCGAGGTCACCACGCGCGGCTCCTCGTTCACGATCCGGCGCTTCCGCGACAACCCCTTCACGCCGCCCGACATGCTCCGCTTCCGGACGCTCGAGGTCTCGATGCTCGCGTACCTGTGGCTCGCGATCGAGCACGGGGAGTCCATGCTGATCTGCGGGGGCACGGCGTCCGGCAAGACGACGACCTTGAACGCGCTCCTGCTTTTCATCCCGCCGCAGCACAAGATCATCACGATCGAAGACACGCGTGAGATCAACATCCCCCACGAGAACTGGATCGCCGGGCTCACGCGCGCGGGGTTCGGCGCGCGCGGGGCCGACGGGAAGGCGGCGGGCGAGATCGACATGTTCGAGCTCCTTCGCGCGGCGCTGCGCCAGCGCCCGCAATACCTCATGGTCGGCGAGGTGCGTGGCAAGGAGGCCCAGACGCTCTTCCAGGCGATGGCGACCGGCCACACCGTGTACGGCACGATGCACGCCGATTCGGTGAAGGCGATGGTCCACCGGCTCGAGAACCCGCCGATCGAGTTGCCGCGCATCCTGCTGTCGTCCCTCAACATCGTCCTCCTGCAGGGGCAGGTGCGCGTCGGCAAGGGGATGAGCCGGCGGGTCAAGGGGATCATCGAGATCGTGGGGATCGAGCCCGAGACGAACGAGCTCATCACGAACACGGTGTTCCGCTGGAACCAGTCGGACGACACGTTCGTGTACAACGGCCACTCGTTCCTCTACGAGAAGATCCAGAACATGCAGGGCCTTACGACCGAGCAGATGAAAGAGGAAGTCAAGCGGCGCGAGGAGATCCTCGAGTGGATGAGGAAGACGAATGTCCGCAACTTCATCGATGTGGCGAAGATCATCTCGGCCTACTACAAGAACCCTGAAGAGACGATCAAGAACGTGCGGAAGGAACTCTACGGGTAACGAAACGGGGACCGCGGGGGCAAGGGGGGTGCGCGCGTGAGCATCGAAAAGAAGTCCTCGACGGAGATCCGCAGCGCCTTCGAGGCGTTCGACGCGAAGAAGGGCCAGTCGTCGCTCACGGCCGTCCAGCTCAAGGAGGCGGAGTTCCGCCTTGCCGGGCCCCACGTCGTGCGCCTGCCCAAGGGGTCGGCTCCGTACCGCGAGTCGCTCTCGCCCTTCCAGTTCACCGCGCGCAAGCTCGTCGGGCGCCGCTTCATCGACTACAGCAACCCAAACCTCGAGACGTCCCTGGAGCAGGCCAGGATGGCGATCCGCCCCGAGGACTACTGGGCCTACGTGTTCTTCTCGACGATCATGGCGCTCGTGGCGGGGATTGCAGCCTTCGTTGTCTTGGGGCTGCTCTTTGCGATCCTGAAGGTCAACCTCTTCATCGTGCCCGTGCTCATCGTCGTCTTGCTGCCGGTCCTCGCGTTCCTGATCACGAGCGGCTCGCCGAAGCGCAAGGCGAAGGGGCGCAAGCGCAACATCGAGAAGCGCATCTCGTTTGCCATGTCGTTCATCTCCGCGATGTCCTCGGCGAACGTGAACATCGACGTGATCTTCAAGGAGCTCTCGAAGCAGAAGATCTACGGGGAGATCCAGCGGGAGGCCCAGTGGATCACGCGCGACATCGAACTCATGGGCAAGGACATCCTCACGGCGCTAAAGGACGCCGCGAACCGCTCGCCCTCCCCGAAGTGGCAGGACTTCCTCCAGGGCGTCGTGACGACGTCGGCGTCGGGCGGCCAGCTGAAGCCCTTCTTCCTCATGAAGGCCGACCAGTTCAACAAGGACCGCCGGATCCAGGAGAAGTCGCTCATGGAGACCCTCGGGATGCTCGCGGAGACCTTCGTGACGGTCGTGGTGGCCGCGCCGCTCTTCCTAATCGTGATGATGTCGCTCATGGCGACGGTGAACGCCTCGTCGGGCAACTTCATCATCCTCATGCTCTACGTGATCGTGCTCGTGATGATCCCGATGTCCCAGCTCGGGTTCATCGTGCTCATTTCGTCGATGGTCGAGGAGGTCTGAAGGCCCCATGGCGCTTGCGACGAAGAAGGCGGACATCCAGGTCGCCGGCAAGGCGCGGGCGGCCGAGGTCGACGAGACGGACCCACGGATCCAGAGGCTCGTCGAGGAGGTCCAAGCGCAGGTCAAGGAGTCCGAGCTCTCGCCCTTGAAGCTCGTGACGATTGCCGCGGGGGTCGTCACGGCGATCTTCGTGGTCATCGGGGTCCTCACCTTCATGCACCGGCTCCAGGTGCTCTGGTTCACGGGCTCCGACTGGATCATCCTCGGGATGATGGCCTTCATGGGGCCCGTGGGCCTCGCGAGGGCGCGGGAGGACCGCAGGATCAAGGGGATCGAGCAGCGCCTGCCGGACTTCCTGCGTGACGTGGCGGAGGGCGGGCGCTTCGGGATGACGCTTGCCAAGTCGATCGTCTCGGCGGCGGGCGGCAAGTACGGGCCGCTCACGCCGGAGATCCGGCGGATGGCGTTCCAGATCCAGTGGGGCGTTTCCGCGACCGAGGCCCTCGCGCTCTTTGGGGAGCGCGTGGACACGCCGCTCGTGAACCGCGTGTCGGCGCTCATCATCAAGGCCTCCACGGCGGGGGGAAACGTCGCCGACGTCCTCGAGCTCGTCGCCGTCGACACGAAGGAGATGCACATGCTCCAGAAGGAGCGGGCCGCGTCGATGGCGGCCTACACGTCGGTCATCTACATCGCCTTCGGCGTGTTCGTCGTGACCGTGCTGATCCTCCAGGCCACGTTCCTCGCGGAGATGGCGAAGACCGCGGCGGCTGCGGCCGCACAGGCGGCGGCCGCCCAGGCGGCCGGGGGCGGCGGGGCCACGGGGGGCATCCAGGGCGCGACGATCGACGCCACGCTCCTGCCGGCGATCAAGGACGTCTACTACTACGCGGCGATCGTCCACGCGATCGGCGACGGGGTGCTGGCCGGCGTGATCTCGTCGGGCAAGTTCTCCGCGGGGCTCATCCACGCGTTCATCATGACGCTCGGCGCGTTCCTCATGCTGCGCGTGCTTGCAGGCTGAGGCGAGGCGCGCCTGCTACTGCTTTTCCTTGCCCTCTTCGGAGAGCCTC
>DATEUP010000247.1:0-7128 GCA_035283065.1 Thermoplasmatota archaeon | reverse complement strand
GCCCCAGCGGACCAAGGTCCGGACCCGGCACCAGAAGAAGATGCTGAGGGCCAGGGCCGAGCCCCGGGCGCCGCCCTTCGCCCACGTCGAACTTGTCGCCGACGTACGCCTCGAGGCCGCAGTGCTCCCCACCGAGGAGGCGCGAAAAGTCGAGGCCGCGGTTCGGTCGCTCTTCCCGGACGCCGCTTTCGAGGCGGCGGCCGAGGGGGGGCCGCTCCGCGCCCGCGCGCGCGAGCTCACGCGCTTCGCGGAGGTACTCCGCCACTCCCGGATCCGCGACACGGCGAGAGAGGTCCTGCGGGATTCGATCGCCCCCGACGGCGCCGTCCGCTTCAGGCTCAACAAGCAGGCCGCGTGCGCGGCGAGGGTGAATTTCGTGAAGGCGGGGACCGTGCTCGGCGAGCTCGAGGTCGAGCTTCGCACGCCCCACGCCGACGCCCTCGTGGAGGAGTTGACGTGGATCGAGGGCGAGAGCGACGAGCGCCTCTTCGGGACGCGCCTCCACCTCATCCCCCAGCAAAAGACCGCGCGGACGTTTTCCCACGCGGGGCGGCACCACTGAAGCGCGCTGCGTGCAAATCGCGGCGCGAAGCCCTTTAAGGGGGAAGTCGGATCGGCGGCCGGAGGTTCAAGGGTCCCGTGGACGCCGAAGTCGACCGAGGCAGCTGCTACCTCGTGCGCACCCACGAAGCGGGCAAGCTCTTCGAGCTCTTCAACCGCCTTCGCCGGGGGGGCGCCTTCTCGGAGAAGGGCCTCGTGATCTCGAGGCAGCACCCCGACCGGCTGAAGGAGCGGTTCCAGACCGGCGAAGGGGACTACGTGTGGCTCACGACGAACAGCGTCGACGGGTATGTCTGCGCCGCGCCGACGGCGATCTCGCTTGTCCATATGCGGATCGTCGACTTCTTCAAGCGGCAGCCTAACGGGGTCGTCGCCCTCGACGGCGCGGAGTACCTCATCACAAACAACACGTTCGAGACTTTCCTCCGGTTCGTGCACAGCGTCCACGACCGCGTGATGGTCACACAGGGCGTGCTCCTCATCGCGGTCGACCCCCAGGCGATCGGGGAGCGCGAGATCCACCTGCTTGCCAAGGAGTGCGCGGAGCTCGGCGGCCTTTAGTCTGCGCCCCAGAACACGCGCGCTTCGCCGCGCCGGGCGGGCAGTACGGTCCTCAGGCGGCCGACGGCTTCGGAGAGGGGCACGAGGACGGGCTCGTCGCCCTTGAGGGCCACCATGGTCGAGAAGCGCCCGGCATGGGCGGCATCGACGGCTGCAAGGCCAAGCCGGGTCGCGACGAGCCGGTCGAGGACCGTCGGTGAGCCGCCGCGCTGGATGTGCCCGAGGACGACGTGGCGCGCGCTGATGCCCGTGCGCTTCTCCACTTCCTTCGCGAGCCACTCGCCCACGCCCCCGAGCGCGACGTGCCCGAAGGCATCCTTCTCGCCCGCCTTGAGCACCTCGGCGCCGCCCTTGGGGACGGCCCCCTCGGCGACGGCGAGGACCGCCCACCGCTTCCCCTCCGCAAACCGCTTTTTCACCATCGCGGCGACCTCCTCCGGGTCGAAGGGCTCTTCGGGAAGCAGGACCGCGTGCGCGCCCCCCGCGATCCCGGCGGCCCAGGTCATCCACCCGGCATGGCGCCCCATGATCTCGCAGACGAGGACGCGCTTGTGCGACCTCGCCGTCGTGTGCAGGCGGTCGAGGGCGTCTGTCGCGACGGAGATCGCCGTGTTGAAGCCGATCGTGTACTCCGTGCCGTCAAGGTCGGCGTCGATGGTCTTGGGGACGCCGATCGCAAGGGTCCCCAGGTCCGCGAGCTTCGCCAGCACGCCGAGGGTGTCCTCGCCGCCGATCCCGATGAGGCAGTCGATGCGCGCCTTCTGTAGGTTCTCTGCGATTCGCTTCGGCCCGTCCTCGACCTTGAAGGGGTTCGTCCGCGACGTGAGCAGGATCGTGCCCCCCTCCTTCTGGATGCCCTCCACGTCGGCAAGCGTGAGCGGCCGAGAGAGGCCCTCAAGCGGACCCTTCCACCCCTCCTCGAAGCCGACGACCTCGTCGCCAAGCTGGGTGGCGCGCACGACGATCGCGCGGATCGCGGCGTTGAGGCCCGGGCAGTCGCCGCCGCCGGTAAGGACGCCAAGGCGCATGGGTTGGGGCTCCGTCCGACCGGCCATCCCCGGGGCGCGATTTGAAGGTTCCAGCCTCCTGGGGGGTTCTCCGAGCGCTTTCGCTCTACCCCCTGGCGCACTTAACTAGACGCATGCGGGATGAGGGAGGGCGGGCGGGTCAGGCCGCCTCGGGCCCCGACGCGCTTGGCAGGCTCTCGAGTCGGCGCCTCACGACCCCGGCCTTTAGGCTGTGCCCCTCGCGGTCAAGCAGCACGACGAGCTTCTCGTAGTACTCACGCGCCTTCGCGACGTCCCCCTCCCTGCGGAACGCTTCGGCCGCCGAGAACGCGTCGGCGAGCGAATCGTAGAAGAGCACGCTGCCGTGCTCGAAGAGCCCCCACGAGAAGCCGACCTCGGCCTGCGCGACCTTCGTATGCTTGAAGCCCGTGTCCGCGAAAAACGCCTCGATGAGCGCGTCCCACCGAGGGTCGCCCCAGAGGCTGGCGAACTCGATCCGGTAGATCTCGGCGTAGAAGTTGGGCTTGTTGAGCGCAAGCCCCGAGGCGATCCACTCGAACGCCTTGTCCTTCTCGCCCTTCAGCGCGAGCATCGCGGCCACCTTGAAGTGGACCCCGCTCGCCTCGCGCGGCTCGAGCGCGAGGCCCGCCATGAAGGCCCCGAGGGCCGCATCGACTTCTTCCCGCATCTGGTGCGCCGCGGCCTTTTGGTACCACGCGAGCTTCATCGTCGGGTCGAGTGCGACCGCGCGTCCGTACGCCTCGGCGGCCTCCCGGAGACGCCCGTGCGTGAAGTCGAACTTGCCAAGCTCGTAGAAGGCCAAGGGGTCGCTGGGGTCGATTCGCACAACTTCGCGAAGCGCCGAGCGCGCGTCGTCCAGGCGACCCTCGGCTTTCCTGCGCAGGGCGCGCGCGCCCTTGAGGTCGCCCGCCTTCTCGAGGGCCGCGGCCCGCGAGTCCTCCGCAAGGCGCAGGCCCTGCAGCGCGCGGGCCTTGACCGCCCAGGCTTCCTTGAGGTCGCTGCTCTTGAGCAAGACCTCACCGGCGAGGCGCAGGGCCAGCGGGAAGTCAAGGAACTCGGCGGAAAGCACGGCGCCATTCAACTTGTTTCGCGGCTCGTCGGGGTCGAGGCGGGCCGCGAGATTGACCCAGTGCAGGGCCTCCTTGAAGTCCCCCACGTAGAAGGTGAGGACGGCGAGCGCGGCCGCCTCGTCGCGAAGGCCTTCGACAGCCCCGGCGCGCTCGAGCTCGGCAAGCGCGCGAGCGGCCGCGCGCATGAGGGCCTCGTCCGAGGGCTGTGTGCGGATGCGCCGCCCTTTCTCCATCACGCGCCCGAAACGCGCATCGATCGGCGCAAGGGCGGGAGCCATCGCGGCGCGGAACGCCTCGGCTTCTTTTGCCCCCCAACGGCGCTTGAGGACGCCGCCCGCGCGCGCCTCGTAGAGTCCCCCAAGGGCCCGCGAGACCGACTCAAAGGGCCCGGTGGAAGGCTGCGCTGCCGTATCTTCCGCGCTTTTGGCCACGGCCGCGAAGCGCCGCGCGGGGCCTTAAACGGTGCCCCGCAGCCCGTCTCAAGGGGCAAGCTTCGACAGCACGGTCGACCCCTTGCCCTCGGCGCGGAAGTGCCGGATCAGGTCCTTGGCCTCACGGTAGGCGGCGTCGGCAATCCGGCGCTTCCCTTCTTCCGTAAGCCGGTCAAGCTCCCCGCGGAAGGGCTTGGTCGTGAACTTGATGTCCTTCCCATTGTCCGCCGCCCACTGCTGCATCTTGGCGAAGAGATCGGCGGGCAGGGCCGCGTGCGTGATGTTCTGCCAGAGAGTCCCGACATTTCCCTTGCGGATCCCGTGCTCGGCGAACTGCCCGACGAGCGCGGGCGGCGTTCCCGTGATCCCGTGCTGCGCGAGGAAGACCCCCCACTTGCGCACCGCGTCGAAGATCTCCCCCGTGCGCTTGAGGTCGATGTGGACCTCCTCGCCCGGCTTGTAGTTCCCGTGCTTCGACCCGTTGTTGATTGCAAGGAGCGTGGGCGAGATCCCCTCGGCCGCAAGGCCTTTCATGTAGGCCACGGCCTCCTCGACGCTCGTGATGCGCCCCTCCTCCGAGGCGGTCGTGTGCTTGATTTCGCCAAGCTCGACCTCGAGGCCGATGCCGAGCTCGAGCACGGGCGGCGCAAGGTACTTCATGATCTTCACGTTCACGGGCACGGGGTTGAACGAGGGGTCGATGCAAAAGGAGGTGTAGCCAGCCCGAATTTCCGCTTCGATCAGCCTGCGCGACCCTTCGACCTCCTTCTCGGACTCGTCCTTCACCGTGATGTGGTCGCCGTGGATGAAGAAGGGGCGCGTGAAGCCCGCCGACTCGGCAAAGCCCACGACGGTTTTGAAGAAGGAGTCCGGCGTGTGCCCCGTGTAGCCCCCGTCGAGCCCATGCTCGGACTTGGCAAGCTCGAAGGCCACGGGCGCGTCGAGCTCCTCGGCGGCCCGCATGATCCCGGGGACGACTTCGTGCAGGCGCGTGTTGCACGCCATGACGATGCACTTCTCCTCGCCGAGCGCGCGCACGATGTCGCGCGACGAGAGGAGCGCGACGCCGCTGCCCCCCTGGAGCCTCGACGCGGCATTGGCCGGCCGCTTCTCGAGGACGCGCTTTCCCGCCATCACCTTCTGCACCGCGGGGCCTCCCGTTGGCTTTAGGATTCGTTGAGCGGGCGAAACGGATATCAACCTTTGGCGCGAGGCCGCTGTGCGCGCAGCCGGGGCGACGCGCAAAGCCTCAAATCGCACGAGCCCGGGATAGGAGCGCGATGGACCGGCGCCTTGCCTGCCTTGCGGCTTTCGTCCTTGCCCTTGCCGTGGCGGCGGCCGGGTGCACGGGGCCCTCCCCGCCCGCGCGCTCCGCGTGGGCCTTCTCGATGGTCCAGGTCGACGCCCTTTTGGCACAGGGCCTCACGGGCGCTGGCGTCACCGTCGCCGTCATCGACACGGGCGTGGACCTCGAGCACCCGAACCTGCGCGGGATTACCCTGGCGTTCTGGGAGGACCTCGTAAGCGGTGTCGCTACGCCCTACGACGACAACGGGCATGGGAGCGCGATGGTCTCAATCCTCGCCGGGCGGGGTTCCTTGGCCGGCGGCGCGCCCGGCGTCTCCCTCATCGTGATCAAGGCGATCGCCGCGGACGGCGGGGGCACCGACGAGGTCGTGGCCACGGCCATCACCGATGCCGCCTCCCACGGCGCGGACATCATCTCACTATCGCTTGGCGGCGCGGCCGCCAAGCTCCTGCGCATCCTCGGCTCGGCGTCCGTGAACGCCGCGCAAGCAGCGGCCGCCCAGGGGGTGCTTGTCGTTGGGTCGGCCGGAAACGACGGCGAAGCGGATGACGGGCAGGTCGCAAGCCCCTCGGTGGCCCGCGACGCGATCAGCGTCGGGGCCGTCGACCAAGCGGGTCTCATTGCCCCGTTCTCGTCAGCGGGACGCGCGATTCCCCTCCAGGGGAACCCCGACGGGAAGCCCGAAGTCGTCGCGCCCGGCGTCGACATCACGGTGGCATGGACCCAGGGGCAGACCGCAACCGTTTCAGGGACGTCCCCGGCCGCCGTGTTTGCAAGCGCCGGCCTTGCGCTCCTCCTTGAGATGAAGCCCGCCTACAAGCGCGCCGGGGCCGCCGGCGTCGATGCGGTCAAGAATGCCCTGATGAGTTCAACGCGCGCGGTTAGCGGGCAGGCGACACCCCACGACGCCCACTACGGCTACGGGATCCTCCAAGCACAGGGGGCCGCCGCGCTCCTGCCTTGACGGGGCAGCGCTTCGCCCGCGCACCGCTGCCGCCATCACTCCACAATTCTCTTATATCCACATGAGGTAGCGCGCGAACGGAAGGCTGGCTCGCGAATGGCTGTGTCCAGACCGTCGGATGAGGGGCGAAAACGCGTGCCCACCGCCGCGGCGCTTTGCGGCGTCCTCGTGGCCTCCGCCCTCCTTTCGCTTTGGGCGCCAGCGGCCTTAGCGGTGCCCGGCGAGCCGACCGTCGAGGTGCGGCTTTTCCCCACGGAGGCGGAGGTGGACGCGAGCGGGATCAACCCCGTGGATGCCTCGTTCCTCGTGAATGTCACGGGGGAGAACATCGGCCTGCGGCCCCACACGATGTGGGTGAACATCACGTTTGGGACGAGCACGGGCTGGAAGGTCGTGCCTCCTTCCGCGAACCTCACGCTGGCCCTTGCGGCCCGCGGCGGCACGGAGACCCAGAGCGTTTCGGTGACCGTCACGGTCCCCCCCAAGGTCTCCGCGAATGTCGCGGCCACCTTCTTCGCCTCGTACCGGGAGGAGAACTCCCTCGAGATCTCGACCGGGCAGACCGGCAACGCGACCGCCCAGCTTACGATCCGCCCGATCTGGTCGACCTCCGCCGAATTCGCGAACGGGACCTCCCATGTCCAGGTGCGCCAGGGCGAGGACACGAACCTCTCCGTCCGAGTCACGAACCGGGGCAACGGCGACGCCCGCTACGACGCCCAACTCCTCAACGACGCGGAATTGCGCCCGAATGACATCCTCCTCCAGTCGACCGCGCCGGCCGACGTGGCGCAGAACGGGACCGAGGTCGTCCGCCTCGTGATCCACGCGAACCGCGCGGCCATTGCGGGCACCTACGCCCTCCAGATCCGGATCCTTGCGACCGCAGCGCCCGCGCCCCCGCCGGCGGGCGCCTACGCCGACCTCACGGCCCAGCTCACCGTGCTCCCGAGCGCGACGCCTCCGCCGACCAACAACACGACCACGCCGCCGCCGCCCGCGAACAACACGACGAACCCACCGACCACGAACCCGCCACCTTCGAACCCCTCGTTCCTCGAGGTGGTCGCCGGTTTCGTCTCGACGCCGACGGGGATCGGAGCCACCGGCGCGCTCCTTGCGGCGCTGCTCCTCGGCGCCGTCCTCTTCCGCACGCGCAGGCGGGCCAAGCGCAAGCGCGCGGACGCCCTCGAGCGCGCCCGCC
>DATEUP010000246.1:0-10401 GCA_035283065.1 Thermoplasmatota archaeon | reverse complement strand
CCCCCACGAGAAAGACGCGCACCTGGGGCGCGGGCTCGGCCTTCAGGAGGTTGAGGGCGAGGCGGAGCGCGTTGTACGAGCGCTCGCTGCCGTAGGGGGCGTCGTTGAGGATGAGGAGAACCTGCTGCGCCATGGGGAGGGGCTTCCCCGTCGCGGGGCATCAAGGTTGCGCCCTTTCCTCCCGGGGCGCGCCTCGCGCTCAGTAGTCGAGCTCTCCAAGCTGCCGCACGCGCTCCGCGATCGGAGGGTGGCTTTGGAAGAGCCCCCCGACGCGCCGGCCCGAGAACGGGTTCACGATGAAGAGGTGCGCGGACGCTTCGCGGGCCACGCGCATGGGCTTGCCGCGGTTCGCGTAGTCCAGTTTGAGGAGCGCCTTCGAAAGCCCCGTGGAGTCGTGGAGGATCGAGGCGCCCGTGCGGTCCGCGCCGTACTCGCGACGCCTCGATACGAATGCGCGGATGAGCGCGGCCGCGATCCCGGCGACGAGCGAGAGCAGGATGTACGCGGCGATGCCGCCGCCCCCGCGGCCGCCGCGGGAGGTCGCGGCCATCCCGCCGAATTGGATGATGTAGGCGAAGAAGGCCGCGACGGTCGCCACGGCGGTCATCACGAGCGTGTCGCGGTTCTTCACGTGGGAGAGCTCGTGGGCCACGACGCCCTCGAGCTCATGCGGGGTGAGCAGGTCGAGGATGCCCGTCGTGAAGCAGACGACGCCGCGCTTCGGGTTGCGCCCGGTCGCGAAGGCGTTTGGCGACCCCTCGCGCATGACGCCGACCTTGGGCTTGGGCACGCCCGCGGCCTTGGCCACGCGCTCCACGAGCGCGTGGAGCTCGGGGGCCTCCTCGGGCGCAACAAGGCGCACCCGGTAGCCCATGAGGACGAGCTTGTCGGAGAGGAAGTACGTGACGAGGTTGAGGGCTACGGCAAAGCCCGTGAACATGAGGATGTAGCCCAGGCTCCAGACGGGCAGGAAGAGCGCGAGGGCGCCGGCCACGGCGTAGATGATGAGGAAGACGACGGCGAAGACGCCGAAGGTCTTTGCAAAGGCGGAGGCTTGGGACATGCGGCGGGCTTCCCCTCAGGGTAAAGGGCCTCCTCTAAACTAATGAACCTAGGGTTCAGGTGTTGGATTCGTTAACGCGCGTTGGACGGCCGCCCGCGGCACGGCCTCCAGGCGGCTTCAGCGTACCAAAACGGCGCCGTTGGGGGCCAAAACGGACGATGTCTGGCGCCGGGCTTTGAGGGCGAGCCAGCAGTCCCGGCGAAGTCCGCCATGCTTATATCGGGCATCCCCCTTGCCCGCGCCGCTGCGGTGGTGTTTGGCTTGCGGAAAAGACTCAGCATGCTCTCGGTTGTGGGACTTCTCATCATCTCGATTCTTTCCCCGGCGGCCTTCGGCTTTCAGGAGCTCGAGCTCCAAGCCTCGACCGACAGCCTGCAGGCCGCCGGCCGCACGACCGTCGACGCGCTCTTCTGGCGCTCGGGGTTCGGCGCCACCGTCCTTGGCGGCCCCACGCACGCGGGCAACACGACGAGCTTCACCGTCCGCCAGACCTCCTACGAGAACCTCACGGGCGGGACGACGCCCGTCGGCGTGCGCCCGATTTTCCTCGAATACGCGTCGAAGGCGGACCTGACGTACCTTGACGCCTCGCAGAACGCCTCGGACTACGGGACGCAGCGGTGGAACGCGTCCGGCGCCGCCCTCGAAGTCACGGCCGAATCGCTGGGGCTCGGCGCGGCCGCAGACGCCGCCTGGGCCGGCTACCTGCTTCGCACAAACCACTATGCCAACGGCACGCAGGCGCTGAACGCGCCCCTCGTCGGCGCCACGGCCGCCGACGGCGTCCTCGGGCTCTGGCTCACCGACGCCCTCGTGGACCGCCTCAAGGCAATCGAGATGGGGGCCGCCTTCAACGGCTCGGCGCTTGGCGCCTTCAACCTCACCGACGAGGCGCTTGGGGACAACAACGCGTCGAACGGCTGGCAGGTCGTCCCCCAACGGATGGCCGTGAACCTGTCGAACGACACCGAGCCCCTGTTCCTCGGCTTCGTGCCGGCGGACAACGCCACCACGGTGCGCGGCCAGGCCGCGGTCATCCTGGGCCTTGCAGAGGTCGTCGTGTTCGCGGACCCCGCAGGCACCCACGCCTCGCTCTTTGACGGGAACCCGTTCGACGCCTCGCTCTATGCCTCCGCCCACCCCCTTCTTGTCGCTGCCGTGCAAAACGCGGAGGCCGCGCTCTGGGACGCGACCGCAGGCGCCTACACGCAAGCCGGCGGCAACACGACGACGGGCGACCTCGCGCTCTACGTCCAGGCTCTCTCGCGCGCCGAGGAAGCCGCCAACGCCTCTTTCAAGGCGAACGCGACTGCTGCGCGCGAGCGCGCGTTTGGGGCGCTTACGGCCCTTGCCGACGCCTACGGCGCGTTCCCGGCGTCGTACGAGGTGTCGGGCTCCACCCTCACCGCGAATTGGTCGACGGTCACGCTCGCCACGCAGGGCGCCGCGCTTGAGGCCCTTGCCTCCGTGTTTGACCTGACCGGACTTGAAGCGCACCGCGCCTGGATGCTCAAGGCCGGCGCAGGGCTCGAGTCGCGCCTCTTCTGGAACCTCAGCTACCATGCGGCCACGCCCGAGCCTGCGACGCCCACGGTTGGCGCGGGGGCGGTGGCCGCCACGCTCGCGGGCCTTCGCGACCTGGCCCTCACCGGCGAGGAACCCCTCGCCGTCTGGCGCCTCGTGAACGCCACGCAGCGGCTCTTCACCGCCGCCCCGCTCACGCTCTCAGGGACCCAAGCGCCGCCCGTGGTCGGCGCCTCCTTCCTGTGGAACGTCTCGTCCACGGCCCCCCTGGGCGGCGCCACGGACTTCGACGCGGCGGAGGCCCTCTACGCGTCCCTCGAGTTCCTCACGCTCGGGCCCGAGTTCTACGCGGCCGTCGGCGGCGGCGTCTCGGTCACGGAGCGCGCGGCCCTCGTGCTACACAACGCGACCGCCTCGGACGTCGGCGCAATTGTCGATTCCCTCGACCTCCAGGTTGCCGCGCTCCAGGCGCAGGTCGCGGCTCTCCAGGCGTCGTTTGACGCGCTGAACAGCAACATCACGAACATCACGGACCGGCTCAACCTCTCGCTCGAGAACGAGACGATCAACCTTGCGCGCATCGCAGACCTGCAGGCCAACCTCACGGCCCTGCGCTACGTCGTCGAGAACGCCACGCACAACGAGACGGTGTCCGTCGATGCGCTCGCCTCCACGCGGCGCGACCTCGACAACCTGACGGCCAATTTCACTGCGGTCTCCTACAACCTCTCGCTCGCGCTCCAGAACGCCTCCGTGCTCGCCGGCCGCCTGAACCTGACGCTGGACGAACTCGACCTCTCGAAGACGGCCCTTACGAACGCGAACGCGACGGCCGACCAGCGCGCGAAGGAGGCGGCCTCCGCCGAGTCGCGCACGGCCGCGGCCGCGGCGGTCGGGATTGTCGTCGGCCTTGCCGCCATGTTCTTCCTCCAGTGGCTCGGCATCTTCCCGAAGACCCGCGCGCCCCGGCCGCCCGAGGCGAAGGGCAAGGACGAGAAGGACGCGAAAGCCCGCGACGAGAAGTGAGCGCACAACCGGCGCCACTCGACGATCGCGCGAGCCGCGCCCCGCTTGCGAAGGTTCAAGACCCCCCGCCATCCTTGGAACGCCGTGGGCCCCCGCGACAAGGTGGCCGTGTCCCCGTACCGGCTCGACGGCCTCTTCCAGGAGATCCCCAAGGACGTCGTCATCTACGACTCGACGCTGCGTGACGGCGAGCAGATGCCGGGCGTCGCCTTCGCGCCCGCCGTGAAGCTCGAAATCGCCCGCGCGCTCGACGAGGCCCGCGTCCCGCAGATCGAGGCGGGCTTCCCCGCGGTCTCGCCCTCCGAGGCTGCCGCGGTCAAGCAGGTCGCGGGCGCCGGCCTCGACGCTGAAGTCCTTTGCCTCTCGCGGCTCAAGCGCGACGACGTCGATGCGGCCGCCGACGCCGGCGTGGACATGGTGCTCCTCTTCGTGCCGGCCTCGCCGATCCAGCTGCGCGTCAAGCTCAAGAAGACCGTCGAGGGGATCCTGCCCGAGGTCACCCGCGTCACGGAATATGCGACCTCGCGCGGCCTGCGCGTCGGGTTCTCGACCGAGGACTCGACGCGCGCCGACCTCATGGACCTCATCCGCATCTACCGCGCGGCGATCGACGCGGGCGCCGAGCGCGTGGGGATCACGGACACCGTGGGCTGCACGACGCCCAACGGCCTTGCCCAGCTCGTCCAGAAAGTGCGCCGCAGCCTCAACGACTTCCCGCTCTCGATCCACCTCCACAACGACTTCGGGCTGGCGAATGCCAACGCGGTCGCCGGCGTCCTTGCCGGCGCGCGCTTTGTGACCACGACCGTGAACGGGATCGGCGAGCGCGCGGGCAACGTGCCCCTCCAGCCCTTCGTCTTGTCCTGCGAGCTCCTCTACGGGATCCCGACGGGGATCGAGCTCGAGCACCTCAAGGCGCTCTCCGAGCTCGTCGCCGACCGCAGCGGCGTGGCCGTGCACCCCAACGCGCCCGTCGCGGGCTCGAACGTGTTCAGCCATGAGTCGGGGATCCACGTGAAAGCCGTGATGGAGGACCCGGCAACCTACGAGCCCTACCCGCCGGAGCTTGTGGGGCAGCGGCGAACCCTCGCGCTTGGCAAGCACACGGGCGAAGCCCACGTGAAGGCTGTCCTCACGGGGCAGGGTGTTCGCCTGGCCGACACGCAGGTCGACGCGGTCACGATGAGGCTGAAGGAGCTCGGCGAGCGCAAGGGGAGCGTGACCTTCGACGAGTTCTGGCAGCTCGTCGACGAGGTCACGGGGCAGAAGCACCGGGTGAGGGCGCGATAGCCCTCGCCTCAATAGGCATCGAGGAATTCCTCGGGCGTAATTCCCGCGATTTCTAGCGCGTCCTGGACGGCCGGCCTGTACATCGTGCCGTGGAAGGCCACGAAAAGTTTCTGGCCGGTTTCCACGTGGACAAGCGTCACGTGGCTCCCTCGCGAGGACCCGACGACCCAGCCCAGCCGCCTCATCGTGCGCAAGAATCGTCGGCCGTCGATTTCACCGGGCAACCTCGCCATGGACTTCAACCGTCACGAGCTTGGCATTCGAAGGGCGTTCCGGGTGGGGACGGGCCCGACCTCCGGGGCTGTCTTCGAGGTACAGCTGGAGGCTTTCTCTCACCAACTTCAAAGCTTCACGCTCGGACGTGGCGCTGACTACGATGGGGTGACCGGGGACTGTCGCCGTGTACGATCGTGTTTCTCGATCGTACTTGACGAGAACCTGAAACTTCACGGCCACTCTTCGTCACAGCGACTATTTATCCCCTTACCTGGGGTGGGCGAAAGCTGGAACCCACGGGCCCGAAAGAGATCCCTTTGACCCCATCGCGCAATTGGAGGTCGCCGGAGGGAACGCCCCTCTCCTTTATGACCCTCCACGGGGCTCCGCATCACCCCGCGTTGGAGGTATTGCCCTGTTCGAGGATTTGGAGGTCGGAACCCTCGAAGACGCGAAGGTCCCCACGATCTACTCGCTCGGCTTCACGGAACGCGCAAAGCGCCTGCAGGCGGGCGTGAAGAAGGCGCACCGGTGGCTCGAGCGCCTCTTCCGGATCGATGCGAAGACCTACCTCGCCGTCCTCGACGACGCCGACTGGCGCGCGTCCTGCATCCCGCCGTACGGCCGCCCGCACACCGTGTGGGACGGCCCGCGGGGGTTCATCGTCGCCTCCTACGACTACCACGACGTGATGATCGACGCGATGCTGCGCATCGTCGCGCAGGCGCCCCCCTCCCTCGAGCGGGACTTTCGCGCGCTGCGCGGCGCCGACGAGAAGAACATCATCCGCTTCATGGACCTCGTCGTCACGGCCCACGAGGTGTGCCACATCTTCATCGGCGAGCGAAGGCTTGCGATGGGCCCCGACTGGCTGCCCGAGCTCTTCGCCCACTACCTCACGTATGCCTTCCTCAAGCAGACCTCGCCCGCCGACGCGAAAGTCTGGAAGCTGTGCGAGGACATCTGGGCCTCGGCGGGCGACCTCCAGTACCGCAAGCTCGAGGATTACGAGATCCACCACCCCGACATGCCGATCGAGAACTACCTCTGGTTCCAGGGGAAGTTCAACCAGCGGGGCGTCCAGATGTACAACCGGATGGGCGTGCGCTTCGCGCAGCGCGCGGTCGAGGAGTTCGCCGTGACCGACAGGGAGGTCAACCGGCGGCTCAATGATATCTCCGGTGACTGGGGCAAGTGGATCGGGACGTTCGGGTGACCCCCGAAGCCCGCACCCTATATTCCCGCCTTGATGTCCTCGATGTACTGCTGCACTTCGTCGAGCCACCGGTTCATGTCCTCCTCATGGGGCAGGAGCCCTCCGTAGAAGCACGCGCCGTGGAGGCGGTCGGCGAAGAAGGCGAACTGTTTGTGAAGGTCGTGCCGCCCGACCTTCTCGAGGAACTCGTGGCGGTCCTGGTGCCCTTGGGGGCCGGGCGTTGGCATTTGACCGCGCGCGCGCATGGCAAGGTCAGTCGCTTGAACCGCCGCGTTCCAGCCCTTCTCGGCGGCGTCCCTGATCTGGATCGGGTGCTGCCGCTTGAACCCCTCGCGCGCTTCCTGCCGGGCGAAGGCGAGGAGGTCGTCGGCAAGTTGTGCAAGGCCCTTCGGGCGGGATGCAGGTGCACTCATCGCCTCCGCGTTGGCGAAAGCCCTACATAACCGTTGCGCGAGGGAAATCGGTCACAAGTCATGCCCTCACGGCGCCGTCCGGGCTTGGGGAACCCCCCGGCCTCTTGTCGCGCGCCCAGCACCTCGGGGACTAGAGCCCCTCGCCGTCGATCACCATGCGCTTCTTGCGCCCGTCATTCTGGATCTGGCGCGTGAACGGCGTGAACGCCTCTGCAACCGCAAGCACGGTCTCCGCGTGCAAGGTGAGGCTCTCGAAGCTGAAGCTCGAGCGCCCGGTCGCCATGAGGCAGTAGATGATCACCTGGTCGAGGAGGTGGGCGTCGACATCGACGTCCGCGCGCAGCGCTCGCGCGATCCCGTCGGCGGCGACCTCGCCGAGGCGCTCCGCGGGGTAGCCCGGCCGCCCCACATCCGAACCGCCGAGAGCCCCGCAGCGGCGCGGCGCCCACAGGGTCGCGGAGACCCCTTCCCCCGCGGCCTCGACAAGGTCCACGCGGACCTCGCGGAGCGCGAGGCCCTGGAGCCTGCGCGCGATCGCGCGCCGTGTGCGGTCGGTCACGTCCTGCGGGAGCCTTGAGCAGGCGATCTCGCCCTCGATGAGCGCGCGCGGCTGTCCGCCCGTGGGCGCAAGGGGCTTCAAGGACCCTGCGGGCTCGACGGTCACGCGCACCTCGCCGCCGCCCTGGGGGAAGAAGCCGCGGCGCAGGACCTCGACCTTCAGGTCCGCGCCGAAGGTGCGCAGGACCGGCACGAGGACGCGCTCGAAGTACGTGATCGTCGGCGCGTTCCAGACATCCGTGCCGCCCCGCACGGTGACCTCGACGCGCTCGCCGCAGGAGACGGCCGGCGGCAGGCACGCTTGGAGCACGAGCGCGATCGACCCGGCCGTCCCCACATCGAAGGCGAAGGTGCCGCCTCGAAGGTGCTCGGGGCGGAAGCGGAGCTCCGTTGAGCCGACCTCGGCGCCCTCGAGCTCGGCCCCGCAGAGCGCGCCCACCGCGCGCACCGCCGCCACGTGCTGGGCCTTGAGGCCGGGCGACTCGCGCCCCGCGCGGATGTTCGTGATCTTGAGCGAGGACTCCATGATCGCGGAGAGCGCAACGGCCGTGCGCAGCACCTGGCCCCCGCCCTCTCCAACGGAGCCGTCAATCGAGACCACGCGTGCCGACCTGTGGCCCGGCGGATTGTGGGGGGCCGTTTAACCTTTTGGAGGCGCAAGGCCCGCCGCGCGCGAGGTCGGCGCCTCGGCCGGACGTTCCCACCAAACCCTTAATAGCCGCCCAGCCTTTTACGAAATTCGTAAAGGCGTGGTGTCCCCGATGGCCAAGGCCCCCTTCCCCACTTCCCCCCAGCTCCGCGTCCCGCCCCCGGGGCCCAAGGCCAAGGCGATCGTGGAGAAGGACGCCCGCTTCATGGCCACGACGACGAAGTCCCTGCCGCTCGCGATCCGGCGGAGCCACGGCTGCATCGTCGAGGACGTCGACGGGAACTTCTTCCTCGACTTCACCGCGGGCGTCGGCGTCCTGAACACGGGTCACACGCACCCGCGCGTGCTTGCCGCGATCCGCGCCCAGTCCGAGGCTTTCACCCACTACGCGGGCACGGACTACTACTACGCGCCCCAGGCCGACCTTGCCGAGGCGCTCACGAAGGTCGCCCCCGTCGGTGCGGACTCGCGCGTCTTCTTCACGAACTCGGGCACGGAGTCAAACGAGGCGGCGATCAAGCTCGTGCGCCACGCTTCGAAGCGCCAGGGGCTCCTCGCGTTCATCGGCGCCTTCCACGGCCGGACGATGGGCTCGCTTTCGCTCACGGCCTCGAAGAAGGTCCAGCGCGAGGGGTACCTGCCGATGATCGGCGGCGTGTCGCACGTCCCCTTTGCGAACTGCTACCACTGCCCCTACAAGCTCGAGTACCCCTCGTGCGACCTCTGGTGCGTCCACATCCTCGAGGAGGAGTACTTCCCAACCGTGCTTGCCCCCGAGGACATCGGCGCCGTCTTCGCCGAGCCCGTCCAGGGCGAGGGCGGGTACGTCGTCCCCCCGCGCGACTACTTCAAGGAGCTCAAGAAAGTCCTCGACCCCCACGCCATCATGCTCGTGATGGATGAAGTCCAGAGCGGCTTCGGGCGCACGGGCAAGATGTTCGGCTCCGAGCACTTCGGCGTGAAGCCCGATGTCGTCTCCCTTGCCAAGGCGCTCGGCAGCGGCCTCCCGATCGGCGCGATCGTGTACAAGTCCCACCTCGACTGGGGGGTCTCGGGCTCGCACTCGAACACCTTCGGAGGCAACCCGGTCGCGTGCGCCTCGGCTCTTGCGACCCTGGAGACGATCAAGAAGGAGAAGCTCGTCGAGAATTCGGCCAAGCAAGGGCGCCTCTTGCGCAAGCGCCTCGAGGAGGTCCAAGAGGACCACCCGCGGATCGGCGATGTGCGCGGCCTTGGCCTCATGCAGGCCGCCGAGTTTGTGAAGGACCCCCGGACGCGGGCGCGCGACCCCAAGCTCCGCGACGCGGTCATCGAGGAGTCGTTCCGGCGCGGGCTCGTGGTGCTCGGCTGCGGGCGCAACAGCATCCGGTTCATCCCCCCGCTCGTGGTGAGCGCCAAGCAGGTGGACGAGGGGATGGAGATCCTCGACAGGGCGCTCGCGGCCGCCCTTAAGGGCGCGGGGAGTGGCGGGTAGGCGGTCCGGGTCCTTCAGTAGCCGATGACCGTGAGAAGTCCAATTCGCCTGAATTGGCTCCCGTTGCGTGTGAGGACGGCCTCGCACCCGGCCGCGCGCGCCGTTGACGCCGTTAGCAAGTCCATGGTCGAGGCCGGCCGGCCTCGACCGTAGAGGGCCGCCATCTTCGACGAAGCCGCTCGCGCACGCTCCAGGCCGAAGGGGATGACGACCATACCCGCCAGCATCCGATCGAACCGCTCGGCGTACGTCGCGCGCTCCCGGTCGCTTCGGTGGAGTTCGATTCCTACAAGTGCCTCGTAGGCGTTAACGGAGGTCGTGCAGAACCGGGCCCCCTCCGATTCCAGCGCGCCCATCCGGTCCTTGATGCGATCCTGACCCCGCACGAGGTCTGAGATTGCCGTCGTGTCGAGGCAGATCAACGCCACCGCAAGCGCCCCCGCATTGAGCGTTCGGTGTCCCTGCGCACCCGCGCGATGTTCCGGTCAAGCTCGGCCGATGCCGTGGCCCCGAGCGGCTCAAACGACGCGATGATTTCGGAGAGGCTTTTGCGGTTCGAGGCGAGGCGCAGGACGGCGTCGGAGAAGCTCTCACCGGGGCGCCGCTCGCGGTCGAGGGCGCGATACGCCTCCATCCGGAGCGCCACATTGCGGGAGGCCATGGTTCCACATACGCATATGTGGATGTGGCATATCAACCTGCCGCCGCCCTCCCTACGAGGTCCAGGGAGGCGCCCCTCACCGGGGCCGCGCGACCATCTGGGCGACGAGCGGGCCGAGGGCGTTATCCGCCCGGGTATGGGCCGGCGCCCAGCCGAGCGCCCTCAGGCGGGCGCTCGATACCCGCTGGTTTGCCATCAGGTGCCGGCCCGTTGCCTCCCCGTGCACGCGGACCGCCTCCTGCGACGTCATGGCGGCAGGAGCGTGCGCACCAAGCGCTCCGGCCACCAGGTTCACGAAGGCCCGCAGTGGC
>DATEUP010000245.1:0-2417 GCA_035283065.1 Thermoplasmatota archaeon | reverse complement strand
GTTGACCCGTGGCCTGGCTTGTGCACAATCACCGGTCCCTCAAGTCTCGAAAGACCAGGAGCCATCGATGAGCAACGCCCCGCTGCACCCCCTCGCCCAGGCCGCCAACGAAGCGCTCGCCAAGGACTGCCCCCAGGTCCTCGACCTGCTCTCCGCGCGCGGCAAGCGCTTCTTCTTCCCCGCCAAGGGAATCCTCGCCCAGGCTGCGAACGACGCGCTCGCCAAGGACTGCCCGATCGTCCTCAGCATGCTGAGCGCGCGCGGCAAGCGCTTCTTCTTCCCCGCCAAGGGCATCCTGGCCCAAGGGGCGGAGGCGAAGTCGAAGGCGAAGACGGCGAACGCCACGGTGGGCATCGCCACCGAGAACGGCGCGCCGATGCACCTGGCCTGCATCGACAGGTACTACCAGGGGCTCACCCCGAGCGAGATCTACGACTACGCGCCCAGCTACGGGAAGCCCGACATCCGCGCCGCGTGGGCGAAGAAGCAGCGCCAGGAGACGCCGTCGCTCGGGGATCACCCGACGTCCAACCCGGTGGTGACGAACGCGCTCACGCACGGGCTCGGGCTGGTGGGCGACCTCTTCCTCGACCCCGGCGACGAGGTGCTCTCGAGCGACCTCATGTGGGAGAACTACAACCTGAGCTGGGAGACGCGGCTCGAGGCGCACTTCAACTACTACCCCTTCTTCGACGAGAAGCTCACCGGCTTCAACCTCCCCGCCTTCACGGCCGCGCTGGCGCAGCACCGGGGCAAGAAGCTGGTCGTCTCGCTCAACTTCCCCAACAACCCCTCCGGCTACACGCCCACGCGCGCCGAGGCCGACGCGATCGCGAAGGCGCTCACCGCCGAGGCCGAGGCGGGGACGAAGCTCGTCGTCTGCGTCGACGACGCCTACTACGGGATGTTCTTCGACGAGGCCTGCGAGACGCAGTCGATCTTCGGCCGGCTCGCCAGCGCCTCGACCAACCTCCTCGCCATCAAGATCGACGGCGCGACCAAGGAGGAGTTCGTCTGGGGCCTGCGCGTCGGCTTCATCACCTTCGGCGTGAAGAACGGCACGCCCGCCGCCTACAAGGCGCTCGAGGACAAGACGGCCGGCCTCGTCCGGGCCTACGTGTCGAACATCTCCAACCCGGGCCAGTCGGTCGTGCTGAAGGCGCTCGCCGACCCCGACTTCCGCAAGCAGCAGGCGGAGAAGGTGGCCACGCTCCGCGCGCGCGCGGCGGTGGTGGCGAAGGAGTGCCGCCGGCCGGAGTACGCCGACTGCTGGGACGTCTACCCCTTCAATAGCGGGTACTTCATGTGCCTGCGGCTGAAGGGCGCGGACGCCGACACGGTGCGGGTCCGCCTCCTCGACGATCACGGGATCGGCACGATCTCCCTCGGCAAGACCGACCTGCGCGTCGCCTTCTCCTGCCTCGCCGAGCCGCAGATCCCGGCGGTGTTCGCCGGGGCCGCCAAGGCGGTGCGGGCCGTGCGGGGGGCGTAGGCACGGAAGGAGCGAGCGATGAGGATGCGCCTGCTGGTCCTGTGCTGCGCTGCAGGGCTCGCGGCCTCGGCGTCGGCGGCGACCTCGACCACGTTGCTCAAGACGAGAACGACCTGGAACGGCGCCGCGCTCGAGTACTCCGGGACGCGCTGCCCGGAGGTGGACGCGGTCATCGTGGAGATCCCGGCCCACGCCGCCACCCCCGTCCACCTGCACCCCGTGAACAACTACGCATACGTCCTGGAGGGTCGGGTCACGGTGGAGGAGGGAGACGTGGCGAACGGAGCGCTGGTGGTCAAGAGGGCCTCCACCTTCAGGAAGGGCGATGCGTTCGCCGAGGTCGTGAACACCTGGCACAAGGGGACGGCCGGGCCGGAGGGCGCCAGGATCCTGGTCTGGTACACCGGCGCGGCCGGCCAGCCCTTCACCGTGAGCTATAGCCCCGGTTACCGGATCGGCCGCGATGCGCGCCCTCGCTGCGAGAGGGAGGAGAAGAAGTCGCGAGCCGCGCCCGCGAGGTGAGAGCCCGTCCCCCCCGAGCACCGCGCGGCCGTGGTCGAAGGTCGCGGTCGCGGTACGCGCTCGGGGCCACGGGTCGGAGTCGTGGCGCTGGGCGTGCGCTCAGCGGCCCGACCAGCCCGGGGGCGGCTTCGCGAACGCGTCCCGTCGGAAGGGGACGGCCGTATCGCGCGCCCACGCGTCCTCGCCGTGACGTCGCCCGTCGACGTCGATCCCCAGGGCGAGCAGCCCCCGGCGATCATCGTAACGCAGGGTCAGCACCGCGTCCGGTCGCGTGCTCGCGCGCTCGAACGACACCCGGACGACGCGCGAGTCGTGCTCCTCGGCGAACTCGGTGCCGAGGCCTGGGCGCTCGGCGCGCTTCGACTCTTGCCTCGCCGTGCTCGGGGCGCTCGACGGCGCGGGC
>DATEUP010000244.1:0-4505 GCA_035283065.1 Thermoplasmatota archaeon | reverse complement strand
CGCGACCCGGGGGGGCAAGGAGGAGGACCGGGGCCCGGTAGCCCGTTAGCGCGCGCAGGGCCTCGACGAGGCCGGGAAGGGCCTCCTCGGAGGGCAGCGCGGGCGCTCCATAAGGCGCGCCAAGGGATGCCGCGACCGCCGCGCAGGGGGCGAGGAGCTCCGGTGTCAGCGGGTCGCCGGGCGCCGCGCAAAGGACGAGCGGGACGCCGGCCGCCTTGAGGACGGTCTCGCGCTCCTTGAGCTGCACGTGCGAGACGAGCAGGGCCGCGCCCCCCGCGGAAGCGCCGCGCCCGAGCGCGGCCCAGACCTTCGGGTCGGCCAAAGGGGTCCCTGTGGCGTCGAGCAGGACGGGCACCCGCAGTGCCGGGGCGCCCTTCCCTCCAAGCAGCGGGCGCGAGGGCAATGCGGACGGCTGGCGCCCCACGTCGGCCCCCGCCGTGGGGCCCGAGGGGGCAAGCGCGAAGGGCAGGCCGTGCGGTTCGGCGCCCGGCGCGAAGGCGGAGAGGCCTGCCCACAGGCGCGCGGCCTGGCGCGGCCCCGTCAAGGCAAAGCGCCCCCTGGCGGGTCGGCGCCCCCCTTCGATACCGTCACGCGGGGGCTGGGGGGCGACGCGCCAGCCCCGGAGACCTTCACGTGCGCCGCGGCCGTGGCGCCCTCGCCGCCAGGCGCCGGGCCCGCGTCTGCAAGCGCGGCGATTCGGACGTACTCGGAGGGTTCGATTGCGGCGACCTTGACGGCCGCGGCAAGGGCCTTGAGCCGGGCCGCGCCCTGCGGGTCGAGCTTCGACGAGTGCGCGCAGGCCGAATCGAAGGTGGTCCCAGCCCGCGCGAAGATCGCTCCGCCCGACATCCCCGCGCCCACGGTTCCCAGCGCGGCTCCGAGCACGGCGAGCTCCCCGCCCGCCATCCCCGCTCCTGCGCCCTCCTTTGCGTTGTCCTTCACGACGAGTTCGCCGCCCGCCATGCGCATCCCGGCAAAGGCGCCCGCATCCCCGAAGATGTGGAGCGCGCCTCCATGGAGGTACGCGCCCGCGCCTTCCCCTGCGCTCCCCACGACCTGCACGGCCCCCGCGGTCATCCCGTAGCCGAGGCAGCGGCCGACGGACCCCTTCGCGACGACCATGGCCCCCGCATTGAACGCGGCGAGGAAGTCGCCGGCCTCCCCGTCGACGACGACCCCGACGCGGGACGAAAGCCCCACGGCGACCGCACGGTGCCCCCTCACGTCCTCGAGCGTGAACTTCACGCCGGGCCTCGCGTGCTTGGCGATGAGGCGGTTGACCTCCTCCGAGGTCGCACCCTGGTCTCCGCCCGCCACGGCCATCCTCCCCCGCGCGCGCCCAAGAACCCCGCGAGGGGGGTTAACCGTTTGGCCCGTCAGCCCGCTCGAAGGAGCATGACGCGCCGGCCCCTTCCACGCACCGTTCAATTTCCCCGCGCAGCCCCTCATCGACCTCGAATCCCAAGGCGTCCCGCTTGAGGCGCGCGGCCTCCGCGAGCGTCGTGCCCGTGCCCACGAAGGGGTCGAGCACGAGGTCTCCCTCCACGCTGAACATCGAGATGAGCCGGCGCGGGACCTCCGGCGGGAACGCGGCGGACCGCCGCGCGCCCTCGCCTCGCGCCTGCTTCGAGCCCTTGACCTCCCAGACCTGGGAAAACCACACGTCGCGCTCGGCCTTCGTGTACACCGAGCGGGTCCGCGTCTCGTCGAGCCGCGGGAACTTGCGCAAGGCCCCCTTGCGGAAGATCAGGATGAACTCGCAGTCGAGCGTCACGTAGGCGTTTGGCGGCAGGAAACCCGACCCCAGGAAGGCGTTGGGCTTGTTCGTCGGTTTCTTCCAGAGGATGTAGGGCAGCGCGTCGAGGCCGAGGGCGAGGAAGCTCTCCATGACGCGCGCGTGGTTCGGGAAGAGCCGGAAGCGGCCGTCGACCTTGCGAAGCGCGTCGCCGACCACGACGCAAGCGAGCCCCCCGGGGACGAGGACCCGAGCGACCTCGCGCCACACCTCGTCGAGCCGCGCGTGCATCTCGTCGTAACTGCGCGCGCCCTGCGAGGCGAAGAGCCCGTCCCACATCGCGATCATCGGGTAGGGCGGCGAGGTAACCGCGAGCGCGACGGACCCGTCCTGGAGCTGCTCCATCCTGCGGGAGTTGCCAAGGACGACCCGGACGGCGGGCGCGCGGCTCAATCTGCCTGCCCCCTTGGCGGCCCCCGTTGACTCCGCGGGCGCGCTTGGCGGGGCAAAGGACCAGGTGCCTCTCGAACCCTTGCCCCGGCGCGTCAGGTAGCCTTGGCCGCTTGCCCGAGGGACCCTCCCCCGCAAGCCTTCGCGCTCCCCCCCTCGACCACCGTTTCCCGTGGAGGATGCCCACGCCTGGCTCCCGTTTTTCCTGCCAGGCGAGGCTCCGAGATTCGCCGGTGAACGTATAAATACGGGCAACACGGGTCGAGCGAAATGAGGTCGCAAGACCTCAATTGGAGGACAAAACCGAATGAAGACCGTATTTGGAACGAAGAACAAGAAGGCTGTGTCCCCCGTTATCGGAACCATCTTGATGGTTGCGATCACGGTGGTCCTTGCGGCCGTCTTGTACGTGATGGTGTCCGGGATTGGCACGAACCCGAACACAAACAACCCGAGCACCGTGCTGCAGGCCCAGAACTGGAACGCTGGGAACCTGCTGGTGAACGTCCAGTCGTCGAGTGGGGCAACCGTAAACCCGACGGACTTGACGTTCATCATCCAGGACCGCAACGGCACGACGTACTACACCGGCGTGGCTGGCCTCAACACCCTGACGAGCGGCACGAACGTGAACATCACGTACCAGGACAACATCGACCCGAGCAAGGTCGGTGCTGGTGACAGCGTGAAGATCACGGTCACGCCGACCTCGAGCACGGCGATCCAGGGCGGCCGGATCCGGCTCTTCTACCAGAGCAACGAGATCGGCGCCGTCGCCCTGCCGTAAAGCCGGCTTACGTTGTGGCGGATTCTTCTCTCTTCCGGGCCGGAAACGGCCCGACCTGTCTTTTTTTTTCGAACTCCGGCTTTCTTGCCTCTCGCGGGCTGCCGAAAGCCGCCTGGCGCCCGTGCTTCACGGGCGCTGGCTCCCACCTCGCCGACCCTGGGATAAACGTATTAATATCGCCGAAAGGTAGCGCGCTCCCGTGTCCCTCCAATGAGGCGCAAGGTTCCCCTCGTCCGCCTGAAGAGGCGCGGCGTCGCTCCCGTAGTCGGGACAATCATGATGGTCGCCGTAACCGTCGTGCTCGCCGTCGTCGTTTTCGTCCTCGTCTCGGGGATGCTCTCGCCACCTCCGCCCACGCCGGTCTCGATCACCTTCTCGAACACTCCGTGGGTGGGCGGCAGGCACTCGGCCATGATCGAATCTGCGACGGGCGTGAGCGCGTTTGCCTCAAGCGCGGTGACCTACCAGGTCCTCAGCCCCGAAGGCGACCAGTACTTCGTGGGGGCGGGCAACGCGACCCAAACAGTCGGGGGCATCGACGTGACAGTGACCTACGTGGACAACGACGGAAACGACCGGATCACCGCCGGCGACTCGGTCGTGATTCAGGTGGAGCCCGAGGCCAGCGCCGCCGCCGTCGAGGGCGGCGTCATCAAGCTCTTCTTTGAGGGCCGCCAGCTCGCGAGCCACAGCCTCTAGCTCGCGCGGGGACGCGCGGGGATCTTCCGGGTCGCTGGCTCTCGGAGGCGAAGGGTCTTTAGGCGCCCCACATCTGCGCGGGCGTGGGACTCCAAGCGCGCACGTGGCACCGGCCAAGCGCCCTTCGGCGCGGCCGGCGCCGCGCGGTTTCCGCCGTGGTCGGCGCCGTGCTCATGGTCGCGGTGACCGTTGTGCTTGCCGCCGTGCTCTACTCCATGGTCGTAAACACGGTCCCGCCGGCGCGCCAGCCCGTGTCCCTCGTCGTGACCCAGGGCCCTACGACGGCAAACGCCACAAACGCGTCGCGCAACGACACGTACCTCGAGGTCATCCGCAAGCTCGGCACCGACGACCTGCGCTGGAACGAGTCCTCGTTCGGGCTCCTCGTCCAAGGAGCCAACGGAACGAGCCTGGTCGCGCACACGTGGGCGGTCACGGACCTCGACGGCGACGGGCGCGCGGGCGCGGGCGACCGGATTCTCGTGCGCGGGATGGACGCGGCCTACCACGGCGCGCACCTCCGGGTGTATTACCAGGGCGCGATCGCAAGCGACGTCGTGCTTGCCTGAGGCGCACGCCTTCTAGCCGAGGGCCCTTGCCAGGATCGGCAGCGAGACGAACGTGCCGATCGAGCTGCCGACGTTCGTGAGCGCCGTGACGAAGAGGACGCGCCAGACGGGGTTGCGGAAGAGTTCGCGCATGGTCTCCCACGCCTGGAGGCGCTCGAAGTCCGCGACGGTCGGCGTGCGCACCTTGGCCTCGACAAGGCCCGCGAACCACCCGGCCGCGAGCGTGGGGTGGATCGCGGTGAACCCCGCGACCCCTGCGGCTGTG
>DATEUP010000243.1:0-7480 GCA_035283065.1 Thermoplasmatota archaeon | reverse complement strand
CTCACGCTCGACCTATGAGAGATTTTCGCCCGCTTTCCCGCTTGGCGACTCGCCCACCCAGGACCCGCGCACCTGCTCGCCCGTGCGGGAGTGCACATACTCAATCGTCTCGCGGCCAGCCTCGCCCGGCACGGACTCGAGGACGCTCCCGTCGAGCAGCTTTAGCGTGAGCTGGAACCGGCCTGCCGCCCTTTCATGGGCCTCGCCGTGCGCGACCTGCGCCCACACGATGAACCGCCGGAACCGCAAGAGGCGGCGCTTTTCCGTGGCCCGAACGCCCTCCTCAAAGACCTCGAGGGGTTTTTGGGCCGCGCGGGAGGCAGCCTCGAGCGCCACGATCGGGTAGACGAGGGCGATCGTCCCAAAGGCCACAAGCACGAGGAGGGGGGGCGCGAGCCCCGCAAGCGCGGCGCCCCCCAGCGCGACCGAGAGGCCAAGCGCGCCGCCTCGCGCGGCGCGGACCTGCCTTCGGGCCCGGAGGTTCCAGGCCTCGACGACCTTGGCGTCCCCCGAGTACATCGGGGGGCCCTTCGGGGCGCCCGGCAGCTTGGCGGGGGGCAACCGGTCGCTTACAATCGGCGTCCCTCTAGCCATCGCGCGGACTCTCCCTCCCCACGGCATCGAAGAGCGCCTTGGCGGCCTCGGCCTCCGCCTTCACTTGCGCCCAGCGCTTCTCGAGCGCCGCGAGCGCCGCGGCGTCCACCTCGCCTGGCGCGCTCTCCAAGCTTCGCGACGGCGCAAATCCCACGACCAGACGCGCGCCGCCGCCGGCCGCGGGTGCCAGCTTGATCGATTCGACGCGCTTCCACGGCAAGAACCGACGGCGGCAGAAAAAGCGCGTGACCTCGCTGGCCTCGACGCCGTCCTCGAACGCCTCGACCGGCCTCATCCACTTCCGCTTGCCCACCGCCAAGTGCGTGAGGATGAACCCGCTCGAAAGCCCCCCAAAGCCCAAGCCCACAACCCACACCTCCGCCGCTTGCAGGACCGTGAACCCGCCGCCGAGCCCCGCGATCCCCACCAGGAACCCCGCCTGGACCAGGCGCCGTCGGCGCCTCACCGGCCGCGTGAAGCGCAGCACCGCCGCCTCGTCCCCGACGAAGAACGGCTTGCCCTTGAGCAACTGCTCTGCCCGGTCCACGTGGGCGCCCCTCGCCCCCATCGCCACGGGGGTACAAAAGTCTGAAATAGGAACCCGCGCCGTGCCCGGCCCGGGCTCGACTTGGTCCTCTACCACCCCGAATGGGCCCTCATGGGCATCATCCACGGGCTCGTCGGCGTCTTCTGGGTCGGCATCCACTTCAACAACGAGGCGTTCCTCCTCCCGTCAATGGCCAAGGCGCAGAAGCTTGCCGACATGCCCATGCTGCGCATGATGCCGAAGATTTCGATGGTCGGCGCGATCCTGGGGTTCTTAACGCTCATCACCGGCGTCATCTTTTTCCTGATACGGTTCCCCCTCGACCCCGGCGGGTGGCTGGCCGACCCGGAGGCCCGCACGGTCCTTGTGGGCCTCGTCATGGTGCTCGCGAGCCTCGTGATCGGCATGGGGATCCTGCGCCCCGGCGCGGAGGCCTTTGGCAAGAAAGCCGGCGCCATGAGCCCGATGGACCCCCTGCCGGACGACATGAAGGCAGGGCTTGCTCGCATCGGCATGTTCCTCCACATCTCAACGGCCCTCGTCGTGGGCGCGCTCATCACCATGATCCTCGCGATCAACGGCGGAATCTAGCGGGCGGCGCGCGCCCCCGGCTGCGCCTCTCGTGGAAGAGGTACTGCTGCGCGTAACCCGCGTGGCGGCCGAAGTACGCGCACCCCCACGCCTCGCACCGGCGGTGTGTCAGCTTCTCCCCTCCAAAGTACCACTCGCTCACCGAGCGCTGGACCCACCGGTCGACCGGGAACGCGTCGTCCTTGCCCATCGAGAAAAGCAGCACGCAGGCCGCTACCTTGGGCCCCGTGCCGTCGAAGGCCTCGACGAGTGCAGCTTGCGCCTCGGCCGTCGGCATCTTCGCGATCGCCCCCAGGTCGACCTGGCCCTCGGCAACCCGCTCCGCGGTCGAGCGGATGTAGCGGGCGCGGTAGCCAAGTTCGCAGCGCCGGAGCCCTGCAAGGTCCGCGCCTGCAAGCGCCTCCGGCGTGGGGAACCTGTGCCATTTCCCCCCACGGAACGCCGCGGGCTCGCCGAAGGCGCGCGCGATTTTGTCGAGGCTCCGCGAGATCTTCGGAACGTTTGAGGCACTCGAGGCGGTGAAGGCAATCAGGGTTTCCCAAGGGTCCTGGGAAAGCAAGTGGAGGCCTTGCCAGCTCCGGATGGCTCCGCGGATCCGCGCGTCTTTGCCGATCGACCTATAGATCCGGCCAAGGTTATCGGAAACCCGGAGGTAAGCCTCGGCCGCCGCCACCGGGTCCCCGTCCGCGGCCGATTCGACGAGGAGGCCCCCCTTTGCGGGCGTAAGCCTCGCGGGAGCATTCCCGATGAAACCCTCGAAGCCGCGGCGGGCGCGCGTCCATCGAAAAGCCTGGCCGCCGAGGAGCGTGTCGGCAAGTGCGTAGGGAGCGGGCAGCGCAGCAAGCGACTCGCCCACGAACCGTCGAGCCCCCGCGTGCCAATTGAAGCTTGGCAGGCGCCCCTGCCAACCGACCGTCCGCAACCTTGATTACGCGCACGAGCGCGTGGAGAGCTGGAGCGATCGGATGTACTGCTGGAATTGCGGGACCAAGCTGCCCGACCACGCCAACTACTGCGAACACTGCGGGAGCTCACGCCATGGGCCTTCTGTCGGGCGCGCGGCCTCGGAGACGAGCAAGGTCGTCAAGCAGGCCGTCGACCAAGGGGTCGCGGCGCTTGACAAGGCCATCAAAGCCGCCGAGCCACACCTGCGGACGGCGGCAAAGGCGGCGAGCGACGCCGCCGACGAGCTCGCCAAAGCCGCACGCCCTGCGGCTGAACGCGCGGCCAAGTCCACGCGCAAGGCCGCCGACGCTACGGCGAGGCGAGTGAAGCCTGCGGTCGCCCGCGGAGCCGAGGCCGTCGAAAAAGGGGCCCGCCGCGTGAAAGAACGAGCCAAGAAACCCTGATGGGCTTTACCGGCCGGCCTTTAAGCCCCTTGGTCGCCCGCGCTATTGGTGGGGCTCACCCGCGCCCCCCGGCCCATGTAGATGTAAAGGCCGAGGAACAGTAACGTGAACGCGACGAGTCCGAGGAAGAAGCCCGAGTGGGCGGCCACCAGGAGCCCCACGACCGCAGAGGCTCCAAATTCCACGCCGAGTTCCAAGAGGCTCGCGGCGGCCCCCATGAGGACCGCGACGACGCAGACGACTACGAAGAGCCAGGTGCGCGCCTCCTCCGCCGCGACCCACTCGAAGAGCCAGTTGAGCGCCGCGCTGTAGTCCACCGGAAGACCCGGGGCGAGAAACCAGCCCGGGCCTATTCGAAGGTTTTGGGGGCAGGCGCCAGCGCGCCCTCCCCGCCCGAGTTCGGAATCCCCAAGTAGGGGCGCGGCGCATTCCGCCGCCCATGGCATTGTGCGCAAACTGTGACAAGGAAACGCCCGCCGGCGCCCTCCACTGCCCCAACTGCGGCGCGGCGCTTGGGGCCTCGGAGGCCAGCGCCGTGAAGGGCGCGGGCAAGCTCTTCAAGGGCGTAGCCGGCAAGGCGCTTCAGACCACGAAGGACGTCGGCGGCAAAGCGATCGCCGTGTCGAGGCCTGTCGCGAACAAAGCCGCCGACGTGACAAGGGACGTCGGAGGCAAGGCCATCGACGTCTCGAAGCCCGTCGCGCACAAAGCCCTCGACGTGACGAAGGACGTCGGGGGCAAGGCACTCGACGTGACGAAGGACGCGGCAAGGAAGGCCAAGGACAAGATCGCCTGAGCGGGCGTCTCCTTGCCGTGCCTCCTCACTTCCCCGGCGCGTCGACCCGCAGGTCAAACACGACAAAAAGGTCTTTCGGGCTGTACGACTTGATCGGCCGCGCCCGCAGGATCGTCACCCGGGCCCCGGCGGCCTCCGCGATCCTCCCGAGCTGCCCCTGCTCAGGCATGATCTTCTCCAGCGGCAGGATCCCGTAGAGGTGCACGAACCCGCCGAGCGCCACGAGCGGCAGCGCATCGGGCAGGAATTCCTTCGCGCGGTGCGGCAGGTTCATCACGACGCGCGAGAAGGACCTCGGCTTTGCGGCGGCCGCGAACGCCTTGAAGTCCCCCTCGTGCGCGCGGATGTTCTTGAGCTTGTTGCGCTGTGCGTTGCGCCTTAGGATCTCCACCGCCGCGCCGTTGATGTCCACGGACTCGACCTCGGCCGTAGGCTGCAGCTTCGCGATCTGGAGCGAGATGGGGCCTACCCCCGCGAACGCGTCGAGCACGTGCTCGTAGGGGGCAACGAGCAGCGCCAGGCGCCGCCTTTCGCCCGCAAGCCTCGGCGTGAAGAACGTCTTCGAGAGGTCGACCTCGATGGCAATCCCGAACTCCTTGTACACGGTCGAAAGGTCGCCCTCGCCTGCGATTTTCCGCAGCGCGCGCACGCGCGTCTCTCCCTCGACACCCTCGTCGGCCGCCACCGCCCGGATCCCCTTGTACGACGCGAGGATCGCGCGCGCCACTTCGTCCTTCCAGCGCTCGTTGCGCTCGTCGAACTTCACGACCGCGATGTCCCCCACGTGGTCGAAGCTCTGCGGGAGAGCCGCGCGCTCCTCCTCGGGAACGCGTGCCACCTTCTGGTAGGCTCCGCGGTCGCGCGATCGCACCTTCGCCTCGCGCACCGCAAAAGTCGCACCAAAGTGCGTGGCGAAGCTCTGCGCCATCGGCCCCAACCCTCCTGCGTCCACACTCCCGTCATCGCGGGCGCCGCAGCCTTCTGCCGACTCGCGCGGCGAGGTCGCCCCAGGGACCGCGCGCTCGGAAAGCGGGAAGAAGAGGAGTGGGCCTTCACCGCCAACGCGCGCGTGAGGGTCGAGGAGGCCCTGCTGCTGGAGCCACAGCCGCGCCTCTTCGCCGCGTGCGCGGGCGACCGAGGCGCACAGCCGAGGTTCGTGGTCGGTTTGCTCGCCGGGCTCCTCGCTCATCAGGATTGCATCGCGAGGGGGCCGTTAACCGCTTTCGCTCACCCTTGATTCACGCTTATATGGGGTCGGGGCGTGGTAGGCGCATTCGCTCAGGGGAACAAAGAGCCAGGGTGGCACAGCTTGGCACTGCGCCGGATCGAAGATCCGGCAAGGTTCGAGCGAGCCTTTCGTGGGTTCGAATCCCACCCCTGGCAACCCTGGCACGAATTCGATGCGCACACCCGTATTTCACGATTTCGAACCGTGGCTCCACCCACCGAACGAGCCGGTGCGCCTTCGCGGAGCGTGGCGCGCAAGGAGGATTCGCGCCGCCTTTCAATCGAAAACGCAGGACGCTTTCGCTGGCCTCCCCCCCCCTCGACTTATTGGCCCACCGCGAACACCGAGGCGTCCGCTCGTCAAGGAGCGCGCCAGGGTGGCAGAGCGTGGTCATGCGCCGGATCGAAGATCCGGCAAGGTCTAGGCGGGCCTTTCGTGGGTTCAAATCCCACCCCGGCAACCCTGGCGATTCGCGATGGAGGCCCCGGCTATATCATGATATTGGCCGCGCGCCCAGCCGCAGGATGCGTAAGACGCCTTCGAGACACTCGACGCTTCCATAACCGTCCGCCGCGTTCCGACCCCCGTGCCCGGCTTCCCCTTCCCCCAAATGGGCGTCTTCTTCGTTTCGCGCGAGCCCGTCCGCAATCCCGAACCGCTGCTCCACCTCGCCAAGCTCCGCCAAGCGATGGAAAACGAACTTCCCGGCCTCAAACTCGCGGGCACGGTGTCGGCCCCATCGCAAAACCGGTTCGCCATCGCCCTTTGCCCGGAGAGCCTCGGCGCGGCCCCCGAGTCCTCGATTGCCGAAGTCTACGACTACGACCCCGCGCGCTATCAGGCGATGGTGCTCGGCCTCGTCGAGCCGCCCGCCGAAACGCCCGTCCACTGGATCGCGCGGCGTGTGAACCCCCAAGCCAAGGTCGTTGCGGTCGTGCCCCAGCCGCCGGCACTTGCAAAGGGCGTCGAGGCGTTCCCCTTTCCCCGCGGCTACCTTGGCGACCCGAACACGCTCCTTGCGCTCGGCAAGCTGCTCAAGGGGCGTGTTGTTGTCGCAGTCGAACGCCTCGGGCTTGTCGCGGTTGGCGGGGACGCCGCTGAGGTCGCCGGGGCGATCAAGAAGGGCCTCCACAAGCCCCAGGGCGCAAAGCCCCCGGCAAACGGTTAAGTCGAGCCCAGGCCTCCTCGGGGCTGTGAAAGTCCTCGACCACGGCACCCGCAAGCAGATGCGCGCCGTATGGATGGACGGTAACGGCATCATCTGGATGATTGACCAGCGCAAGCTCCCGGCCGCCCTCGAACTCGTCTCCGCCATCGGCATCTTCGACATCGCCGGCGCGATCAAGGACATGACGGTCCGCGGCGCGCCCGCCATCGGAGCCACGGCCGCGCTCGGCATCGCGCAGGCCGCGGCCCAGGGCCTCAACCTCGACGAGGCGGGTTCGCTGCTCAAGGGCACGCGCCCGACGGCGCACGACCTCGCCTTCGCTGTCGACCACACGGTGCGGCAGATCCGCGCGGGCAAGGACCCGCGCTTTGCCGCCGAGGCGTACGTGGAGTCGATCGTGGAGCGCTGCCGAAAGATCGGTGAGTTCGGCGCCCCGCTCATCAAGGAGAACGCGAAGCTCCTCACCCACTGCAACGCCGGGGCGCTTGCCACCGTCGACTACGGGACGGCTCTTGCCCCCATGCGCCTCGCCCACGACCGCGGCGTCAGCTTCTTCGTGTGGGTCGACGAAACTCGGCCCCGCCTCCAAGGCTCCAAGCTCACCGCGTGGGAGCTCCTCAACGAGGGGATCGACCACGCCGTCATCGCCGACAACGCGGCCGGCCACTACTTCCAGCGGGGCGAGGTCGACCTCGTGATCACGGGCGCCGACCGCATCGTGGCAAACGGCGACTTTGCCAACAAGATCGGGACCTACGGGAAGGCGCTCCTCGCGAAGGAACACGGCGTGCCGTTCTACGTGGCGGCCCCGCTCTCCACCTTCGACTTTTCCAAGAAGTCAGGCGCCTTGATCCCCATCGAGGAACGCGGGGAAGACGAGGTCACGCTCATCGGCGCCGAGCGCCTCGCCCCTTCCGGTTCACGTGCGCGCAACCCGGCCTTCGACGTCACGCCCGCCAGGCTCGTCGCGGGGTTCATCACGGAAGTCGGGATCCTCAAGGCCGACGAGTTGAAGCGCGTGATGTCGGCGCGATTGCGCGCGGCGGCGTCCAAGCCCCGCGCCCCCTTGCCAGTTGGGCGCCGCGGCAAAACCCGCCGCTAGCGCCGCATGAAGCCCTTCTTCTTCTTGGGCTCCTCGGCCGGGGCCTCGGCAGGTGCCTGCGCGGCGCTTGGCGCCGGCTTCGCCGGCGGGGCGGCCGCCTTCGCC
>DATEUP010000242.1:0-16187 GCA_035283065.1 Thermoplasmatota archaeon | reverse complement strand
CACCCCTCGGGGCTTATCGCGCACGGCCGGGGCGAGGCCTTCGATTACCTGCTCGGCGAGCGCACGGTCCCGGAGGCCGAGGCCGCCCCGAAGGCCGCCGTCGAGGTCCTGCTTGCCGCGAAGGACCCCGTGGTCAGCGTGAACGGCAACGCTGCGGCGCTTGCCGCGGCGGCGCTTTCCGCCCTCCAGGCCTCCGTGAACGGGAAGCGGATGGGCAGGGCGCCGCTCACCCTCGAAGCCAACGTCTTCCACGCGGGCGATGCGCGTGTGCGCCGGATCGTCGAGGTGCTCGAAGAAGCCGGGGGCGAAGGCGTCCTCGGGCGCGAGCGGGGCGCGCGGATCCCCGGGCTCGCGAGCCACCGCGCGCTCTGCGCCAAGGAGGGGATCTTCAAGGCCGACGCCGTGCTCGTGCCCCTTGAGGACGGCGACCGCGCCGAGGCCCTCAAAGCCATGGGCAAGGTGGTCCTTGCCGTGGACCTCAACCCGCTCTCGCGAACGGCCGTGGCGGCCCACATCACGGTCGTCGACAACCTCGTGCGGGCCCTGCCGCAGATGGCGGAGCTTGCAAGGCGCTTCGACCGGATGCCGCACAAAGGCCCCAAGGCGCTTGCCAAGGCTTTCGACAACACGGCGAACCTCGCGGCCGTGAAGCGCCGGATCGCGGCGAACTTGGGCGCGCAGGAGGGATGAGGAGCCCCTATGCGCGGACGCATCGCGCTCCTGGCTTCGCTTGCCGCGGCCTCTGCGCTCGTCGCGGGCTGCTCGGGGCCCGCGCCCTCCTCGCCGGTCGCCGCCATCCCCAAGCTCGTCGTGGATGTCGCGGACAACGTCACGACGATCACGATCACGTCCGTGAACGCGGACGTGCGCTATGGGAACATCACCGTGACCCTGGGCAACGAGAACCTCACGGGGCCCCTCGTGTTCCGCGAGGTGAAAGGCTACGCGCTCGTCGCCCACACGAACCTCACGTTCTTCACGATCAACGCGACGGCCGACGAGACGACGAACGTGTACTACTACAACGCGACCTGGAACATCGTTGAGGCCGCACCGAGCGGCTCGTCCGGGGAGCGGGCTTACCAAATCTATATTCGGGAGACGGCGGATGGGTCGATCCAGACAGAATCGGTCCCCTACAGGCATGTGCTTGCCGAGGGGGCCCGGTAAGTCCCCCGGGGTGAGGGGCGCTGGTCAAGCCCAACCTTCCGCTGTCCCGCCGGATTCCGAGGACCTTCCTCGTCGTGGTAATCCTCTTTGGCGTGTGGGGCGCGCTCCTCGGCCTTGCGATCGTAAGCCCGGGGCTCCTCAACACGCTCTTCTTCCTCGCGCAGTGGATCGCGAGCTGGATCATGGTGATCGTCGTCGCGATCGTGGGCGCGCTCCTGCTCGGGATGTTCATCTCGCACCGGCTCATCACGCACGGGGGCTTCACGCCCTTCGAGGAGGAGATGATGCGGATGCGCAAGGACGTGCAGCAGCAGCTTGCCCACACGCAGAAGATGCGCGACGAGGTATCGCTCATGCGCCTCGAGGTCGCGCGCCTCAAGCGGGCGAGCCCGGGGGCCGGCGAGAGGGCGCAGGACGCACCCGAGGGCACGGCCGCGCAGCGCCGCCTCAGCCAGGCGGCGCTCGCCGTGGGGCCCCTAGGCGCGGGGGACGAAGGGCCGCAGGGCCTCGAGGAGTTCGGACGGTGAGGCGTCGCTCTTCACGGCCTTGCGGTCGAAGTGCGTCGGCGCGGCGGCAAAGCCCGCGGACTTGAGCGCCTCGACCGCTCGCGCCGTCGAGGGCGGCGAGCCGCGCAGTCGCCTTGCCACCTCGTCGAGCTTGTAGTGGAAAGGCGGGAGGGCGGATTCGCCGGGCGCGACCGCGAGGAAGTGCGCAAGCGCTCGGTTGTCCGCGATCCATTCGGGGGGTTTCACGCGCGCGAGCAGGGCGGCGTCGTGGAGGTCGCCAAGCCAAAGGGGCCCCGCGATCGGCCCAGGCCCCTCAAGCACGTTCCCTTCCTCCTGGAGCCGCCCGAAGGGGATGCTCTGCGGGGCCTTGAGGCCCGCTTTGTCAAGCTTGAGGAAACCGAGGCTGCGGGCGGACAGGTCCGCAAAGCGGCGTCCTTTGAGGACGCGGTAAATCAGGCGGATGTAGTGGTCGGTGGAAAGCGTGGCGACGGGCTCGACCGCGCGCTCGGCCGCGCCGGCCCTGCGCGCGGCCGCGCCAAGCAGGATGCGAGCGGCGGTCTCCTTCATCCACTCGTTGCGCAAGGGGGCGGCCCCGTAACGGCGGATGCACGCGCCGGGGAAGACGCCGCAGAGGGCCGCCACGTCCGTGGCGGTCACCGCCACATAGCCGGGGCGCGAGGCGCGCGAGGCCGCCGCCGTGAGGAACCGCGCGGGGCTGCCGTAGGGGTCGATGTCGATGAATTCGAAGCGCGTGCTCGAGTCGGCCAGCGCTTCGTCGAGCGACCGGGACGTGACCTTGACGTTCTCGAGCCCGAGGCGCAGGGCCTGGCTGCGGGCAAGGTCCGCGGCCTTTTCGTCCCCGTCGTTTAGCACGACCTCGCGGACGTGCTCGACCTCGCGCGCGACGCGAAGGCCCCGCACGCCGCTCCCGCACAGGCCGTCGAGGACGCGCCACCCGCCGTCCGGGGGCTCGAGGGTCCGAAGGACGGCAACCGTGAGGTCGCGCGAGGTCCTCGCCGCGGGGTTGTAGAAAACCATCCGGCCGCCCGCGCGCTGCGGGCCCTTCTTGAGGTCGAGCCGCGCGTCCTCCGGCAGCTCGAGCTCAACGAGCCCCTCCTTCACGTGGCGCTGGGCCATGGGAAAGGCCTCCGGCGTCGGGCCCCGGCCTGCGCCTCAACCGCCCTCTTCCTTGAGGAGCTTGATGATCTTGAAGGGCAACAGGTTGCGGTTGATCGGCGTCACTTCGAGGATGCGGACGTCGTCGCGCCTGCGGATGTCCTGGAGGAGCGGGTTCCGGGACTTCTTGTGGAGCGTGAGCAGCATGGGCTTCGACGCGTCGAGCGCGCGCTTCACGGCCGACACGAACGTGGGCGACTCGACCTCCATCTTGCCAACCTCGTCGATCACGATGATGTCGGCCTTGTCGATCGCGGTCTCGATCGCGTGGACGCCGACCTCCTCGAGCTTCTTCATGTCGACCCCGAAGCGGCCGACCGAGACATTCGACTCGTAGTCGATGTGCGCGAGGACGTCCTTCTGCTTCGTCATCCAGTCGATCACGAAGATCCCTACGAGGCGGTGCTGGTCGAACATGGGCTTCGTGACCATCCCCCCGACGGTCTTCTGGTCGGCCTCGAGCATGCCGATGACCTTCTCGAGGGCCTCGGTCTTGCCCGAGCCCGGAAGTCCTGTTATCCCGATCTTTACGCTCTTGGCCATCCGGCGCGCTCCGTGCATCCGTATAGGCCGGATTGAATAAAATGGTTCACACAGTCGAGATTCGACTTTTCACGCGCTTCCGCTGTCCGGGTCGACCTCCTGAGTGTTGTCCGGGGCGCCCTCCGCGCCGCCTTCGGCCCCCTGCCTGTCGGGTGCTGGCGGGACGCGCGCAAGCGTGAGTGCGACGCCGGAGGCCGCGTAGGCGCTTGCGCCCGCGAGCGCCACGAGGAGCACGGCGTTGCGGACGGCGTCGCCCTGCGGGAGCGCCAGGAGCACCAGGGCGGGAGCCGCGACAAGGGCGCCGGAGGCCCCGGCAAGCGCCCCACGGACCTTAGGGTAGGGGATTTCCGTGACCATGAGGACGGCCAGCAGGGCCACAAGGGCCGCCGCGGCGAGGTCGCCGACGCCGCCCAGAGCGACCAGGAGGACGACGAAGAACCCCGCGCCGGTGGTGGGGAGCCCCGCAAAGCGCCCGGCCTGCGGGCCGCTCTTCGCGACATGGCGGGCGAGGCGCAGGAGCCCGAAGAGCACGAAGAGCCCGGCGGCGACCCCGACGAGGGCGTCCTGCGGGAGGGTCGCGGACGGCGCAGCCGCGACGTCGAAGTGGAGCTGGTAGAAGAGGATCGCGGGGGCCACGCAGAAGCTCAGGTAGTCGGCCATGATGTCGAGGTAGTCGCCGAGGCTCTCCTTGCCGCCTCCAAACCGGCGCGCGACGAGGCCGTCGAGCCCGTCGGCGATGACGGCGCCAAGGAGCAGGGCCTCGGCAAGCGCGTACTTGTGGTCCGAGATGTACGTGATCGCGAGGAACCCGAGCGCGGCGTTGACCATCGTGAAGGCGTCGGCCGCGCGAAGGAGCTTGAAGATCGTCAAGGCGAGGCGGCCTCCCTTGGGGGGGCAAGGATTGCGGTCTCGCCGGCCTTAACGGTGTCGCCGGGCTTCACGAGCAGGGCAAGCGGCGGGAGGGCCGGGACCTCGAGGTCGACGCGCGAGCCGAACTTGATGATCCCGAGCCGCTCGCCCTTCGAGAGCAGGTCGCCGACCGCCACGTAGGGGAGGATACGGTCGGCAAAGGCGCCCGCGATCAGCGTGAGGACCGCGGGCCCCCCTTCGCCGGCAAGCTCGACGACCACGCGCTGGTTGTGCGCCGATTCTTTCGAAAAGGCCAAGCGGCGGCCTCCCGGGCGGTGCTCGAGCCGCGTCACTCGCCCCGAGAGCGGCGCGCGCACGACGTGGACGTTGAAGACGCCGAGGAAGATCGAGACCCTTGCAACGCCGCCGGAAACGGAGGCCGCCTCGACGCGCCCGTCGGCCGGCGCGACGCACCCCTCGCCCACGCGCCGTTCAGGGTCGCGGAAAAAAAGCAGGAGGAGGTCAAGCCAAACGAAGGCGAGCAGCGTGAGCAGCGGCAGCACGATGTCAAGGAGGAGGTGCGGGCGCTCAAGGCTCGACCCAAAGACCATGGCCAGCGTGAACGCGAGCAGCGCGAAGGCCCCGGTCCCGTTGAGGGCGATGAACCGCCAAGGCGTCCCGCGCGCGGCTTTCACGAAGGGTCAAATCCCGAGGCCTGCGATAACCTTTCCCGGAGGTCAAACGGTTGGCGGCACGGCGAAAGCCCCTTGCGGTCGTCCTCCTTTCGGGCGGCCTCGACTCGGCCACGGCCGGGGCCTGCGCCAAGCGCGACGGCTTCGCCTTGCTTGCCCTCACGGTGGCTTACGGCCAGCGGCACCTCCGGGAGGTCGAGAGCGCGCGCAGGGTCGCCCGCGCGCTGCGTGTCCGCGAGCACCTCGTCGTGCGGGCGCCGCTCGACCATTTCGCGGCAAGCGCGCTCACCGACCGGGCCATCAAGGTGCCCCGCGGGCGAAGCGCTCGCGCGATCGGCCGCGGAATCCCCGTCACCTACGTGCCTGCGCGAAACGCCGTTCTGCTCGCACTTGCCGCCGCCTTCGCGGAGGCGCGGGGCGCGCGCGCGGTCTACATCGGCGCAACGGCGGTCGACTACTCGGGGTACCCGGACTGCCGGCCCGCCTTTCTCAAGGCCTTCGAACGCGCGCTCGCCCTCGGGACCAAGGCTGGCGTCGAGGGCCGGCCGATCCGCATAAAGGCGCCCCTGGTTTCGAAAACCAAGGCCGACATCGTGCGCCTGGCGGTACGCCTCCGCGTGCCCCTCGAGCTCACCTGGAGCTGCTACCTCGGCGCCCCCCTCGCTTGCGGGCGCTGCGATTCGTGCCTCCTGCGCCTCAAGGGGTTCCGCGAGGCGGGCCTTACGGACCCCGTGGTTTACCGGCGTGGCCCGCGGCGCGCTTTGCGCCCCTAGGCACCTACACGCTCAAATCCCCCGAGCCACCTCGCGCGCACCGTGGCGAAGGGAGAACCCAAGGGGGCGCGCACCCCCCGCTCGGGCGGGCTCTCGAAGGCCGCGCTGGCGCAGCCCCCCGCCGAGCGCGTGGCCCCTCTCCAAGACGCCCGGAAGAAACCCGCGGGCGCGGCGCTGCGGGTGACGGAGGTCTTCCTCTCGCTCCAGGGCGAGGGCCGAGACATCGGGCTGCCCACCGTGTTCGTCCGGCTCACAGGCTGCAACCTGCGCTGCGCCTGGTGCGACACCGAGTACTCCTTCACCGGCGGCCGCTGGGTGGAGGTCAAGGACCTGTTGAAGGAGGTCGAGGGGTTCCTTCCTGTCCGGCGCGTGTGCCTCACGGGTGGCGAGCCCCTCCTCCAGAAGGAGCACCAGGACTTCGTGAAGGCCCTCCTTGCCCGCGGGTACCGCATCGTCGTGGAGACCTCCGGGTCAAGGCGGGTCGAGGGCGCGCTCCTGGAGGACGCCGTCTGCGTCTCGATGGACGTGAAGTGCCCCTCGTCGGGCGAGGAGGGCGAGATGCTCTGGGACAACCTCGCTCGCCTTCGCGCGAAGGACCAGCTCAAGTTCGTGATTGCCGACGAACGCGACTTCGCCTACATGCGCGATGTGATGGCGACCCGCGCCCGCTCCGTTGAGGCGGAGGTCGTCCTCCAGCCCGTCGGGGGCGGCCTTGAAGGAGTCGCCAAGCTCGCGGAGTGGGCGCGGCGCGACGGCCTCGACGCGCGCGTGCTGCCGCAGCTCCACAAACTCCTGTGGGGCGGCGTCCCCGGGCGGTAAGCCCGCAAGGCCCCCTTCAAACGGATGGGCCGGCGCCCATCCCGATCTCAAGGAGCGCCGTGAGGACGATCAGGCAGACCGCAAGCAGCGGCGCAAGCCGCCACGCCTGGGCTGCACGGAAAGCGGCATCCGACATACAACTCGCCGACTTGGGGTGTCCCTCACGGACAAGTCGCCTACAAAGGTCGGGCACTTAAACTAGCGAGTTCGGTTCACGAAGCGGCTCACTTGCGGGGGGCGGCCGGGCGCCGGCGTGAGCCAGGCTGAGCCAGGCAACCCGCCTCCACCACCCCCCGGAAGGCCAGGCGGCCGGGCGTTCACTGGGGTGCGAACCAGGCTCCATACGTTCATATGGGCTCCCGCGGCATCGTAAAGGCTGCGATCCGATGATCAACCGGAAGATCGTCCTCGACCAGGAGTCCTTCAAGGCGCTCGCCTCCGACACCCGGATCGAGATCCTCAAGAAGCTCGACAACACGCAACTTACCGTCACGGACCTTGCAAACGCGATGGCCGTGAACAAGAGTGCGGTCCACAAGCACCTGACAAGGCTCGTCGAGGCGGGCCTCGTCAAGAAAAAGGAAGGCGACCGCAAGTGGGTCTACTACACCCTCTCGCTGAAAGGCGCCCAGCTCCTGCACCCGGAGCGCGTGCAGATCGCGCTCATGCTCGCCGCGACCGCGGTGGCCGTGAGCTTCGGGATCTACCAAATCATGAGCTACCTTGGCGGCTACAACGTCCCCTTCGCCTACGGGACGGACCGCGCGGCGGGCGCCTCCGCCGCGAGCCTGCCGCAGGCCGCGACCTCGAGCTTCCTCCTCCACAACAGCGACCTGCTCGTGATTGGCGCCGCGATGGTCGCAATCGCGGCGGTCCTTGCCGCGGCGGCCCACTCGACGTGGAAGTCGGCGGCCTCTCGCGCGGCGTGAGCACGCGGGAAACGGGGCGCGGCCTTGGACCGCGCGGGAACAGGCGCGTGTTTGACCGGGCTACCGCAGAGGCTCCACAGTTTCCTCTTCCAGGACGTCGACGATGGGCAAAAACGCCCGGATGTAATACACGAACGTGAGCGCCACGACGATCGCGAAGCCGAGCACGAACATGGAGGCCTTGAGCGCGTCGAGCTGCTCGTCGGCCACCGAGAGGAACGTCCAGACGATCAGCATGAGGATCACGATGAGCCCGGCGATCACCCCGTAGGCGCCCTTGTTCTTCGGCGGCGGGATCGTCCGCACCTTCACGGCCTTCACCTGGCCGCGCGGCAGGCCAAACTCGTAGAACTTCGAGCCCGTGCGGATGACGAAGAAGGAAAGGACGAGCAGGAAGATCGTGGAGAGGATCCCGATCACGCCGAGCCAATAGGCGCGCAGCGGCACGCCGAGCTTCGAGATGTCGACCTCGGCGCCAACGCCGGCCCCGGGCTGGCCGGGCAGTACGACGTGCGCGCGGGTCCACCGGTCCGCGTTCGTGTTCGCGTTGTCGCCGTTCACCGCGTTTACGACGATGTCAAAGGTCACGTCCGACGCGTTCGACTCGGGCGCGGTCCAGGAGAAGGCGAATGACCGGTTCGCATGGATGTCGCCGTCCTTCGTGTGCGTGATCGAGAGGCCAAGGTCCCGCGTCTCCACGGTCGTATAGGTCGTGGCCCCGACCTCGATCGTGCTGTTTGCGTCGGCCTTGAACGCGCCCGCCGAGGCGCTCACGGCAAAGCCCCCCTTGTTCGCCGCGGGGTCCGTCGACATCGGGACCTCGTCGTCGACGAAGGCGAGGTGCATCGTGTAGGTCCTGCCGCCCTCATAGTAGCCGTTCGTAACGCTGTCGACCGTGAAGGTCACGTGGGCGGCGCCGTTTTGCACGTTCGAGTGGCACGTGCAGCCGCGCGCGGCCCCCGTTCCAGTCTCGCTGAGGCTCACGCCCGTGGAGAGCGAGTAGACGGGCGTCGAGGAGAACGCGACAAGCGCGCAGAGCGCGAGCGCAGCAAGCGCGAGGGCCGCGGCCCTGGAGGTGGCGCGCATCGCGGTCTTGACCCCCGTGATCCTTGGGCGCTGCGGTGCTCTGGCGACACAATGGCGCGTTAAACGCCCGAGCCAGCCGCACCGGCAGGCGGTGAAAGCCGCGGGAGCGTATAAAAACATATTGCGCGCGCGAGCCGCGCTCGTTTGGTGCTGTGCAGGCGCTTTGCCAAACTCACGGAAATGGCGCAGTTGGCGGGCTAGATGTAGTTTGTTGAAGCCCCCGCGCGCCGCCTTGGAGGCGCTCGCGCGGGGGAGGGATCGCTGGCGTCCCTTTAGGGGAAAAAGCCGCGCAGCTTCACGGCTTCCGCGACCCGTGCCACGGCCACGACGTAGGCCGCCTTCCGGTGGTTGATCTTGCGGGCGGTCGCCTCGCGGTGCACGTCGGCAAACGCCCGAGTCATGATCTGGTCGAGCCGCTTGTTGACCTCGTCCTCGCTCCAGAAGTAGTTCGCGAGGTTCTGGACCCACTCGAAATACGAGACGGTCACGCCGCCCGCGTTGGCGAGGATGTCGGGCAGGATCGTCACGCCCGCCTTGTGGAGGATCTCGTCGGCCTCGGGGGTCGTCGGCCCGTTGGCAAGCTCGAGCAGGATCTTCGCCTTCACGAGGTGCGCGTTCTCCTTCGTGATCTGGTTTTCGAGCGCGGCGGGCACCAGGATGTCCACCTTGAGCGCGAAGAGGTCGTCGCGCTTGATGTCCTTCGAGCCCGGGAACCCCTTCACGGTGCCCTTCTTCGCCTTGTGCGCGTCGAGGGCCTTGATGTCGAGGCCCTTTTCGTTCCACGCGCCGCCCTGCGAGTCGTTGACGGCGACGACCTTTGCGCCCATCGCCGTTAGGAGCTCCGCGGCGACCGCGCCGGCGTTGCCGTAGCCCTGGATCGCGACCGTCGCGCCTTTGGTGCTGAGCCCGAGCGCCTTTGCGGCCTCCCTCGTGACGAAGGTACCGCCTCGCGCGGTCGCCTTATCCCGACCGAGCGAGCCCCCGAGCGCCAGGGGCTTGCCCGTCGTGACCCCCGTCACGAGGTGGCCTTGGAGCGCCGAGTATGTGTCGACGATCCACGCCATGGTCTGCGAGTTCGTGTAGACGTCGGGCGCAGGGATGTCCTTGTCCGGGCCGATGATCGGCGCAATCTCAAAGGTAAAGCGGCGCGTGACCCGCTCGAGCTCCTTCGTCGAGTGCTTCTTCGGGTCGATGATGACGCCGCCTTTTCCGCCGCCGTAGGGGATCCCGACGGTCGCGCACTTCATGGTCATCCAGAAGGCGAGCGCCCGAACCTCGTCGATGTTGACGTCCGGGTGGTAGCGGATCCCGCCCTTGGCGGGGCCCCGCGCGAAGGAGTGCTGCACGCGGTACCCCTTGAACATCCTCCACGACCCGTCGTCCATCTGGACGGGGAAGGACACGTGGAGTTCGCGCTGGGGCCATCGCAGGAATTCGTGGATCGAGCGCTCGAGCTTAAGAAGGCCCGCCGCCTCGTCGAGCATCTTCTGCGCGTTCTCAAACGGGTTGATCTTCGGCTGGGGCTTTTCCATCGATGTAACCATCGGTTCACCACGGTACCGCATACAGGGGGTTTCGAAGGCCTCCCGGAAGCGGGTAGCGAGGAAACCCGGGAAGAGTATTTGAAACAGATTCCCGCTTTTCTTGTCGATGCTAAGGTCTCCATTCCGCGGCGCGTGCGCGCGCGGGTTGGCGGCCGATCCATGCGAGCCAGGGCGCCCGCGAAACTATTTCTACGCCGCGAGTGCCTTTGCGGAGACCGTGGCGGCGGTTCAGTGCCCAAATTGCCGGGCCGTCGCCTCGCCGGAAGCCGCCTTCTGCGCAAACTGCGGCGCGTCCCTCGGTGCGATGAAGGTGGCGGCCTCGGCCTCCCCGCTGCCGATGCCGTCGGTCGCAGGCCCCTCGCCGCTGCCGACCCCCATGGTCGGTGGGGCGCCGGTGCAGCCGTCGCCGCCTCCCGCGGCGCCCCAGCCGCCGCCGGCGCCGATGCCCTCACCGCCGCCCTACCCAGGCCCCTATCAGCAGCCGCCCCAGGCGCCGCCCCTTGCGGCCGCACCGCCGACAGCGGGGGCCGCGCCCCCCCCGCAGGGCGCGCCCTCACCGATCTCGGGAATCTTCGGGCCCGCCCCGCCGGCGCCCTCGCCACAGGCCGCCGCCCTGCGGCAGATGGCCAAGGACGCCTTCCCCATGCGCCTCATGGCCTTCTTGGTCGATGCGGTAATCTGCGGTTTTGTCTCGTGGATCCTCGCCTTCTTGTGGGTGTCGCTCCTCTTCCTCGGCACGATCCTGTTCTGGTGGAGCGGCGCGATTGTCCTCGCGCTCTACATGCTCCTCATGGAAGGCTCCTCGGGCCAGACGATCGGCAAGATGCTCTTCGGCCTCAAGGTCGTCCGCGAGGACGCGGGCCCGCTCGGCATGGAGCAGGCGCAGTGGCGCGCGTTTGGGATCCTCCTCTACCCGCTGGTCGTCCCGGCGATCCTCGATTTCCTGTGGGCCCTCGAGCAAGGCCAGACGCTCGGGGACCGGTGGGCGCACACGACCGTTGTGCGGGTGCAGGGATGAAGGCGGGCGTCCTTTGGGGGGCTTTCTTTTCACGACAGGTGGTCGGCGCGTGGTAGGGGCGGCGCGCAGTCCGGCGTCTTTGCGTCCCAAAGAGTGACCTGAGCGGAGAGCAAACCCATGGGCGAATCGGAAGGCGGCAGCGACGTGATCAAGATCGACTTGGAGCGCATGAAGCAGGCCGAGGCCTCCAAGCTCATCGAGACGAAGATCTGGAGGACGCGCGAAGGGCAGCGCATCATCATCACGTCCGAGGGCGAGATCAGCTTCGTGCTCGCGATCCTCGCGAAGCACGGGTTCTCCTACGAGCGGCCGCGCGAGGAAGACGGGTTGCTCACGGTGCGCGCGGTGCGAAAGTAAGCAGCCGAGGGCGCCCGCGGGCCTCGTCTTGCGCGGCTCGCGGGACTCCTGAGCGGCCGAGCCCCCACACATGGCGGAAAGGCCGTCGAAGCCCCCGACCCTCATGAAAGCTCTAGCATCCCCACCGCGAGCCTTTTTTATGCCGAGGCTCCGAAGGGCCAGCCGTTGCTGCCCCCGCCCTGCCCGCAATGTGGGACGATCAACGGCCCTCTCGTCGAGAGGTGCCTGCGCTGCGGCACCGTGATCGCAGGTCCTCCCGCCGCGGCACCAACTCCCATGCCGGCTCCCAACTGGCCCGGGGTCACCGTTGCCTTGCCCTTCCCTCCACCCGCGCCCCTGTACAGCCCCCCGCTCGCCTACTTCCCCTACCCTCCGCCGCCCATCGCGCAGACGCTCGGGCGCCTTGCCTCTCCCTACCGGTGGGGCGCGTCCGCCATTGACTTGCTCCTCATGTACGGGTCGTGGAATGCCGTGGTGGTCGCCTTGCTCCTTGCAGGGCGATTCGAAACGTGGCTCTTCGCCCTCCTCGTTGCTGGCGTGTACGTGTGGGCGTACGCGTACTATGCCCTGCAGGAAGCCTTCGTCGGCGGGACGGTCGGCAAACACGTGTTGGGACTTGCGCTGGTCGACGCGAAGCTCGAGCCAATCAGGGCCCGGCAGGGGGCGGCGCGCGCGCTTGAGGTTTTTCTTTGGCTCTTCGGCGTCCTCGTTGGAATGGCGCTCGTCCAATGGATCTTGATCCGAAAGGGCGGGCAGGGGGCTGCCGACCGGTTGGTCGGAACCTACGTGGTCCGCAAACGTGCGCTCGTGGAGGTCGGGGCTCGCCCTGCCCGGTAGGGCGCGTCCGAATTAGGGCAACAGCTCCGGCACCGCGCCCGGCCGGTCGGCGACCTTCACGCCGACGGCCTCGAGCGCCTGGATCTTCGAGGCGGCCGTCCCGCTTTTCCCCGAGATGATCGCCCCCGCGTGGCCCATGGTCTTGCCCGGCGGCGCCACGCGCCCCGCGATGTAGGCCACGACGGGCTTCTTCACGCGCCTCTTGATGAACGCGGCGGCCGCCTCCTCCGCGTTGCCCCCGATCTCGCCGACGAGCACGACGGACTCCGTGCGCCGGTCCTTCTGGAAGAACTCGAGCATGTCGAGGAAGTTCGTGCCGCTCACGGGGTCCCCGCCGATCCCCACGATCGTCGACTGCCCGATCTTGGCCTCCGAGAGCGCGTTGACGATCTCGTAGGTGAGCGTCCCCGAGCGGGACACGACCCCCACGGACCCCTGGCGGAAGATCGTCTCTGGCATGATGCCGATCTTCCCGACCCCCGGGACCGCGACCCCCGGACAGTTCGGGCCGACGATGCGCACGCCCTTCGCCCGCGCGATCGAGACCATGCGCATGGCGTCGTGCACGGGGATGTGCTCCGTGATCAGGCAGATGAGCTTGACCTGCGGGGACTCGAGGGTCTCGAGCACGGCGTCCATCGCGAACCTCGCCGGGACAAAGACGCAGGACGCGTTGGCCCGCGTCTTCTTGACCGCCGAGGCGACCGAGTTGAACACGGGCACACCGTGGACGTGCTCGCCCCCTTTTCCGGGCGTCACGCCCGCGACGACCTTCGTGCCGTAGTCGAGCATCGCGCGCGTGTGGAACTGCCCCTGGGCGCCCGTGATCCCCTGGACGAGGACCTTGGTCGTGCGGCTCATGACCGAAACCACGCCTACACCCCCTTCAGCGCGACGACCTTTTCGGCGGCCTTCTCGAAGGACGTCTCCGCCTCGATGCCCGCCTTCGCAAGGATCTCGCGCGCCGCGTCCTCGTTGCGCCCCTTGATGCGCGCGACAAGAGGGATCTTGATGTTCTCCTCCTCGATGACCTTCGTGACGCCCTGCGCGACCGTGTCGCACTTCGTGATCCCGCCGAAGATGTTGAGGAAGATCTTCGAGGGCTTCGCCTCGTCCATCAGGCGGAAGCAGGCCTTCACCTTCTCGGGGTCGTCGGTGCCCCCGAGGTCGAGGAAGATTGCGGGGCGGCCGCCGAAGCGCGAGAGCATGTCGAGGGTCGCCATGGTGAGCCCCGCGCCGTTCGCGATGACGCCGATGTCGCCGTCGAGCTGGACAAACGCGATCCCTTCCTCCTTGGCCTTCGCCTCAAGCGGCGGGATGTCCTCAGGCTCGTGGGTGAACTCGGCGTGGCGGAAGAGCGCGTCGTTGTCGATCACGACCTTCGCGTCGGCGCAGTAGACCTCGCCCTTCGGCGTGATCGCGGTCGGGTTCACTTCGATGAGCGTGCAGTCGAGCTCGCGGTAGATCTTCCAGAGCGTCTCGACGATCCCCTCGATCTGGACCGCGATGTCCTTCGGGAAAGCGAGGAACGCGCTCATCTCCCGCAGGTGGTAGGGCCGCAGCCCGACGAGCGGGTCGATGGGCGCCTTGAACATCTTGTCCGGCGGCACGTCCTCGACTTCCATGCCGCCCATCGCCGTGGCGAGAATGACCGGGCACCGGTTCAGGCGGTCGAGCACGATTCCAACGTAAACCTCCTGGGCGATCTCGAGTTTCTCGGCCACGAGCACCTTGCGGACCTTGTACCCCTTGATCGTGAGCGCCATGAGCTGGGGGATGAGGGGCTTGGCCTCTTCGAGGCTGTTCGCGAACTTCACGCCGCCAGCCTTGCCGCGCCCGCCGGTGCCGATCTGCACCTTGAGGACGGCGGGGAAGGGCGCGCCCTCCAGCTCCTCGGGTGATGTAACGACCTTGCCCTTCGGGACTCGCAATCCGTACCTCGCGAAGATTTCCTTGCCGCGGTATTCGAGGAGATTCAAGTGGACGCCGCCTTCCACCCCGGAGGGGGTCTCGGCATCGGGGCTGCGCTATTTTAGGTTCGCGCAGGCGCAAAGCCCGAGGGCGCTCTCAAGCACACATCGCGGGGCGAACGGCGAAAGCAAGAAAGGCCAGCGCGCCAAGGGCTGGCCCAAAGACCGCGACCCGGATCGAGGAATTCTCGAGTCCCCCCGTGCGATCGGCCCCAAACCTCCTCCGAATTTCGAGAGCCATTGCCGAGATTGCAAGTCCCATGCTCGTAAAGACCATCGCGTCAAACGCCCAGCCGGGCAGGGAAGAGAATGGCGACCGAAGGGTCCCTCCAAGCACGATTCCGCACCCGACCTGGCTTGTGAGCATCGTCACCCGAACCGCGAGGGCCGAGACGCCGATCGCCAGGCTCGTCAGCGCAAGCGCGATGTTTCGGCCCGCGGACTTTACGCGCCGCTCCAATGGCACAATCCGGACCCGGGCCGCCAAGACCTTTGTGGCGCGTCGTATGACGCTTCAGTTGGTGATACCCAGGAGCCGATTCCGCCCTTCGCACTTCTCCAGCCAATGTTTATCTAGAGGTGCCCCCTCGGTCGGCCCTGAGAAGGGCAATGCTCGTCAAAGACCTGAAGCCGAACCAGCCGGTTGACCGCCTCGAGCTCCAAGTGAAGGAGAAGGAGCCCGCCCGGGACTTCACTTCGAAGTACGGGAAGGCGGGGCGCGTCTGCAACGCCGTCGGCGTTGACGAGGCGGGCGACCCCGTCGAGATCACCCTCTGGAACGGCGACATCGAGAAGGTGACGGCCGGGCAGAAGATCCGGATCACGAACGGTTGGGTCAAGCAGTGGCGCGGCAAGGTCCAAGTTTCGCCCTCGCACAAGGGGACGCTCGAGATCCTCTCCGGGTAGGGCGACCCACGGGGCCCCCCCTTGAATTCCTCAAGCAGCAGCAGCCGCGGCGCTGCGCGCGCGCCTCGAAAGCTCGTCGGCCAGGGCGATCGGCCTCGGGCTCTTGTCCCCGGGCCTTGTGAGGACGGCGGCAAGCCGCCCCGCTTCGAGCACCGTGAGGCCTGTGCCCGGGGAAACGAATAGGGCGTGGGAGCGGCCTCTCTGGCGAAGTTCGAGCCCGCGGCCCTCGCCGTCGACTTCGATCGTTCGGGCTTCAAAGGGACCGATCGGCCTCGGACTCCCCACCGCTTCGCCGAGGAGGCGCCGCTTGGCCACGCCCACAGCCGGCATGCCAAGTTCAAGGCCTGCCATCGACGCAATGCCGCAGCGCCGCGGGTGCAGGATCCCCTGGCCATCGACCAAGATCGCCGCGCGTTTCCGCGCCTTACCGCTAAGTCGTCCAACGGCGGCAACGATGCCCGGCAGCTCCCGGAAGGCCAAGTACCCGGGAACATAGGGGACGGGCGGTCGGAACTTCGCCACCGCGCGATCAACGATTTTCCCGGAGGCCGCCTCGACGGCGACTGCCGCCGCGAACGCCTCGCGGTCATCGACCGTGTACGAGGCGTCAACGCCAATCGCGATTTCGAGCGGGGCCCCGGTCCGCGCCGTGCGCACGCGCCTTGCAAGCGCGCGCTGCCTTTCGGCATACTCCCTGAAGATGGGCTTCAAATCAAATTCGCGAACAGCGACGGTGCCAAGGCCCACCACGGCGCCCGCCCGGACCTCGACCCCTTCGCGCCGGAGGCGCTTCGCCTTCGCCCCGGGCCCCCCGAAGGCGTACCCGCCGAGCGACCCGTCTGCCATCACGACGCGGTGGCAGGGAACGGTATCGGGCATGGCGTTCGTCGAAAGAACCTCACCCACGGCCCGCGCCGCCCTGATGTCGCCAAGCGCCCTCGCGATGTCCCCGTAGGTCGTCACGCGCCCCGCGGGGACTTGCAGGAGCGCGCGCTCGACCTGTGCCCGCATC
>DATEUP010000241.1:0-2498 GCA_035283065.1 Thermoplasmatota archaeon | reverse complement strand
CGAGCGGCTCAAGCGGGAGGCCGCCGCGTTCCTGGCGGACGGACGCCCCGAGGAGGCCCGCGTCCGCTACGCAGAGGCCATGCGACTCGCGCCGCAGGACTTGGAGGCGCGCAACGGGCTTGTCCGCTGCACGGTGATCCTCGGGAACCAGGCGCTCGGGAAGCAGGAGCCCCAGCGTGCGGTCTCGCACTTCCAGCTCGCGCTCGAGCTCTCGCCGTTCAACCCGGAGGCCGACGCGGGCCTGCGCGCTGCGTCCAAGGCCGAACGCACGGGCGCGGGCGGCGACCCCGTTGGCGCCGCCCTCGAGTCCCTGCCGCCCATGCGGGCGCTCCGGGAACTCCAGACGGCCGACCGCGTCGTAGGGAAGGTGGCCGGCCAGCGGCCCACGCAGATCCTCAAGCAGACTCTCGAAGCGCGGCGCGAGGGTCTCGCGCAAGGGGGCGCACCGCCGCGGGACCAGCGGATCGAGCACGAGCTGGCACGCGCCTGGCGGCGCCGGTGGTTCTACCGCACGCTGCCGCTCGGGCTCGTGGCGGCCTCGCTCGTGCTCTGGGCGCTTACCGGGGCCCTCGCGCTCGTGAACTGGGGTCTGCTCCTGGGGGCCGTTGCGGCGCTCTGGGACTGGGTCTTCGTCGAGCGCGGCTCGGCCTCCGCCGCGCGCCTCGCCCGGCCTTGAGGCGCCCACATCAAGACATGTCGAGGACGGTCACCGCGACGCTCGTCCCGAAGCCGCCGATGTTGTGCGCAAGCCCGCAAGCGGCGTCGACCTGCCGCCCCTCGGCCTTTCCGGCAAGTTGGAGGTAGACTTCCGCGACCTGCGCGAGCCCGGTGGCCGAGAGCGGGTGGCCGCGCGCCTTCAAGCCCCCCGACGGGTTCACGGGGAGCCCGCCTTTGAGGTCGAGCTCGCCCATCTCGAGGGCCTGTACCGCGTGGCCGCGCTCGAAGAACCCCATGTCCTCGAGGTTCACGAGCTCGAGGGGCGAAAAGGCGTCGTGGGTCTCGATCACGTCGACGTCGTTCACCGTTTTCTTCGCGCGCCGCAGCGCTTCGGCGGCGGCCGCGCGCGTCGCGGCGAGCCCGCCGAGGTCGGCGCGCAGCGCGTAGGAGGCGAGGTCGTTGGCCTGCCCGATCCCGGCGACGCGCACGGGCTGGCTCTTCGAGGTCAAAAGGACCGCGACCGCGCCGTCAGAAAGGGGCGCGCAGTCGAGGCGCCGCAGGGGGTCGGCGACGAGGGGCGAGGCAAGTACATCGGCGACCGACACCTCCTTTTGGAAATGGGCCTTGCGGTTGCGGGCGCCGTTGCGGTGCGCCTTGACCGGCACGAGCGCGAGCTGCTCCCTCGTGAGCCCCGTCTCGGCCATATAGAGGCGCGTCATCATGGCGACAAGCGCGGGCATCGTGACGCCGAGGGCGCGGTCGTGCTGGCTCAGGATGTCGCCGAGCACCGTGGCCGTGCGCCTGGCGCTGAGGTGCGTCATCTTCTCGCCGGCGGCCACGAGCACGCCGTCGTACTGCCCGGAAGCGACCATGTGCCACCCCATGTGGAAGGCCGAGGCGCCCGTCGCGGGCCCGTTCTCGACGCGCACGGCGGGGATCGGCGTGAGGCCGAGGAAGTCGACGAGCTTCGTCGAGATGTAGGCCTCGCCGCCGAAGGACTCGGGGCTCATCGACCCGACGACAATCGCGCTGAATTCCCCGATCGCCGCGGCCTCGATGGCCTCAAGCGAGGCGTCAAGGAGCATTTGCTCGACGGAGCCCTTGTAGGACCCGAAGGCCGTCTGGCCAACGCCGGCAAGGTAGACGTTGCGCACGTTGAACAGGGCTCGAAGGCCGCGCGCGGTTATAGCGGTGACTGTAGAGAAAGGCGGCGCGCGCGTGGCGTTGGCCATGCAACGTTAACGAATGCGTTCCCAGCCCAAAGGGTTTATCTCCCGTCGTTTGGAACCTCGGATGCCCAAGTCGGGACGGAGGCACGAGCGTGGCCAGGCGATCCCGGGCGCTTGTCGCCCTCTTGGGCCTTTTCCTCGCGCTCTCCCCCGCAATCCTCTACGCGGCCCCGGCGGCCTTTGCCGCGCCCGCCCTCAGGCAGGGGATCCTCGACCAGTGTGACGACGGCTCGACATCGAAGTCGGTCCTTTTCTCAAGCCCCGGCAACCGCACGGACTGCTACCTCGCCTTCGACAACCACGCGTCCGTGGACCGCGCATTTGTCGACCTCACGATCCAAGGGACACGCTCGAGCTCGCGCCCGAACCCCTTCGACCGCACGCCCGACGCTTTCCCCGAGACCCCCTACCTCGACGTGTCGGGCAACGGCTCGCGCGAGTGGGCCTACGACTAGGCCCAGTGGGGCCCGCTCGGGCACACGACGCGGTTCTCCGACGGCTCGGCCTCCGCGTCCGTGACGCTCGGCCCCGGCGCGCACTACGACCTCTCGTTCGACGTGCCGACGAACGCGGAGATCATCAACGCGACGCTCACGATGTCGGGCGACCCCG
>DATEUP010000240.1:0-6743 GCA_035283065.1 Thermoplasmatota archaeon | reverse complement strand
TCGCCTCTCCCGTGATGCGCCTCGTCTCCGGGGCCCTCGGCGAAGCGGCCCGCCCCCGCAGCCAGTCGAGGACCCGCTCTTCTTCGTACCCGAAGGGCGCAAGGAGCGTCTCGACGGAGCGGGCAAGGAGCCGCAGGTAGTGGTCGACGTGGTAGAGCGGCTGCGTGGAGGGCCCCCACAGGCCCTCCTCGTCGAGGAGCTCGACGGGCGTCTGGCGGCCGGGCCCCGGGCCCGACTTGCGGGCCACGACGAGCTTCACGTACTCGCCGGCCTGCCTCTTCGTCCCGGCGGCCTCGAGCCTTTGGAGCGCGCGCTTCGTGTTCGTCGCCGCGCGGTATTCGCCGACCGCGCGCGTCGCCTGGACCATGAGCCCGAGGTCTTCGGTCCGCACCCTGCGCCCCCGCAGGTTCTCCGCGGCCTTCTTGGCCTCCTCGAGCGCAAGGGGGACCCTCGCCCTGAACCCCGCGGCGTCCTTAGCCTTTCCAAGCACATCGAGCATCGCCTGCTGCGCGTCGTAGATCCACGGCGGCGTGATGTGGCGCTGGACATCGATCCCCCGCACCTTGAGGCGGCCGTCCTCGAAGAGCCCGTAGTACCGGTTCGGGACGCCGACCTCGCTTGAGGTCGAGTGCGTCTTCGAGGGGAGGAACACGACCCACCTGTAGACCCCCTCCACGTCCATCGGCAGGCCGACCTCCGTCGAGATCCGCCGCGCGACCTTGCGCGCCTCGGCGCGCGTGACGCCCGGCTTCTGGAGGAACGCGCAGTCCGTCATCGAGTGGACCATCTCGAAGCCCATCTCGCGCGCCACCTCGCGCGCCCGCGTCATCCCCTCGCGCCCGTAGCACTGGATCGCCTGGTGGACCTCCGCGCAGCCGAAGCGCGCGTTGCGGTAGCGGAAGTAGCCGAAGCACACGACGCCAAGGGCCTTCTGCTCGGACTTCACGGCCCTCGCGCGCGCAAGCAGGTCGCTGTCCACGTCCCCCACGGCCTCCGCGCGCCTTATGATCGCCTTCACGAAGGCCCGGTGCGGCTGGAGCTTGCGCAGGATCTCCGACTGGTGGCCCCTGTGCCGGCGGCACACGTGGAGCCCGAGCTCGGGGACCACGGGCCCGTCGGGGCAGCACGCGCAGTTGATCGTGTCGCTGCTCAGGTTGTGGCGGACCACGATCGACGGGTAGTAGCCGCTGAAGTCGCAGGCCGCCACATCCTCGTAGATCCCGGGCGTGGGGTTCACGATCTGCCCGCCGCGGTCGACGGCGCACAGCGTCGCGGCGTCCTTCCAGTCCTCCGCGAGGTTGCGCTTCCACGGCAGCGCGACCCCCGCGTCTGTCGCCGCGTCGACCTGCATCTGCTGGAGCGCGTAGCCGGCGCCGTTGCGGTTCACGTCCTGCGGGCGCCGGTTCGAGATCCGCGCGAGGTAGAGGATCCCGTGGAGGTCCTTGCGGTCGTCGTCCGAGTCGAGCGTCTTCTTCGAGAGGTCCATGTGCCAGCGGCCGCGCAGGTAGAAGGCCGCCGTCTTGAAGAGCCACTGGCCGTACGTGTGGATGCTCTTCGAGGCTTGGTCCGGCCGGTCGGGGTCGGGGTCGCCGTCGCGTCCGAGGCGCACGGCCCTCTCGAGGCCGTGGCGCTTGATGCGGCGCAGGAGGTAGGGGATGTCCCACCGGTCGCCGTGCTGCGTGAGGAGGACGTCGGGGTCGGCGCGGCTGAGGAGCCGCCCGAACTCGCGCAGGGCCTCCTCTTCGCGCGTCCCCCCCGCGCCGCCGCACAGGATCGTCTCCTCGCCGAGCCGGACCGACACGAGCGGGTCCTCGAAGGACGCCTCGTGCGCCTGGCGCGCGGCCTTCACCTCGAGGCGCAGCGCCTTGAGGTCCGGGGTCGGGTAGTCGAGGGAAAAGCGGTCCTCCTCCGGGTCCCTCTCGAGGGTGGGCCCCCCCGGGCCCACGGTAAGCCGGCACATCGGGAAGAGCCCCTGCCCATGCATCCACCGGCTCTCGGGCTGGTGGTCGACATCGAAGAAGAGGAAGCCCTTTGTGCGCGTCGCCCTGCGGAGCTCTGTGGCCACCGGGATGATGTGGTGGAAGTTCCACGGGCGCACCTCGAGGACCTCGACCTCACCGCCCCGCAGCCACACGCTGCGCTTCACGCGGCGCAGCTCCATCACGCGGCCGTCGCCTTCGAGGGCGGCCTCGGCCGCTTCGAGCGGCAGCGCGTCGGGCAGCACGCAGAAGGCCGGGCGGTACTCGACCTCACGCCGGTGCATCCTCAAGCCGTGCTTGACCCACACGACCAAGCTGCTCCGGCGTGGGTGCGGGTACGCGTCGAACAACCACGCGTGCGTCTTCAAGGGCATTGCACACCTCCTTGAGCTGCCGCTTTGTCCGTTCAAGCTCGAGCCGCGTCGCATCGAGCTCGGCCATCCCTTCGAGGAGCATGGAGAGAAGGACCGGCCGCTCGAAGTCGAGCGCGGGGCGCCTGTTGATCGCGTTCGAGTGGCGCCTGGCGCGGCACAGGAGCTCGTCGAACCATCGCTGCTCGCGGGGCGCGAGCTCCGCGCGGTACGCCGCGTAGCGGCTTTCGAAGGTGTCGAGCGCCATCGTGGTCGTCGGTGTCGATTGTCCCAAGGTCTTGCCTCCTTCGCCTCTCACGCGAACTGTGTGAGCGCGGGTACGCGCGGCCTTACGGGCGCGCGCACGGCCGGGGCCTGCCCCGGCTCCCCGGCGAAGTCCCCGAGCGTGTGCTGGCGCAGCGGCTCGGACTCGAGGCGCCTGCCGGAAAGCACCTCGGTCGCGCGCCACCCCTTCGCGAGGGGCAGGACCGTCCAGCGGTGGTCGGCCGCCTCGTAGGCCTTCCACGCGCAGGTCGGGTACGCGTGGCTCCAGGCCCCCATGTCGACCGAGAGCACGACCGGGACATCGTGGCGCCTCGCGAGGTCCTTGAGGTGGGCAAGGGCAAACGCGACGTAGTCCTCGCGCTCCCAGTCGGAGAGCTCGTCGGTCGAGAAGAGGTTCTCGAAGGGGGCGGCAAGGACCAAACAGGCCTTCGTCGCGAGGAGCTTCTCGGCGATGTGCTTCGTGATGACCGTGTCCCACTGGAAGGGCGTCATGCAGCGCTTCACGAGGAGGCGTTCCGCGCCCCAGTCCGCGTCGAAGCCGCGCGCGAGGTTGAGGTCCGCAAAGTCGTACGGGTTGAAGCCGTGCTCGCCGTCGGCCCAGAGCACGCAGCCCTCGCGCGTGTGGAGCGCGAAGTGCGCGAGCTCCTGGTGGAAGGGGCGCACCACTCCGGGGGGGGCGCTAAGGAGCGCGAGGCGCCCGGGCGCAAGCAGGGGCGCCCAGCCTCCCCTGCGGCCCCCCACGGCCGCGTTTGCAGGAAGGGTGGAGGCGAGGCGGCTTGCGTCCGCCTCAAAGACGTCTGGCGTCAGGGGAAACGGGTTCATTCCATCCTCACAAACGGCACGGCAGGTCATGTACGGATGGTGGGGGGTGGGTGAGACGGCTCCTCGGGGGTCTTGCGCACTCCGCCTTGCCCTGCAGGGCCTGCGCTCCTTCCCACGACGCACACGGCCAGGCCCGCCGAAACGGTTATCCGCTCTCCCCCTCTCTCCAGCGCCTCGGAGGGTGCCCCCTTGAGGAGAGACCTATCACAAGACCTGAAAACTCGCAATCGTCCCGCGATGCCCGCCCTCGCCGCAATCGTCGCTGCGGCCATCGCCATCCTCGGATCCCTTTCCCCGGCGGCCTCCGCGTTCTCCCCCACGCCGCTTGACCTCGACATCCTCGTGAGCAGCGACGAGTTCGAGCGCCCGTTCCCAGGCACGAACTGGACCGTGGCCGACTCGGACCCCACCAATGGGACGGACTACTGGGCTTCATCGAGCTACCGCAGCTTCGCCGGAAACGGGAGTGTCTGGGCATCCGGCGTTGGCACGCAAGAGCGCCCGGTGACGGTTTTCACCGAGGGGTTCGAGAACGGCTCGACAGGATGGACGCTCAAGGACGACGACGCCTCCTACGGGAGCGACACCTGGGGTGTCGACAGTTACCGCCCGTATTCGGGGTCCAACAGCCTCTGGGCCGGGCGGACCGGCACCCAGTCCAACAACGGGACAAGCAATCTCGTTTGCCGCTGCTACGACGATTACATGGATGCCTACGCGATCTACCCCATCGACCTATCGGCCTACACCTCGGTCACGATGGACTTCGAATACACGTACGAAACCGAAAGCGGCTGGGACTACTTCTACGCTGGCTACGACGATGGCGGCTACACCTTCCCGCTCGCAGACCTAGACGGCGGGACGATAGGAAACTGGCTTCACGAGTCCTTCTCCGTCCCGTCAACGGCCACGGCCCTCGTGTTCTTCTTCGACACCGACACCAGCGTGCATGACGGCTACGAGGGCGTCTACATCGACGACATTGTGGTTTCTGGCCTCATCGTCGAGACAAACACCGCCCTGCGGACCTATGACGGGGCCATGAATGCGACGATGTCCCGACCGATTGACGTGGACTCCTACGCGTCGGCCCGCGTCGAATACCGCTACTGGCTCGAGACCGGCGCGGGCAACGATTCGCTGCAGGCGGGCTACAATACCGACGGCAACTGGACCTTCCTGAACGTCCATACCAACACGACCTCTGGATGGGTGCTCGCTTCATTCTCAATGCCCGTCAACACCACCAGGATCGCGTTCCGCTTCGTGACCGACCTTCTGGGCGACGCCGAGGGCGCCTACCTTGATGGCGTGAAGGTTTGGGGCACGGTGCGTACTCTCACGTGCACCGCGAGTGTAGATGTCTTGGGTGGCATGGAGGCGATAAGCGTGTTCTCGTACAATGGGAGCGCCGCGGAGGGGATGCGTCCCTACGTATGGACCTGGAGTTTCAGCGATGGGCCCAGCTCTCTGCTGCAGAATCCCCAGCGCTACTACAGCGGCGCGGGCTCTTACGATGCCACTCTGAGCGTCCGTGACGCCGTAGGACAGGTATGCACCGCCGTGGCGCCAACGGTCTCGGTGGACCACGACACGACGGCCGCTTCGGTGATCCCCTTGCTTTCAAATGTCGTGGAGGGCGGGACCATTCAACTCAGCGGCGCCGACGGCCAGGGGCACCCGTATTCGATGGATTGGCTCCTTGACCCGCCTTCCTGCGGCGCCCTGTCGGCAGGCTCCGGAGTCTCGACGACCTTTACCGCCTCGCCGGAGGCAGGGGGTTCCGTCTGCCGGGTCCAAGGTTCGATCGGCGCCGTTTCGGCAAACGCCACCCTGAACATCCTCCACGACACCTCAGCGATCTCCATCAGTCCGCCGGGCGCGACGGCTGTGGAGGGAAAGAGTCTCGTCCTCTCCAGCGCCGACCGGTACGGCCACGGGCTTGACTTCTCGTGGTCGACGACCTGCGGGCGCCTTTCGATTGATCTTGGGCCCTCGAGCACCTTCACCGCGGTTACCACGGGGGGCACCGTTTGCACCGTTACCGCCGCGATCGGCGCCGACTCGACCACGGCGTCGGTTTCCGTCGTGCACGACACCAGCGACATTGTCCTCACGCCCCCCTCCGCTTCAATCAAGGAGGGGACCGAGCAGGCCTTCTCGGCCGTCGACGTCTACACACACCCCTTCGACGCGACTTGGGCCGTGACGCCGGTAGCTTGCGGCGGCTTCACGTCCACGACGGGAACGAGTACGCGCTTCCAGTCCTCGAGCGACGCGGGCGGCCTCGCCTGCATTGTGAGCGCGGCTTTCGGCGCCGACCGGAAGAACATCACCGTCACGGTCACCCACGACACGAGCCTGCCGTCCCTCTCCCCGACCTCGGTCAACGCCGTCGAAGGGAGCACGCACACCTTCTCGGTGAGCGACACCTTCGGCCACCCCCTCTCCGTCTCGTGGAACCTCGGCCCGGCAAGCTGCGGCGTGCTCTCGGCGGCGACGGGCGCATCGACCACCGTGTCGGTCTCCGTCGAGGCCGGCGGCACAAGCTGCACTCTCACGGCAACGGGCCTCGGCGTGAACCTCGGGGCCTCAATCTCCGTGCTGCACCTCTCCGCCGCCTCCGTGCGGGTGACGGTGAGCGCGACAGAGGTCGACGAGGGCACGTCGGTCACGGCAACCGCCGCGGTCGTCGACGGGGCGAACCACACGCTCGCGGGGCTCTCTATCGACTGGTCGACCACGTGCGGCGTCCTGTCGACGGCGACCGGCGCCTCGAAAACGCTCCAGCTGCCCGATGACGCGAACGCCTCTGCGTCGTGCACGGTGACCGCAGGGCACGCGACGTACTCCGGGTCGGCAACCGTCGCGATGCGACACGCCGGCCCCTACACGGTCGCGATCGATCCGCCGGCACCGACGGTCGGCGGCGGCGGCGCACAGGCCATGTCCGCGCTCGTGACCGACGGTCACGGGCACTCGATTCCGGGCGCATCCGTCAAGTGGACGTCGACCTGCGGCGTGCTCTCCGCCGCGGAGGGCGCGAGCGTCACCTACACGGCGCCGGGCGACCTTGGCGGCACGAACTGCAAAGTCTCGGCCGAATACACGGACCCAATCACCGAAGCCTCGGCCGCAAGCGCGCCCGCCAGCGTGACCGTGCCGATGTCGGCGCTGGTGCCCGTGGGGATCCTAGTCCCGCTCGCGGCCGTCGGCGCGGCCGTATTCCTCATGATGAAGCGGCGCCGCGGCGCGAAGGACATCGCGGCGGCCGAGGACTTGGGAACGCCTCCGGCGGAGGGCG
>DATEUP010000239.1:0-12520 GCA_035283065.1 Thermoplasmatota archaeon | reverse complement strand
GCCGGTCGCAGCCGGCCCGCGGCCTCCCCTCACGAGCCCCGCCCTCACGTACAACATGCGCGCGGCGATCGTCGCCGTAATCCTCGTCGCGCTCATCCTCTCGTCCCTCCCGGTATTCGAGAAGTACAAGGACATCGCGCTGAACCTCAACCCGAACACCTTCAACCAGCGTGCGTTTCCAAGGACGGCGGAGTTCAACATCACTAGGTCCTTCGTGATGAGCGCCCCCGGGGGCGCCGTAAGTTACAGCCTCAACCTCGCGATCCCCTACGACATCCCCGGGATGCAGGACCTCGTCGAGGTCGTCGAGAACCCCCAGCATACCTCGGAGTCGACGAAGTGGTGGTGGAACGCCACCGTGCCCGCCGGCGGGACCTCGACCGTCTCCGTGCGCTACCACCTCAGGATGACGACCTTCGTCTGGGACATCAAGGCGGAGGATGTCGGGACGACCGCAGACGTGCCCTCCTCGTACACGTCGCGGTACCTCGACCCCGAGTGGAAGATCAACCCGAATTCGCCCGCGGTGCGCGCGCTTGCCGACCAGATCACGAACCCGACGAAGCCCTACCTCCAGCAGATCGACGACCTCTACACGTGGCTCCTCTCGAACTACGCGTACCAGACGACGGCGAACTTCGAGCCCCAGACCTCGGAGGAGACGCAGGCGCGGCGCGGGGGCGACTGCGACGACTTCTCGGTCCTCTTCATCTCGATGGCGCGCTACCTCGGGATCCCGGCATGGCTCGAGCTCGGGCTCCTCTACGACGAATTCCGTGACCAGTGGGGCGCGCACGGGTGGGCGAATGTGTACATCCCGCTGAAGGCCGGCGGCGGCGTCGAGGCGACGGTCGATGTGGTGAACAAGCTCTTCCTGATCCGCGACCCCTACCACTTCAGCGACTGGAGCTCGGACGGGGACGCGCAGCACCTTCAGGACTACTACACGCTGCTTTCCTACGTGCCCCAGACGACCCCGCCGTTTTCCGTCACGCAGTCGATAACGCACGACAACTTCAGGACAAGCGGGGTCGTGAACTACTTCCACCCGTGAGGCGCGCTTCAGCGGCCCTCGCGGAGCGGGACGAGTGCGCCGCTTTTTGCGCGGGCGGCAAGGCCTTGCTCGAGGGCGGCCTCCGCAAGCTCGGCGCCGGACCAGGGGAGCTCTGCGAGGTCGCAGATCCGGGCGAGGTCCTCGACCGCAATCTCGCCGAAGGCCTCGAAGCCGCGCCGCAAGATGAGTTTCAGTTGGTTCGTGCGCCCCGAGGCGGCCCCGACCGCGGCCGCGATGCGCGCGCGCTCCTTTTCGCGGGCCGTTGTCGGCGCACGGGCGGCCGCCTGGACTTCGCGGGCAAACGCCAAGGCCCGCCCCGCGTCCTTGGCGCCCTTCGAGCCGATGAAAGCGCGCGCTTCGTCGAGGGAGGCGCTCTTGAGGAGCGGCGGGAAGCCGGACAACTCGATGCGGGCGCCGCATCGCGGGCACGACGCCGTCTTGCGCTCGGCTTCGGCGACGCGCATGGCCCCGCACCGGGGGCAGGCCACCACCAGGTAGGCAGTCATGCAAAGGCTCCCGGTATGCCGACCGTGGCTCGGCGGCCCCGCGGCAAACCTTCTTCAACGGCAAGAAGGTTCGCACGGGCGGTCGGATGGGCGGGGAACCCTCGGCGGGGGCCGACGCCGACGCCGGGCCGCACGGACTCTCGCGGCTCAAGGTCGAGCCGCTCTTCTCGGGCTCGAAGAAGTGGGAGTGGGCGCTGCGGGGCCTCCTCGGTTTCCTGCCGGCCGCGCTTGTCGCGGACCTGGCACACGTCGATCCCGCGACGGTGTTCCTCCTCGCCGCCGTTGCCATCGTCCCGCTCTCCGCGCTCCTTGGGCGGGCGACCGAAGAGTACGCGGCCCACGCGGGGCCGGCGATCGGCGGCCTCCTGAACGCGACGTTTGGAAACGCGGTCGAACTCATCATTGCGGTCCTTGCAGTCTCCGCGGGCCTCTTCGAGGTCGTAAAGGCCTCGCTCACCGGGAGCATCGTAGCCAACCTGCTGCTCATCCTCGGGATGTCGATGCTCGCCGGCGGCGCGAAGCACAAGACCATGACGCTCCACCGGCGGGGGACGATGAATTCCCTCTCGCTCATGACCCTCAGCGTGATCGCCCTCGCGCTGCCCGCGCTCTTCTACTACTCGTCGCTCGCGCCCGGCGTCTTTGCGCCGGGCACGGCGCCGCTTCCCGCCGACGAGGAGCGCGCCCGGCTCCTCGCCCTCTCGCTCGTCGTGGGCGCCGTCATGCTTGCCGTCTACCTCCTCGGCCTCGTCTACTCGCTTGTCACGCACAAGCACCTCTTCCACGAGGAGGTGCCCGCGGAGGCCGCGGCCTGGTCGAAGAGGAAGGCGCTCGCGGTGATGGCGCTTGCCACGGGCGGCGTCGCGCTCATGGCCGAGGCCCTCGTCTCCTCTGTCGAGGGGCTCACAAGCACGCTGGGGCTCTCGGAGCTTTTTGTCGGGGTCGTCATCGTCGCGATCGTCGGCAACGCAGCCGAGCACTCGACCGCGATCCTCGTCGCCTTGAAGAACAAGATGGACCTCGCGTTCCAGATCGCGGCGGGCTCCTCCGCGCAGATCGCCCTCTTCGTGGCGCCGGTCCTCATCTTCTACTCCTTCGCGATCGGACGGCCGATGGAGCTTGTCTTCGAGGTCTTCGAGCTCTTCGCAATCGCCGTCGCGGTTGCGGTGGCCTACGCGGTGTCGATCGACGAGGAGGCAAACTGGTTCGAGGGCGCGCTCCTCGTGGGCGTGTACGTGATCATCTGCGCGGTGTTCTTCGTCCACCCCTGAGGGTTCCGACGGCATCCCGAGGGCTCCACCGGAAAGCCGTGGCAAGGGCTTTGGGGCCCTCCGGCCCCCGGCGGATCTCGGGGACCACGCCTTCGTTGAGGCGGGTCGCGGCCCCCTTGGCGAAGCCCGAGACAAAGGCAAGGAAGGCCGGGGAGGCGGGCGGCTCGAAGGCGAGGGGAAGGGCAAGGGACGACCTGCCGTCCGCTCTTGCGCTCCACCCGCGGGCGCCGCATGCACGTTCGAAGGCGGAGACCATGCGGAGGGCCCCCTCGTTCGGCGACAGGACGTTCGCCTCGAAGGGGCGGGCCGCGCTCGACCCGCAGGCGAAACCGAGCCGCCGTAGCGCCGCGGGCCCCGCGCGCCGGCCCGCGAGGTCGATGACCCGGCGGAACGGGGGCGCATCGCCGCTAGGCACCGGGAAGGGGCGCCCGGGAACGCGGAGGCCCGCGCGGATGCAGTCGGCTTCGAGGTCGGCAAGGACCTGAGCCTCGAGCACGAGGCGCGCGAAGCGCCAAAAGTCCCCGGTAAGTGCGGCGATGAGCCCGACTTCTGCTTGCACGAGTCGCCCCCTTGAACCCCACGAGGACACGGGCTCCCGGGTCTATTCCCCTACAAGCCAGAATGTTGGAGATAAAGGCTGGCACAAAACAAGCCATAAATATTCTAATCCATTCAAGTACCCACGTTTTCGGCTGCCTGCCCCGCGACGTCTCAAGCGGCGCGATGGCGGCACCCGGACGAGGGCGGGACGCTGGCGCCAAGGCCCCGCAAACTAGAACAAAGGCGCGGGCATGGGCCCCGTTTGCCATGGCTCCGCCGAAGCGCCAACTGCGGGTTTCGAGCCGTTCCCTCCCGAAGCACCTGGCGGGCCGGCTCACCGAAAGGGTCGAGCGGATGAAGGACGACCCGAGCGTCTTGCTGCCGCGGTGCGCGCACTCGGGCGGTTGCCCGCGCCCCTCGCTTTCGCGAAAGCTCGGACGCGTGAAGAAGGTGGCCGAGAGCCGGAGCGCGCTTCGGCGGGCCTCGAGGCGCGGGACCCCGCTGGCCCGCGCGTACGCGGGTGCGCTTGACCTGCTCTTCGCGGACGATGTCCCCATGCTGGCGGGGTTTGCAAACCCCTTTGGGGGCGCGGAGGTGAAGTTCGTCCAGCGGGGCAACGCGAAGAAGGAGGTGCAGGCGGGGGTCCAGAACTACACGGAAAAGGGCCTGCGGCTCCTTGCGTACCTCCCGTACGCGCGGGGCTTTAGGGGCGTCTACCTCTTCTCGACCGACGAGGGGCTAACGTGCACGGCGCGGGACCCCGCGCCTCCCCTGCCGTACCTTGCCCAGTGCGCGGCGATCCACCGGCCCGCTCTCCAGGCGGCGGGCGAGGACTTCACGTGCGCGCACCTCAAGGCGATGGCCCCGAACGTGCCGAGGGAGGCCTCGGAGACCCACCTCGCGGCACGATGGAAGCGCTCCGGCGCGACCTTCCGCGTTTGCGAAGGGTGCGCGGGGGGTGGGAACCTCTCGGAGGACCTGCGCAAGTACGCGGTGGGCCCCAAGGTCCTCGAGCAGGTCGAGGTGTGGGTCGAGCTCCGCCCAGCCTGTCGCGAGGCCGACGCCAAGTCCTGCCACTTCGAAGGGCGCGTGGAGGTCCAGGAGGAAGACCTCGAGGCGTTCCACAAGGCGAAGGTGACCGACGAGCAGGTGCTTCAACGGACGCTGAAGCGCGCTTTGCAGGAGGCCTCGGCGCGCGGCGAGGGCTTCGTTTTCGCCGACGGCGCCTGCCACGGCCGCGACCACAAGCGGATCATCGACGGGCTCGCGCCGGAGGTCGAGATGCGCAGGGCGCTCGAAGCGGCCCTTGGAAGCGCGGCGGGCGATGTCGTGCTCGACACGCTGACGCCCTCGAAGCTCTTGGGCAAGTTCTGGGCCGAGCAGGGGCAGGCGATCCTCGAGGCAGCCTGCGGGGACGGCGAAGTCGCCTCGCAGGTCCTCAAGGAGGCCAAGCCGAACGAGGCCCCGGCCACGCTCGTGAGCCGGGCGGTCAAGCTCGCGCGGGAGGCGGCGATCGACACGGCGCTGCCATCCTTCAAGCGGCTTGGCGACGAGGCGGCGCTCGCCGACAGGATCGCGCGCGCCTTCCGCCGCGGCGGCCCCCAAGCGGCGCTGCGGGAGATCGACGCCGGGCGCTCGGGGTCGCCCTCGGCAGGCGCCGTCGCGTGGGCCTTCCTCGGGGCGCTCGAGAAGGGGGGCGGCCGGGAGTGGCAGTTCACGAAGGTCGAGCTCGAAAGGGGCACGCACGGAAGGGCGGCTGCCCGCGCGCTACTTGACTGCCGCGCGGAAGGCTACGCCGAGGCCCTGCGCGCGGCGCTCGAGGCGCTCGGCGTGCACGAGCCGCTCGAGGTCAGGACCACCTGAGGCGGCGGTCTTCGGTGCGCTTCTTGCGCTCGAGCGCCTGGATCGTCGAGGCCCCGGGTTCGCCCTTCGCCGCGGCGGGCGCGGCCTCGTCGGCCTCCTCGCCCGCTTCGCGGGGCTTGCCGGCCTTCCACGTGGCCTTCTGGTAGAACTTCGGGAGGATCCCGAGGATCACCTCGCACTTGTCGCACACGACGAGGATGTAGAGGTCCTCGTCGACCATCTCGCCGTCCGTCTGCTTGCCGCAGCGCGGGCAGATCGACTCGACCACGGGGGAAAAGCCCCGGCCACGTATGATAAGGCTTTGCGGAAAGGCGCGGCCGCGGGCCTTGAGGCCCTGACCGAACCTTGAAGGGCACCCCGCGCGCTCGTGCCGGCCCGATGGCGGGACACGGGAGCGCAAGGCGCGGGCCAGCCGCGGGTGGCCCGAAGCGGCCTCCGAAGCCCCGGCCGAAGGGGGCGCCCCTGCCGAGGAAGCAAAAAGGGCTCGGGGAGAATGTCGTGGTTTGGCGGACGGGCGAGATCGACCCGAAGGACCCGCTCAGGTCGGGTGCCACGGCGCCGCTCCGGCGCATCTGGCTTACCGCAGCGCGCGAGGCGCGCGAAGGACGGCGCGTCGTGATCGACCTCGTGGGCGAAGGGCGGGGCGTCATCGCGATCCCCGTGGCCTTCGAGGACGAGCGCGAGGCGATGGAGGTCATGACGCCCGCGCTCGACGCCCTCGTGAGCCACTGCGCGGAGGCCGCGCAGGGGAGGGACAAGCCCGTGATGGTCGACCTGCAGGAGCTCGTCGAGAGGCTGAAAGACGAGGCGGCGGGCGTGTGGATCAAGGAGCACGCGTGGTTCGAGAAGGCCCTCGCGTCGCGCGAGCTCCTTTGCATGTACGTCTTCTCGCCGGCTTACCTCTTCGAGTTTGCCGCGGCGATCGGGGAGAAGCAGGGGTTTGGCGTCACGATCTCCACGCGCGACCCGGGGTTCTACGACCTCAAGCTTGGCCCCTCGCAGGACGGCGGGCTCATCGTCTGGAACTGGGCGCGCGCGATCGGCGACGTGATCGCGGGGGGCCACGCGTGGTCGTACTTCGGGATGCTGCTCGCGCTCGCGCCCGAGGTGGCCAAGAGGAAGGGGGAGGGCCCTTCCTCGGGAAAGGCGGCCGGCTCCGAAGAGGAGTAGGCGCGTGCGCTCGCGAAGCGGGGAAGTGGGTCCAGCAGGATTCGAACCTGCGACCTTCTCCGTGTCAGGGAAACGTCATGCCGCTAGACCATGGACCCGAGGGGAATCGCGCGATCGAGGGCGCCCTATTTGTAACTCTAGGGCGGGGGCAGCCCTCAGCGCATGGGCACCGCCGGCGCCGGGTGGCCGGGCAGCTTGACGTCCTTCGGAGCGGGGCGGAAGGCGTAGCGCAGGGCGTTTACCGCGACGCGCGTGCGGAAGTACCGGTTCGAGGAGCCGCGCTTGCGCACGCCGGTGAGCGTCGCGATCCCGCGCTCGACGAGCTGCTTGTCGCGGGCGGCCATGCGGGTGATGCGGGTGGGGATCTTGTAGAAGGTCCGCGTCCACTTGAGGTGGGTGTAGAGCTCCTTGCCGAAGGCGGCCTTCCACTTCTGCTCGTAGGGCGCAAGCCCGGCCTTGGTCAGGTCGCCCTTCGCAAGCGCCTCGATGAGGGCCTCGCCGGCCAAGCGGCCCGAGTCGATGGCGAACCACATGCCCTCGCCGGTGAGGGCCGAGGGGAACCCGGCGGCGTCGCCGATGACGAGGCAGTTGTCCGTGTAGGTTTTCGGCAGGGGGCCGCCGATCGGGAGCCACGCGCCGTCGACCTTGACCTTGTCGAGTCCGGGGGGCACGAGGCTCTCCTTTTCGAGGAGGTGGATGTACTCGCGGGTGAGTTCGTGGAGGTCGACGTCCCTCTCGCCGATGACGAACTCGGCGATGCCGATGTTGAGGGAGGACTTCTTGGGGAAGACCCAGCCGTAGCCCTTGACGCCGCGGGGGTTGAGGTGGATCCATAGGGCGCGCTCCTTGCCGTAGAACTCCTCGACGACGTCCTCGCCGACTTCGGGTTCGATCCGCGTGGCGGCGTGGGCCTCCTTGGGGCCCCAGTCGGGGGGCAGGCCTTCGCGGGCGCGCAGGACCTTGGCGACGAGGTCGCGGGACCCGCCGGCCCCAACAACGGCCTTCGCGCGGATTGCCCGCGCCGGCGCGTCGGGACCGGCGGCGGTCTTGAGGACGACGCCGCCCTCGCCGTATTCCCAGCTGCGGACGTTGGTCTGGAGCATGGGCTCCGCGCCGGCGGCGACCGCCTGGTCGAAGATCGCCTTGTCAAGGACGAAGCGGCGCGCCTGCCAGACGATGGGGCCGTCGTTTGGCATGTAGGCGCGGTCGCCGGTGAGGCACGACTCGAAGACGAGGGAATTCGAGGACGCCTCGAGGGCGGAGCGAAATTCCGGGAGCTCGCCGTGGCGGAAGATGCGCTCAGGCAGGCCGCCGCCGCAGGCTTTCTGCCGGGGGAAGGAGGCCTTGTCGATGAGGGCGACCTTGATGCCGGCCTTGGCGAGGCGCCAGGCGCACGTCGAGCCGCCGGGGCCCGCTCCCACGACCGCGACGTCGTACAAGCGAGGCGCCACCAGGGGCCGGATTTGCCCGTGCTTCTAATTGAAGGTACCCGCAGGGGCCTTCGCCCGGAAGCGCTCAAGGCTTTCTGCCGCAGAGGCAGATCGAGGCAGGCGAGGTGACGGCCGCGCTGCCCTATTTCGCCTACGGCTCCGACATGCGCAGCGTGGAGATCGAGAAGCTCGTGGGCCGCCCACTCGAGGCGAGGCGCGCGCGGCTGCGGGGCTTCAGGCTTGCGTTCACCGCAAGCTCGATCGAGTGGAGCGGCGGGGTCGCGGACATCGTGCGCGACGAGGAGGGCGAGGTCGAGGGCGTGCTCTTCGACTTGAATGCGGCCGACGCGCTGCGGATGGGCGTGGACCAAGGGTTTTCGGAGGGGCTGAGGCGGCGTCGGCGCGTGAAGGTGGAGGCCGAGGACGGCGAGGAGGTGGAGGCGGTGACCCTTGAGGTCCGGGCCAAGAGCGCGAGGGTCGCCCCCTCGCCCGCCTACCTCGATGCGATGGTGGAGGGGGCAAGCGAGCGCGCCCTCTCCGAGAGCTACGTGACGTACCTGCTCACGCTCTACCCGGACGAAGGGCCGCATTGGGTACGGCGCGCGGGCGAGGAGGAGTAAGCCCGGGCCTTCGGCGAGCCCCCCGTGACCTTTAAGGGGGGTGCGGCGGGTGGCACCCGCGGGGTGGGTGCTTCGAAGGGGTCGATCTACGAGCGCGAGCTCAAGGACATCCTCGAGGGGCGCCGGGAGACTCTCATGCGGATGGGCAAGCGCCTCAACATCCACCAGCGGCGCTGCTACTTCTCGGCGCTCCACTACCCGTTCGTCGTGATCCGGGCGGCGGGCTCGCTCGGGATGGACCTCGTCGCGCTGCGGGGGGACTTCTCGTTCCCTGTCGAGGTGAAGTCGTCGGGGTCGGACGTCTTCCGGTTCTCCTCGTCGAGCGGCAAGGCCGAGGTCCAGGCGCAGGCGATGGTCGAGGAGTGCGCGGCCTCGCACCTCCTGCCGTTCTACGCGTACCGGCTGAAAGGCGCGAGGGACGACCCGTGGCGGATCTTCGCCGTGCCGCTCGGGGACGCAGGCGGGGACCTTTGGTGGCTTAGCGAATCGCACGGGACCTTCGCAAGGCTCCTCATGAGCAAGGTGCCGCCGATCGAGCGCACCCCAAAGGGCGCGCGGATCATGCGATGGGCGGACGGCTACCCGCTCTCGAGCTTCCTCGAGTACCTCTGGGTGCTGAATGTCCGCGAGCCGCTGCCGGAGGTCTCGCAGGCCTTCGGCGAGGCGGGAGGCGCGCCGCCTTGAGCCGCGTGCGCTAGACCGTCAGCTTGCTGCAGTGCTTCGCCTTGCGGTCGTAGCAGTCGGGGCACTCCGGGCGGATCTTGGCAAGCCGCGTCATCCGCAGCGCCATCTCGTCGGAGACCACGTGCTCGAGCTTGCAGGCCTGGTCGTGGAAGTCCACGTCGCGCATCTCGAGGGTGTCGACGAGGAAGCGCTCCATGACGCAGTGCTTGCGCATGACGGCGCGGGCGCGGCGCGCGCCTTCGCGCGTGAGCTTCGTGCCCTTGTACTTCTCGTGGCGGACGAGCCCCTCCTCCTGGAGGCGCTCGAGCATCTCGGTCACGGCGGCCGGCGAGACCTTGAGCTCCTTCGAGATGTCGCCGGTCTTCGAGGGCGCCTGCGTGTCGTGCTCGAGCAGGAGGATCGTCTTGAGGTACATCTCGACGTTTTCCGAAAGGTGGCCGTCGTGGTTATCGCGCAAGGGGAAGGCCGCTCCGAGAGGCGGGCTAAATTCGCATAAAGGTTTGCTAAGGCAAGGGAAGGGCTATCGGATGTCGATGATGGGCTCGCCGGTCGCCTCGGTGCCGAAGAACTCGAAGTGGTTCTTGCGCCCGCAGGCCAGGCACCTAAAGTCGCCGGTGACGGGGCGCTCGACGCGCTTGCCAAGCTCGCGGAGGAGCTCCCGGATCGGTTGGGGGAGCTTCTCGTTGTCGACCTCGTTCACGGTTTCGCAGTGCCAGCACTTGAGTTTCAGACGCGGTCACCTCGTGGGGGCGTGCGGGGCTTGCAGGGTGCCCGACGGGAGTTAGCGGATAAAAAGCCCACATCCGCGCGGCTGGGGAAGGCGGGCCATCAGAGAAGGCTTGCGTTCACGGGCGGAAGGCCTCGGCTGACCCTCTTCTCATCACTTGGCGGGAGGAAGGAAGGGGCGAGGGGGGAAAGGCCTTGCGCCCTCGCACCCCCGCGGCGGCGCGCCCGAATGAAGCGCTCCGGGGGCGTCGGCAACGGGTATTTATAGCGCGGCCAGGCCATCGAGCGGGCGCTGGAGAAAGGTCGGCGATGAGCGCTCCCCAAGGGCGGTCGAGGCGCAAGCTCGCCGACGAGGAAGACGAAGTCGTCTCGATGGTCGGACAGCGCGTGTGGTTCGTGGACCAGATCGAGCCGGTGGGGACGATCCGGGAGACGATCCCGCAGGGCGGAGGCCGGGTTGTCGGGTTCATCATCGAGGACGACAAGACGGGGATCGTCCGGAAGGTCCAGAGGAGCCGGGTGCGCAAGTACGGCGAGCGCTACTTCCTGGTGACCTCGTGGTTTGCAAGGGCAGACCAAGCGGCCAAGGAGTTGGAAAAGCAGCTCTCCAAGGGGATGGCGCCCGACCGGGACCTGCGCTACTGGCAGCAGTTCACGGAGAGGCTGGGGCAGGACACGTTGAGGACGCACCTCACGCGCGTGGCGCCCCCCACGTACGGGGTCGCGGGGCAGCTTGCCACGGCCGCCGAGTCGCTCTCGCAGGACCTCGCGCGGGCCTCCGTGGGGTTCAGGCGCGTCCAGCGGGCGCTTGTGGCGAACCAGGCGGTGATGTCGCCGGAGGAGTACGCGCAGTTTGTAGACGAGGCGCGAAAGTGGTCGCGCACCGTGCGGCTCGTGCTCATGTCCGTGGAATTCATGGCACGGTCGCTGCCGCGCGCGCAGATCGATGTGAGGAACCCCGACGCGCCGCTGCCGGCGCTGCCGGTGTACATCCCGTTCGAGTCGCTGCTGGAGGCGCACACGCCTTCGGGCGAGGGGAAGGCGCGGGAGCGGCCCGCGGGCCCGACCGTGGAGGCGGTGGACGAGGGGGAGTTCGCGGAGGTCTTTGCGGAGGAGGCTGAGGGGGAGTGGCAGGAGGCGGAGGACTTCGAGGCCGCGTCGGGGGTGGGCGAGTTCGCGCCGATCAAGCCGCTGAAGGAGTACGAAGCGGAGGGCATCGAGGAGGTGGCTAATCCACAGGCGGCGGTTGAGGCCTTCGAGGAGGTTGCGCCGGAGGCGCCGGTCGAGACCTTTGAGGAGGTCGAGGCGCACAGCGCATCGCCGGTCGAAGAGGTGCCAGTGTTTGAGGAGGCTAAGGGGGAGGTTGCGCCCGCGGCGCGCCCAGCTCCGCCCCCGCCGCCCGCAAGGGCCGGCGCGCAGCCGCGGGCCGGCCGCCTGGCGAGCGCGGCCGCGCCGGCCCCGCCGCCGAAGGCCGCGGCGTCGAAGGCCGCAACCGTCGAGGCGCTCCCGGAGGAGGAGGAGGAGACGAGTTTTGCCGCCTCGCGCGCGCCGAAGGACGGCAGGCCCGGGCAGTGGCTCACCCCTCCATCGCCGCCGCCGCCGAAGGCCGCGCAGGTGCGCCAGGCCGAGCGGCAGGAGCGGTCGAAGGACCTCACGGACCTCGACGCGATCATCGCGGCCTCGCTCGGGCGGACGCCGAAGAAGGCGCCTTCGAAAGCGTCGCAGGGCGAGATCGCCGCGGGGGGCGAGGCGCCAAAGGCGGGCAGGGACGCGCTCTCGCGCGACCTTGCTTCGCTCCTGGAGAAGTCGAAGAAGCGGTAGGGGCGGTGCCTTCCCGCGTGAATTCCTATAGCCTTCATATACGCGCAAGCCGTTCAAAACGGACGGGGTAGGGCCGCTGGTCAAGCTGGACTCGGAAGTCTTTGGGGACATCTTCCGCAGTGCGCTCCTCGTCCTCGCGTTCTGGGGGCTCCTCTCGGGGCTCTGGCCGGCGATCGGGGGGATTGCGGGGCAGTACGCGGGGGCCGCGGAGGTCACGACGGTCCACAAGAACGCGGGAGTCGTGACGGCCCCGTGGGACACGGAGAGCGCGCCGTCGCTCTCGTGGATCAAGGTCCATGTGAGCGTGGACTCGCGCACCCCCTACGATGTGACCGTCCTCATCGTGGCGCTGAACACGCGCAACATCGTGGTCACGAACAACTCGGGGTTCGCCTCCGCCGGCGACTTCCTGGGGATCTCGGGCGGAAAGGGCGAGGGCCGGGACGTGACGCTCACGGGGAGCCACGGGGGCCCCGTGCGCTACCGGATTTCCGTGAACATTGCCGACAGCGCGAGGCTCCTTAACAGGACAGACGCGGACGTCGACTACACGCTCACCTGGGAGATCCAGAAGCTCGACCCGCTCGTCGTGCTGGGCGGCCTCCTGCTCTTCAACATGTTCTTCGTGACCGAGTACCTCCTCCACGTGCGCCGCGAAGTGAAGGCCCTGGCGCGGCGCTCGGAGCGCGCGGGGGCCGGCGAGATGCCCTCGGCGGCCCTTGGGATGCCGCTCGGCGCGCAAGCGCAGGCGGAGCCAAGCAGGGGCGAGGCGAAAGGCGGCGGCTTCTTCGGGCGCTTTGCCCGAGAGGCGCCCGCGCGGGCTCCGCCCGAGACG
>DATEUP010000238.1:0-4300 GCA_035283065.1 Thermoplasmatota archaeon | reverse complement strand
GCGCGGCCCTGCCGCTACCATCGGGAAGGCGGACAAAGAGCCCGGCATTCAACCTTACGATTTCCCGCGCGTTTACGGGGGCCGCCTGGCGCCTAGATGGTCGTGTACCGAATCACGATCTGCTGGTTGTCTTGAAGGACGAGCTCGCTCCAGGCCGAGCTCGCAGCGCCGTCAACGGTTAGGGTAATCTGGTGCTGGGCGTCCGCGACGAAGGTCCATGTCCTCGAGGGGCCAAGGGGCTGGTCCCAGATGTCGAAGAATTCGCCTAGCGTGAAGGCGCGCGTCACGCGGGCCTCAACATGGATGTACCCGGAGACATCGTGCGTGTGGAGTGGCGCCAGCTTGCCCTGCTGCCCTTCTCGCAGGTCGAGGTACTGGTCGAGCGTGTGGTCCACGTAGTAGCCGCCCTCGACGCCGATGTTGGCCGGCACCTCCACGGGGGTCGAATCCCGGTAGAAGAAGAGGCGCGAGTGGATGTGCATGGGATCGGGTCCGCAGACGTCGTGCGCCCCGCATGTGATGGGCGCCGGGGGCTTGTACATGCTAAAGAGGAGAATCGCCACGACGGCCACCGCCGCAACGGCGCCGACCAACGCGACATGCTGGCGCCTCACGCGGCGCACACGCTCAAGCTCGCGCTTGCGCATCCTTGCGCCGCGGGACTTGCCTTCTGGGACCTCTTCGGGCGTGCCGCCGCCTCCAGCGGCGCGAGCCAGGCAAAGCCAGATGAATGTTGCGGAATTTCCTCGTCGGTGGCAGGCTACGACGTGTCCTCCGCGTCCAGCTCGCTCTCGCGCGCCTCGCGCTCCTGCCGCTCGCGTTCAACCTGCTCGTGGAGCACCCGGACCCAATAGGAGACCGGCTGCTGCCCCGTCGTCTTCCGCATCCAACCGCCCGATACCGTCGTGTGGCTCACCCCATCCTTAGTAGCTCGGCTTCGAGGAATCGAAGGCTTGCCGGAGCAACCGGTCGTCGACATGCGTGTAGATCTGCGTCGTCGCGATCGACCGGTGCCCGAGGAGCTTCTGGATGATCCGGATGTCCGCGCCGTTTGCAAGAAGGGTCGTCGCGAAGGTGTGCCGCAGGATGTGCGGCGTCACCGTCCGCTGGATCCCCGCGCGCCGCGCGTAGGTCTTGATCATCCGCTGGATCGCGCGCGGGTAGAGCCGCTGGCCCCGCGAGGAGCGGAAGAGCGGGCCCCCCGGCACCGCGCCGACCTTGTCGAGGTAGGCGGTCATCGCGTGGAGGCACTTCTCGTCGACCGGCACGATGCGTGCCTTGTCGCCCTTCCCGTGGCGCACCGTGAGCGTGCGGGTCTGGAACTCGACGTCCTCGAGGTCGAGGGCGCAGGCTTCGGAGACGCGGAGCCCCGTGTACCCGAGGGTCACGAGGATCGCGAAGTTGCGGGGGTGCTTCTCGGCGGCTTGGAGGAGCCGCGCCGTCTCCTCGATCGAGAGGTACTTCGGGATCGGCTCACCCCGGCGCGGAGGTTTGAGCCCCTCGGCGTTGGCGAGCCCCAGGAACCGGTAGAAGGCCTGGATGGCCTTCACCGCCCCGTAGAGCGAGTTTTTCGAATACTCCCGGTCCACCGCGAGGTACCGCTTGTAGTGCTCAAGGTCGCCGGGGGAGATCTCCTCTGGCGCGCGCTTGGCCCAAGTCAGCAGTCCCTTGGCGTGGCAGCAGTACATCTGCACCGTGTGGGGCGATGCCTTGTTGCCACTGAGGTGGTCGCGGAAGGCCTGGAGGGGATCCGTTAGGACCTCCCCCAGGACAGGCACGACTATGGTGGGAGCTGGCGCTCCCGCTGGGTGACTGGCGAGTCTCTGCATCCCATCCCGCCGAGCCGCGTATGGCCCCTGGGTCAGATATAAGACTTTTCCACGCGGGGGAATCCTGGCGGGTCGAGGGCCGGAGAGGCGGTTTCGCGTGGAAAGAGGGGCGCGGGGCGGCGGCCCAAATCCCCAGATGGTCGATCTGGATGGGCCACCACGCGGGGCGGGACGTTCGCGGACGCGCTTGGCCTTCACCATTCGATCAACCCCCGGCCAGCCCGAAGGTCGAGGATGAGGCGGGCGCCATAGGCATCGAGCGCGTCCAGGCCGAGGATGCCGCCTTCGTCCGCTTCGTCAAGCGGATATTGGGATTCGGCAAGGACCCAAAGAGGGCGAAGTCGCACCCCGGCCCCGGGATCCCCGTGAAGCGCCGCTCGTGCTTCGGCGAGGAAGGGCTGCGTCGAAAGGCCTCCCACAACGGACAGGTCGCCCCATGGGAGCCGGCTCAGGGCGACGCCGTTGGCGGATGCGACCGGGGCGGTCACTCCGCTCGTGTTCGACCCGGAATCGACGAGCAACTCAACCGCAGTCCATCGGCCCGGCGTCAGCTCGATGCTGACGAGCGCAAGAAACGCGAGCCGTTGCCTGTCATATCGAAGCTGAAGCCGGCCCAAGGCGCCACATCCGGGGCCGCCGGTAGGGCGCCACGAAGCGGATGTAGGCGTCTTGCCGATCGACAAAAGCGCGTCGGAGCTCGAGGGAATTCGTCCCGACCGCCACGATCTTCTGGTCGATCACGACGATGACCTTGCCCACATAGGGCTCGATCTCCTCGGGGTGGTCGATGACCCAGTCGGCGTTCTTGGCGAAGGCCCGCAGGTTCGCGGCGTCCTTCTCGGTGAACCCCTCGGGCCACCCGTCCATGGTCTGTCGATCCAGCGGCACCGATATCTATCCTTCGTGAGCCCTTCAAAGGCCCGCGCTTCGAGGGCGCGAAGGGGTACAAAGCCCTTGCTTGAGGGAAATCACGAATCTCTCAGACCCTCATGCCGGCCCGTCGGGACTTGATCCGGCCAGGGTTGCAGGGCCGAAGGTGCGCGCGCGGCGGGACGCGAGCCCGACACCCGCGATTGCAAGGACGATGAGGCCGCCGGCCAGGAAGATCGGGCGGAGGCCCACGACGAGGGAGACGCCCCCGACAAGCGCGGCGGTGACGGGCATGAGCGAGAGGCTCCCGAGCATGTCGATCGAGATGACGCGGCCGCGCATGCGCTCGTCGACGAACGACCCGATGCTTGTGCTCCAGATGACCCCGAAGACGCCGAAGCAGAGGCCTTGGCCGAAGTACAGGGCCGCGACCTGCCACACGGTCGTGGACAGGGCGACGCCGACGATGAGGAAGCCGACCAGCGACACCGTCGCGTAACCCGAAAGGCCGGGGCGCTTGAAGGGCGGAAGGAGGCCCGGCAGGAAGCTGCCGACCAGGGTCCCCGCGCGCAAGGTGGCCCCGACCACGCCGAACGCGATCGCCCCGCCCCCGAGCTCGACGCCGACAAGGACTGGAAGGAGGACGGTGCGTGGGGAGGCTTCGGCCGCATTGAAGAGGGCAAAGAGGGCAATGCCGATCCAGAGCCATGGGGTGGCGGCCACATAGCGCCAGCCGGCGCGCGCCTCGGCAAGGACGCTTCTTGGCGGTCCTCGCGGTGCGGTGCGGGGCGCCATCCGGATCGAGGCGAGCAGCGGGGCACTGACCGCGAAGGTGAGGGCGTTCGCGAAGAACGCGCTCCACGGGCCCCACCAAGCAAGGAGGAGGCCGCCGGCAAGGGCACCGATTGTCGAGCTTGCAATGGTCGTCCCCTGGAAGAGGGAGTTGGCCGCTCCAAGGACCTCTTTGGGCACCGTGTCGGGCAGGAATGCACCGGTTGCCGGGAAGGCGATTGCCTGGAAGGCACCAAAGAGGGCCGCCAGCGCAACAAGCCCTGGAAGCGTGAGGGAGCCCGCGAGCGCAAGCAGGCCGGCCACGGCGACGACGAGGCCCTGCAGCACGTCGGATGCGACGACGACGCGCTTGCGGGGCCACCGGTCGACGAGGACGCCGCCGATGACCGAGAAGACGACCTGCGCGACGAGCGCGGCCGTGAGGACCGCGCCGATCTCGGGAGCGCCGCCGCCGAGCAGGATGACCTGCCAAGGCAGGGCCACCCAAAACAGCGTGTCGCCGGCCTTCGAGACGACCTGCCCCGCGAAGAACCGGCGGAAGATTGGGTAGGCGAGGGGCGCGAGGATCGCGGGCACGCCGCCCAAAGCGCCCCGGCCCGTTATGATGGCTCGGGCCGCCCTATACCTTCTTGAACTCGGCCTTGGCGCCCAGCGTGACTCGCAGGAGTTCCTTCGCGTTGGCAATCGAGGCCTGGTCCTTCTTCCAGAAGCTGCTCATCATCCCGAAGCGCGTCTTTTTGCCCCCTGCGCGGAACGTTAGCGAAGGGATCGTGATCGAGGGAATGCCGCCGTTGAGCTCGGCGGATTCG
>DATEUP010000237.1:0-15842 GCA_035283065.1 Thermoplasmatota archaeon | reverse complement strand
ATGACGGGCGCGCCGCCGGCTTCGCGCACGGCCGCCGCAATCGAGTGCGCGTTGATGTCGAAGATCTTGCCGGGCTTCAACCGCTCGCCCGAGGGGGAAAGCTCATTGCCCGTCGAGAGGACGGCCACGCGGGGGCGCGGGTGGACGGGGACGCTCTTGCGCCCGATGGCGGCAAGGACGCCGATCTCGCGAGGAGTGAGCGCGGTGCCCCGGCGGACGACGGTCTCGCCAGCCATCACGTCGGCGCCCGCGCCGAACACGTTTTCCCCGGGGCTCACGGCACGGTAGATGTCGACAGCGTTGCCTTCGACCCTCGTGTACTCGACCATCGCGACCGCGTTGGCGCCCTTGGGCACGACGGCGCCCGTCGCAATCTCGACAACCCGGCCGGGGCCCACCGTGGCTTCACCGGCCTCGCCGGCAAGCGCGCGGCCGGCGAGGCGGAGCCTGCGGGGGTTCGCCTCGTCGGCGCCGAAGGTGTCGGACGCAACGACCGCGAAGCCGTCCATCACCGCGCGGTCGAAGGGGGGCACATCGACGCCCGAAACGACGTCGGAAGCGGCCACAAGCGCGAGCGCGTCGCCGAGGTCGATTTCCACGGCAGGCAGGGGGCGTGGCGTGAAAGCCGCGTACCACCGCGCGCGCGCTTCCTCGACGGGCGCGAGGTCCCGGAAGACGACGCGGCCTTCGTCCTCGCCATGCGCCTTGTGCGCTGCGCCCATCGGGCCTCGATCGCCGCGGGGTAAAATAGCAAGTTGGGTCGGATCTTTGATCGACGGAGCGCGAAGGCTCAAGCCCGCCCCTTCCCAAGGGCGCGCGAGCGAGCCTTTCGCACCTCGGCGTCGGCGAGGCCCAGGCAGGGGTCCTCACGCGGCCGGTGCACGAAGGTCACGCGCGCAAACCGCCCGGCAAGCTTCACGACCTCCGCCCGCAGCAGGGAGAGGTCGCCGTCGCGCGTCTTGTAGGAGCCCTCGAGCTGGCGGACGAGGAGCACGCTGTCGGAGCGCACCTCGACCCAACCGCCCGTGCGCCGGGCTGCCGCCAGGAGCGCGGCGATCACTGCGCGGTACTCCGCGCGGTTGTTCGTGGTCTTCCCGAGGTACCGGCCGAAGGCACGAAGCACCGTGCCGTCCGAGGCGCACAAGACGACGCCCAAGGCGCCGGGCCCCGGGTTCGGGCTCGCCCCGCCGTCCGTGCACAGGATAAGGTCAGGCCGCTCCAACCGCGTTCACCCTCAACGCGCCCTGCGCGCGCCCCGAACCGGAAGGGGCCGAAGCAGCCGCACTTCGACCTCTTCGCCGGACTCGACGCCCTCCTTCGACGCCGGGATCACCACAAGCCCCGACCCACGCACGAGGGACGAGAGGATGCCTGACCCCGAGACGCGCAGGGGCTCCGCCGCAAACCCGTCCTTCGAGTCCCGCAGGACGACGCGCGCAAAGGTGGTGAGCCCCGGCGCGCCGGTGATGCGCCGCAAGGCTCGCGCGCGCACGGTCGCGCCGCGCGGCAGCGCCGCTTCATTCTCGCCAAGCATCCGCCTAACGGCAGGCAGCACGAACGCGTCGACGTTGAGGAGTGCCGCCACGGGGGAGCCCGGCAGGAGCACGACGGGCTTTTTCCTCACGGCTCCAAGCCCCACCGGGTACCCCGGCCGCATCGCCACGCCGTGGACCACGAGGCCCGGGCCTCCAAGGCTCGAGACGACCTCGGGGACGAGGTCGCGCGGCCCAACGGAGGTGCCGCCCGAGACCACGAGGGCGTCGCAGCGCGAAAGGCCTTTCACGATTCGCGCGCGCAGCGCGCCCTCCTCGTCGCGCGCGATGCCGAGGTCGACCCCTACCGCGCCTTCCTCGCGGAGCGCGGCGAGCACGCCCGGGCGGTTCGCGTCGTAGATCTCGCCCTCCTTCAGCCGCGAGCCCGGGGCACGCAGTTCGTCCCCCGATGAAAGGACGCCCACTCGAGGGGCCCTCGCCACATCGAGGCGCTCGAGGCCGAGCGCGCAGGCAAGCGCGATGTCCGCGGGCCCGAGGCGCTCGCCAGAGGCAAGGAGGAAGTCCCCCCTGCGCACGTCCTCGCCAACGCGCGAGACATTCTCCCACGGCGTGAGGGCGCTTTCGACCTCCACGAGGCCCGCCGCCCGCTCCCGGCAGTGCTCAAGCATCGCCACCGCGTTTGCCCCGTAGGGCAAGGGCGCCCCGGTGGCGATCCGCATGCACCCGCCCGCGGCCACCTTGAGAGCGGGCCGCCTGCCCGGCGCCGCGTCCCCGCGCAGCTTGAGGGGCAGGGGATTTGTCGCCGAAGCGCCAAAAGTGTCGACCGCGCGCACGGCGAACCCATCCATTGCGGCCCGGTCGAACGGCGGCACGTTGCGCGGGGCCCGTAGCGGTCCTGCAAGGACGCGCCCCAACGCCTTCTCGGGCCGGCACAGCACGGAACCGAGGGGGCCTTGGGGGACGAGGCGCAGGAAGCGGCGCCTGGCAACCTCGAGCGGCGTGAGGGTGTCGAACCCCTTGCTCTTCACGGGGCGCGCCATCAACCCGCGATCGGAGCGCGACTACAAGAGGCTGCGCGGGGGAACTCCGGCGCAGGCACCCGCCGCCCCCGCGCGCAGAAACGGTCTTTACACCCCGACGGCGATCGTGCGCCACTTGAGGGGGGATATCCTGGAGCCTGTCGCTTGTCCGCGGCTCTCGAAAGGCGAGGTCCACGGCGCCCCTTACCAGCCCTCGCGCGAGACCCTTGACCGCTCGAACGTCCTTGCGTTTTGCCGCGCGCACGGCGTCTCGTCCTACGAAGAGCTCGTCCAACGCGCGGCAAGCGACCCCGAGTGGTTCTGGGGCGCAGTTGAGAAGGACCTTGGAATCGAATGGTCGGTCCCGTACACGAAGGTCCTCGATGACTCGAAGGGACCCGAGTGGCCGCGCTGGTTTACGGGCGGGCGCCTGAACCTGGGGCACAACCTCCTCGACCGGTGGATCCGGGCGGGCGCCGGGGCAAAGCCCGCGGTCCTCTTCGAGCGGGAGGACGGCCGCGCGGGCCGGTGGACCTACGAGGACCTCGCCGACGAGGCGAACCGGCTCTGCAGGCTCCTGCGCGGCCTCCAAGTCGGCCCGGGGGACGCCGTCGGCGTCTACATGCCGATGGTCCCGGAAGCGGTCGCCGCCGTTGTGGCGATCGCAAAGGTCGGCGCCGTCTTCATCCCGCTCTTTTCCGGCTACGGCGCTGACGCGGTCGCCAAGCGCCTCAACGACTGCCGCGCGAAGGTCCTCTTCACTGCCGACGGCTTCAGGCGGCGCGGCGCGCTCGTCGAGATGAAGAAGACCGCCGACGCGGCGCGCGCGCTCTCCCCGTCGCTCCGCCACACGGTCGTGCTCCGGCTCGAGGGCTGCGAGGTCCCGTGGGAACCGAAACACGACCTCGACTGGAAGGTCGCGCTCTGCCCGTTCGAGGCGTCGTTCGAGGCCGTGGCCGTGGATTCCGAGCACCCGTTCATGATTATCTACACTTCCGGCACAACGGGCAAGCCCAAGGGGGCCGTCCATGTGCACGGGGGGTTCCTCGTGAAGATCGCCGAGGAAGTCCTCCACCAGGGCGACTTCCACGCGGGCGACGTGCTCCACTGGGTCACCGACATGGGGTGGATCATGGGGCCCTGGGAGGTCGTCGGCACGCTCGCCCTCGGGGGGACGGTCCTCCTCTTTGACGGGGCGGTCGACTACCCGGGTCCCGACCGCCTCTGGGCGCTCGTCGAACGCCACAAGGTCTCGTTCCTCGGCCTCTCCCCCACGCTTATCCGCGCGCTCATGAAGTCCGGCGACGCGCCCGTCGAGGCCCATGACCTCTCCTCGCTTCGCGCGATTGGCTCGACCGGCGAGACCTGGAACCCCGTCCCGTGGATGTGGTGCTTCGAGAAGGTCGGCCGCTCGCGGGTGCCGATCATCAACCTCTCGGGCGGCACGGAGGTCGCCGCCTGCTTCCTCAGCGCCCTCACGATCATGCCGCTCAAACCCTGCACGCTCGGCGGCCCGGCCCTTGGCATGGCCGTCGACGTCGTCGACGAGGAGGGCCGCCCCGTCCGGGGCCAAGTCGGCGAGCTCGTGTGCCGGCGCCCGTGGCCCTCCCAGACGCGCGGGCTCTTCGAAGCGCAGGACCGCTACCTCGAGGCCTACTGGTCGCGCTTCAAGGGCGTCTGGTTCCACGGCGACTTCGCAAGCGTCGACAAGGACGGCTACTGGTTCCTCCACGGCCGCAGCGACGACACGATCAAGGTCGCGGGCAAGCGGCTCGGCCCCTCGGAGGTCGAGTCGGTCGTCACTTCGCACCCCGCCGTCGCCGAGTGCGCCGCCGTGGGGATTCCCGACGAGGTGAAGGGCGAGGCCCTCTGGGTCTTTGCGATCCTGCGCCCGCCAAACGAGCCCACCGACGCGCTGCGCGGCCAAATCGTCGCGCTCGTCGAGCGCGACCTCGGCAAGGCGTTTAGGCCCGCGCAGGTGCGCTTCGTGCGCGAGCTGCCGAAGACCCGAAACGCGAAGATCCTGCGCCGCGCGATCCGCGCGGCGGTCGTGGGCGGCGAGCAGGGCGACCTCTCGGGGCTCGAGAACCGCGCGTCCCTTGACGAGATCCGCAGCGCGCGGTGAGGGGCGCGAACGCGAAGGGCCCCATCTTTCCGCAAGCCTTATCCCGAATCCTCAGCCTTCTTTGGCGAGTACTTCCGATGGCGCCCAAGCAGGAGTTCCCCCGCGCGGCAATCGAAGCCGCGCTCTCCGGCGCCTTCCGCTCCACGCCCCAGCTTACGGCTGCGCGTTCGTTCGTCGAAGACCTGCAGGCCCAGGACGAGGCGGTCATCGGCGCCTTCGTCCACGGCTCGGCCGCCCGCGGCGACTCGCTCGACGACTCGGACGTCGACCTCCACGTGGTCGTGGAGGGCGAGCCGCCCGCGCCCGCGGCCTTCTGGCGCGACGGGGTCGTCCTCGACGTGATGTACATCTCGACCGACTTGATGACCGTCGACCCCCGCGACTTCCTCGACACGGAAGCCGGCCGCGAGGAACTTGCGCGCGGCCACCTCCTCTGGGACATCGTCGACGCGATCGTGATCTTCGACCCCGACGGACTCGTGCGCGGCTACAAGCGGGTCGCGGCCACGCTCTCGCGCGACCCCGAGCTCCTCAAGCTGCGCGCGGGGTTCATCCTCGAGGACTCCGTGGGGATGCTGAGCGACGCGCGAGGGGCGTTTGCCGAGGACACGCTGAAGGGGTTCACGCTCCTCTACCGGGCGCCCGCGCCGACGGTGGCCGGCGGGGCGGCTCCAACGGCCATGACCGCGCTCCTCGCGATGGGCTCGCGGCCCATGGGTTTCCGGTCTCTCTTCCCGCAGTTTCGCAACGCCGCCGAAGACTTCGGCTACGCGGAGCTCGTCGCCTACGCGGAGTCCGCATGGGGGCTGCTCAACGTGTCCGTGGCCCAAGCCGACGCGGCCTTCGACATGCTCACGCGCCTCTACGACTCCTCGCTCTGGGCGTTCGAGACGGCGCGCGCCGAGGGGATGCCGGCCACCGAGTCTGCCGAGCCCTACATGTCGAAGGTCGAGCGGGACCGCGCGGTGGCGCTTGCCAAATCGCTTGTGGACTCCGGCGAGGTCCACGGCGCGATCGCGTTTGCGACCGGCAAGTCGATGCAACTCCTTTCCCTTGACGAGTTCCCAAACCCGTGGCTCAAGGCCGACCGCGGGCGGCCGGAGGAAGTCGTGCGGAGGGGGATCGAGAAGATCCTCGGCAACCCCACGACCGAGGAGACCGGCCAGCGGCTCGATGCGCTCGACACGGTCCAGTGGACCCTTGCGGAACTCCTCTCCGGCTAGAGCCCCCAAAGGGGCCTGGGCGCCAGGGCCGCGGCTCTTGGGGCAAGGGGAAAAAAGTTGGGCCCGCCGCACGAGGCGGCGGGGAAGAGAAGAACCACGGGGCGCGCGCAAAGCGCTCCCCGAAGCGAGGCGTCTATTCCTCTTCCTTCGAATCTCCGGATGGGGCCGGCGCATCGCCCGCGACCTCGCCGAAGGCGACCTTTCGGGCCACCTTCGTGATGCGGACGTTGACCGTCTGCCCCTGCTTCGTGCCGGGGACGATGACGACGAAGCCGTTTACGCGGCCAATCCCGTCGCCTTCCTTCCCCAACCCCTCGATCTTGATCGAGTAGGTCTTGCCTTCCTCCACGGGGAGGTTCCTCGGCCTGTCGTAGCCCGAGTCCCGTCCGCCGCCTCCGCCGCCGCGGTCGCCGCCACCACTGTAGCCGCCTCCGCCGCCGCTTCGCTGTCCGCCGCTGTACCCGCGGTTCCGGTCGCCACCACGGCCACCGCCTCCGCCATACTCTCTTCGTTCCATTCTGTTTACTTCCTTTTGCGGGCGCAAGGTCAAGAAACACGACAGAAGAAAAGTGCGGGTAGAGTCCCGCTCATCGACTTGCTGGTGTGGCCCAGACTGGCGCCTGCAAGCGGCCCAACCGGGGCCCTGGATATATAGTTCACGCCCACGTCCTGGCCCCCGCTGGCTCCGCCGGGTTTATTTGGCCCTCCGAGGAAGGGCCCCCCGTGGGTTTCCTCGCGGGCGCTTTGGGCTTCGGGCTCTCGATCGTGGCCTCGATCCTGATCTACGCCTACGCCTTCAACGGCGCCGTGTGGCTCATCGACCAGATCGTCGGGCAGGACGTCGGTGTGACCGGCCGATGGATCGTGATGTTCGTCCTCCTGTTCCTGTTCATTTCCGTCGGCGTGCGCGTCGGGCGCTTCGCGCGCAGCTGGATCGAGGCCGGCGCCCGGACGCCCCGCGCTTCCGGGCGGTAGCGGGTAGGGCCCGCGACGGCCGGGTGGACGGCCGCGCGGGGGCCGTAGGCCTGATGGACCACACGAGGCGCTCCGCGTCCTCGACCGAGACCGTCGCTCGCGCGCCCGAGGCACGGCGCACGACGAGCGCGCCGCCGCGCTCGACCCCGAGCGGGCGCAAGGTTTCCTTGAGGCCTTCGACGCGCGCGATAAGCGGGGCCCCGGCGATTTCGCGCGCGAACTCCCGGCGGACGGCCTCCGGCTCCGCGCGGGCCTTCTCCAGCTCGATCGCCAGCCACCCGACGAGCCACTCAAGGACCTTCATGCGGGGGGCGTTCCACGGGCGCCCGGAGCGCGCCGCAAGCCCCTCAAGGCTCGCCGGTGCGTCCACGCCCGCGCTCATGCGGGAACCCTCCACGCCCACCCGGACATTGAGCCCGATCCCGACGAGGCCTTGGGCGAGGCGCTCGCCCTCCGCCTCGGTCCTCACGAGGACGCCCGCGAGCTTTCCGAAACGCCGACCGCGGCCGGGCACGACGAGGTCGTTCGGCCACTTGAGGTGGAGCTTTGCGCCCTTCAGGACCTCCTCCGACGTGCGCAGCACGGCGAGCGCCCCTGCCTGCCCCAGCACATCCGAATCGGCCGCGAGCATGCCACGCCCGGCGAGAACCGACACGTAGACGCCGCCCTCGGGTGACGCCCAATGGCGGGCGCCGCGCCCGACGCCCGCCGTCTGCGACGACGCGGCGATCCCGAGGCCGTCCTGCGCCCACCGGCGCTTCGCCCAGAGGTCTTCCTGCGTCGAGCGCACTCGGCCCAAAATCCGCACGGTGAGCCGGCCCATCGAGACCGCCGCGCCGACCGGCCACGAGTCGTCCATGGCCCAAACCTCCCGCGCGGTGGATGGAGCGCCCCTCATCAAAGCCCTTGCCCACCTGCGGCTCGCCGCTTCGCAAGGAGAGGGCGCGGCCTCCAGCCGCGCGGTTTTCAGCCGCGCGATGGCGCGACCCAAAGCGTTATAACCGATTTTTCCCCTCTTGCGATTACTCTCTCCCGTCAGCCAGCATCTCGATTACAACGGGGTTTCGAGCGTAAGGGGATCGCCGTGGCGCTTTGCACAAAATGCAAGACCCCCTCGAGGCCGGGGGAGCGCGTCTGCGGCAAGTGCGGCTCACCCCTGCCGGCCGTGGGCGGCCTCATCGGGGGCGACTCCCTCATCGGGGGCGGCGCGGCCCTCAAGCGGACGAAGAAGTCGACCTCCGACCAGCTCATCGGGGTCGGCCCTGTCGCCTACGGCGATGAGGTTTCTTTCGTCGGCGGCTCCGACGCGCTCCAGCAGATCGACTCGATTGCCGTCGCCGACCTCGACGAGGCGCAGTTCAAGTCGATCACGAGCCAGATGAACACGATCCTCACGCAGATGAGCGTCCCCACGCTCGTCGACAAGGAGTCCCGCTTCAAGCTCACCGGCGGCGACCGCAAGCTCGTCGACCTCATCGCGAAGAAGCTCATCGAGGCCGAGAAGCACTTCGGGCGCCTCCTCGGGGAGCCCGAGGCGTTCAACCGCATCGGGAACGTCTACTACATCCTCAAGCGGACCCGCGACGCCGAGACGACCGGCGACGGGGGCCCCACGACGATCGTCGCAAAGGGCGACACGGGGCTCATCGACCAGGCCCTCCTTTTCTACGACAAGTCCGTCACGCTGAAGCCCGACTACGACGAGGCGTGGAACAACAAGGGCAACGCGCTCGAGGCCGTCGGCCGCTTCGAGGAGGCCGTGGCGGCCTTCGACAAGGCCATCGAGATCAAGCCCTACGGCGAGGAGTACTGGAACAACAAAGGCAACGCGCTCGACGAGCTCCACCGCTACGAGGAGGCGATCCAGTGCTACGAGAAGGTCATCGGGATCAAGCCGGACTACGAGCAGGCCCACAACAACAAGGGATTCGCGCTGGGCTCGCTGGGTCGCTATGACGAGGCGATCGCCTGCTACGAGAAGGCCATCGGGATCAACCCGCAGTACGAGGTTGCGTGGAACAACCGGGGCTTCGCCCTGGGCTCGCTGGGTCGCATGGACGAGGCGCTCGAGTGCTACGACAAGGCGATCCAAATCAAGGAAAACTACGCGGAGGCCTGGAACAACAAGGGCAACGCGCTCTACAACATGCAGCGGATCGACGAGGCGATCTCGTGCTTCGACCGCGCGATCGCGATCAACCCGCAGTACGACAAGGCCTGGTACAACAAGGGGTCGGCGCTCGGGTCCCTCAAGCGCTTCCAGGAGGCCCTCGAGTGCTACGACCGCGCCATCGAGATCAACCCGGCCTACGAGAAGGCGTGGAACAACAAAGGCAACGCCCTCTACAGCCTCCAGAAGGTCGAGGACGCGATCGCCTGCTACGAGAAGGCGGTGAAGCTCGACCCCGCCTTCAAGCAGGCGTGGAACAACAAAGGCAACGCGCTCTACGCGGCCGGCAACTCGCTCTTCTCGCAAGGCCGCACGGACGAGGGCAAGGCCAAGATCCAGGACGCCGTCGAGTGCTACAAGTCTGCGATCAAGATCGACCCGTCGTATGTCCGCGCGATCTACAACAAAGGGAACGCGCTCTTCAACCTGAACCAGGTCGATGAGGCGATCAACGCCTACGACGACGTCCTCGAGCTCGACGACGGGAATGTCAAGGCCTGGAACAACAAGGGGTACGCGCTCGCGTACCGGGAGAAGCACCAGGAGGCCCTCCAGTGCTTCGACACGGCGCTGAGGCTCGACGGCGACTTCGAGCAGGCGTGGAACTACAAGGGCGAGTCCCTGGCGGCGCTCGGCCGGCACTCCGAGGCCCTCGGTTGCTTTGACAAGGCGCTCCAGCTCTCCGCCGAGTACGACGACGCCTGGAACAACAAGGGGGCGGCGCTAAACGCGCTCGGCCGATTTGACGAAGCGCTCCTGTGCCTCGAGCGGGCAATCTCCTTTGCGCCGGACAACCCCGAGGCGCACTTCAACCGGGGGATCGCCCTCCAGAAGCTCAAGCGCCTCGACGAGGCGGTTGCCGCCTTCGACAAGGTGATTACGCTCGACGGCCACTTCGAGCGCGCGCACCTCGAGAAGGGCAACGTCCTTGTCGACCAGGGGCGCCTCGAAGCCTCGATCGCCTGCTACGACGCGGCGGTCAAGCTCAAGGAGGACTTCGTCCAGGCCTACCTCGGCAAAGGCAAAGCGCTCCAGAAGATGGGGCGCCTCGAAAAGGCCGTGGAGTGCTTCAACAAGGTCATCGAGCTGAACGACGCGAACGAAGAGGGGCACTTCTCGAAGGGCACGGTCCTCGCTGCGCTCGGGCGCCTGAAGCAGGCGGGCGCGTCCTTCGACAAGGTGATCCAGCTCAACCCACAGAACGCCCAGGCGCAGTTCGAGAAAGGGCGCACGCTCCACGCGACCGGGGACCCGACCTCCGCGATCGCGGCCTACGACGCGGCGATCCGGATCGACGCGGGCAACGCACGCGCCTGGAAGTGGAAGGGCCGCGCGCTCGCGGAGCTTCGGCGCGTCGACGAGGCCGTGGCCTGCTACGACCAGGCGCTCCAGCGGGAAGCCGGCGACGCCGAGCTTTGGACGTTCAAGGGGCAGGCGCTCGTCGAGAAGGGCGACGGCGACACCGCGCTCCAGTGCTTCGACCGGGCAATCGCGATCGAGCGGAAGAACCCCGTCGCCTGGCTCGCGAAGGGCCGCGTCCTCCAGGCGCGCGGCGCAAACGAGGAAGCCGCAGCGTGCTTCGACGCGGCCGTCGAGGCCGGGGACGCGACCGCCGAGCCCTTCGTCCTCAAGGCGCGCTCCCTGAAGACGCTCGGGCGAAGCGCGGACGCCGTCGAGGCCATGAACCGGGCGATCCGCGTGCAGTCGGCCGACGCGAAGCTCTACTTCGAGCTCGGCGAGATCCACCGGTCCATGGGGGCCTTCAAGGACGCCGAGAGGGCCTTCGCGCGGGCCGTCGAGGTCGACAAGGCCTTCTCGGACGCGTGGCGCGCGAAGGGCGAGGCCGTGTTCGCGCAGAGCCGCTTCAAGGAGGCGCTCGCGGACTTCGACCAGGCGCTCGCGCTCAACGCGCAGTCGCCCGAGGGGTGGTACTTCAAGGGGCTCTGCGCGGACAAGCTCGGCAAGCCCAAGGAGGCCGTCGCCGCCTTCGACAAGGCGATCGAGCTCAAGGCTGACTTCGCCGACGCCTGGTCGTCGAAGGCCGAGTCGCTGAACCGGGCGGGCCGCAAGGCCGAGGCCAAGGAGGCCTACGCGAGGGCCTCGAAGCTCGCGCCCGCCCGCGGCGAGGTCTGGGTGTCCAAGGGCGACCTCGCCTTCGAGGAGGGCGAATTCGACGAGGCCATTGCCGCCTACGACGAGGCGCTCAAGGCGACCCCCGATATCCCCCTCCTGCTCTCGAAGAAAGCCGACGCGCTCCTGCGGCTCAAGCGCTACGAGGAAGCCGTGGCGGTCCTCGACCGGATCGTCGCGAAGGATGCGACCGCGGAGGACGCCTGGGTGCGCCGCGGCGGGGCGCTTGTGGCGCTGAAGAAGCTCGAGGCGGCCACGGGCTCGTTCCGCAAGGCCCTCGAGGTCAACCCGCGTTCCGTCCCCACGTGGCTCCAGTTGGGGCAGGCCTTCCTCGACCTCAGGCAGCCACAGGATGCCCTTTCGGCCTTTGACGAGGCGCTCAAGATCGACCGGGTTTCGGCCCTCGCTCTCCTGGGCCGGGGGCGGTCGCTCTTCCAGTTGGGGCGCAGCGACGACGCGCTGAAGGCGCTCGACGCCGCGATCAAGGCGAAGGGTGACCTCGACGCGGCCCACCTCGAGCGGGGACGCGTCCTCTTTGCCAAGGGCGACCGCAAGGGTGCGATCGTGGCGTTCGACCAGGCGCTCCGGATCTCCCCGCAGCTTGCCGACGCGCTCGTCGGGCGCGCGAAGGCGCTTGCCGAAGACCCGAAGACCGTGGCCGAAGCCCTTTCGAACCTCGAGGCCGCGCTCAAGATCAACGGGTCGCTCTTTGAGGCGTGGAGCCTCAAGGGGAGCCTCGAGGCCGGGACCGGGGCGCTCGAGGCCGCGGACCGCTCGTTCACCCAGGCGCTCACGATCGCGCCGCAGGACCCCGACGCCCTCGTCGACCGCGGGAACGTGCGCCTTGCTCGCAAGATGGCCGCCGAGGCCCTCCAAGACTTCGAGAAGGCGCTCTCGTTCAGCGCGGGCCACGGGCCCGCGTGGCTCGGGCGGGGGCTCGCGCAGTCCGAGCTTGGCCGCCCGAAGGAAGCCGTCGACGCGCTTCGCAAGGCGATCGACACGGACGCGGCGCTCGTGGGGGCGCACCGGGCGCTTGGGCGCGCGCTCTTCGATCTCAAGGACTTCGCGGCGGCCGCCGAGGCCTTCGACCGCGCCGCGTCGCTCGACAAGAAGGACGTGGACTCGATCATCCGCGCGGCGCGCGCGCGCGTGGCGATGGGGGACCGCGAGGGCGCGCTGAGGAGCCTCGACCGCGCGCTTGCCGTCGAGAAGCGCGCGGAGGCCTTCGCGCTCAAGGCGGCCCTCCTTTTCGAGGCCAAGTCGTTCGAAGGCGCGCGCGACGCGGCCCGGGCCGCGCGCACGGCCGACCCGAAGCTCTTCGAGGCGTGGCTCACGGAGGGCCTGGCGCTTCGCGAGCTCAAGGCCTGGAAGGAGGCCGCCGAGGCGGGCTCCAGGGCCCTCGAGCTCAAGGGCGACAGCGTGGAGGCCCAGCGCGTGCGGGCCGGGGCGCTTACGAACCTCGAGCGATGGGACGAGGCCGTGCCGGCCTGGACGGCCGTTACGAAGCTGGCAGGCGAGGACAGCAACGCGTTTTTCGAGCTCGGGCGCGCGCACTTTTTCAAGAACGCCTACGCGGACTGCGTGATGGCGCAGGGCGAGGCCCTGCGTATCAACGGGCGCCACGCGGACGCCTGGTTCTACCTCGGGCTCGCGCTCCAGGCGCAGGGCGACAAGGCCCACGCGCTCGACGCATTCGCGAAGGCCACGGAGTTCGACCCCAAACACGCCGAGGCCTACCGGGCCAAGGGCCGGCTGCTCTCCGAGCTCGACCAGTTCGAGGAAGCCGTCCAGTCCTTCGACGCCGCGCTCGCCATCGAGCCGAGGGACAGCGAGGCGTGGTTCCGCAGGGGCACGGCGCTCGACCTGCTCGGCAGGCAGGACGACGCGATCGCGTCGCTCGACAAGGCGCTAGGCCTTCGCCAGGACTTCGCGGAAGCCTGGGCCGCCCGCGGGCTTTCGCTCCGCAACGCCGGCCGCTTCGAGGAGTCGGCCGAGTCCTACACGAAGTCCCTCGAACTCAAGCCCAACCAGGCGGCCGCCTGGTCGCAGAAGGGCTTCGCGCTCTACCAGATCGGCCAGTACGACGAGGCCGTCGCCTGCTACGACAAGGTCAACGCGATCGACCCGAACGACTTCGAGGCCTGGAGCAACAAGGGCATCCTGCTCTACCAGCTCCAGCGGTTCGACGAGGCCGTCGCGTCCCTCTCGAAGGCCGTGGCCGTGAAGCCCGACCTCGAGATCGCCTGGACCTACCGCGGCAACGCGCTCTTCGGCCAGGGCAAGGTCGACGACGCGGTCCAGTCGTTCGACAAGGCGATCGGGATCAACGCGGACTACGTGCTCGCCTGGCAGAACAAGGCGATTGCGCTCAACGAGGCGGGCCGCCTGCAGGACGCGCTGCCCTGCTACGACCGCCTCATGGACCTCGACCCCGAGAACGCGCAGCCCCCGTACGACAAGGGCGTCGCGCTCCGGTCGCTCGGCCGCAAGAAAGAGGCCACCGAGTGGCTCGAGCGCGCGGTGAAGGTCAAGCCCGACTACTTCGAGGCGTGGATGCAGGTCGGCTACAACCGCTATGACCTCAACGACCAGAAGGCCTCGCTCGAGGGCTTCGAGAAGGCCATCGCGCTCAACGGCGAGTCCGACGAGGCCTGGGTGAACAAGGGGTCGCTCCTCGCGCTCAAGAACGACCACACGGCCGCCCTTGCGGCCTACGACAAGGCGATCGCGGTCAACGCGCAGAACGCCGACGCGTGGAAGAAGAAGGCGGGCGCGCTTTTCAGCCTCAAGCGCTACAAGGAGGCCGTCGAGGCCTCGGACAAGGCGATCGCGGCGAACCCGAACGACTACGAGGCCTGGCAGAACAAGGGCTCGGCGCTTGCCAAACTGAACCGCCAGGCGGACGCGGACGCCGCGCTGGACAAGGCGATCGCGCTCAACCCCAACGCCGCGGGCGCGGTCTCTTCGAAAGCCAACGCGCTGCTTGCCGGCGGCAAGGTGAACGAGGCGATCAAGCTCTACGACGACATGATCCGGAAGAACCCGGACAACCGCGACGCGTTCTACTACCGGGGGGCGGCGCTCGCGAAGGCGAACCGGCTCAAGGAGGCGATCGGCTCCTACGACCAGTCCCTGAAGCTCGACGCGAAGCACGAGGCGTCCTGGAACGCCCGCGGGTTTGCCCTCCAGGCGCTCGGGCGGCTCGGCGAGGCCCTCGACTCCTTCGACAAGGCCCTCCAGATCAAGGCGGACTTCGCCGACGCATGGGTGAACAAGGGCAACGCGCTCACCTCGCTCCGGCGCTTCGAGGACGCACTCGACTGCTACGAGAAGGCGATCGAGGCGAACGAGGGGTACGCGGAGGCCTGGAACTACTACGGCGCGGCCCTGAAGCAGACGGGGCGCGCGGAGGAGGCGCTCCAGGCCTTCGAGAAGGCCGTGAAGATCAACGAGCAGTACCCGGAGGCGCAGTTCAACCTCGGCAACGTTCTCGCCGAGCTCCAGCGCTTCGAGGAGGCCGCCAAGGCGTACCGAGACTCGCTTGCGGTCAAGAAGGACAACGAGTTCGCGTGGCTGAACCTCGGGATCACGTTGAAGTCGGTCGGCAAGAACGACGAGGCAAAGAAGGCGCTCGCCGAGGCCAAGAAGCTGAACCCCGGCAACGCCGAGGTCGACAAGGCGATGAAGGGGCTTTGAGCCCGGCACCGGCCCCTAGAGGTCGAGGCGGCGGAGCCTAAGCTGGGCGAGCAGGTGGGGCAGAGCCACCCAAAGCGCGAGCGCGCCGGCCATCGACAATGGCGTGGCCCAGGCCGGGTAGACGAACCCGAAGCCCATGAACTCGGTGATCCCGAAGGCGGCCGACGTGAGCGCGCCCACTTCCTCGGCGGGGTTTACAAGGTCCAGAGCCCAGAGCCATCCGGGCATCGAGAAGGCTCCGCCCTGGAGGTTGAACGTGATGCCGGCGGCCGCCGCAAGGCCAAGGACGAGGAGGGACCAGATGATCGTGAAGAAGAACCACAGGAAGACCGCCAGGGCAATCGCGGTGCTGCGCTTCGAGGCGAACGACGAGAAGAGGATGCCGAGGCTCACGAAGGCGAACGCGAGGAGCAAGGTCGCCCCAACGAGCGCAAGGTACGCTCCCCAGCCCTCGGTCCCCGCCGAGACCGCGATCACGACGCCCGCTGAGCCGAGCCCGACGAGGATGGCCACCGCAAGGACGGCGCCAAGGCCGACGAGCTTGCCGAGAAGAGCCTCCGCCCGCGTCACCGGCATCGTGAGGAGGAGCTGGAGCGAGCCCTGTTCCCGCTCCCCGGCGATCGTCGCGTAGCTTGCCATGAGCCCGAGGATCGGCACGAAGCTCGACACGAGGCCCATGATCCCAAGGCTCGTCGCGCGGAATCCCCGGATGCCCGCGCCCTGGCCGGTCTCGACTCCGCCGTAGGCCGAGACGACGAGGGCAAGCAGGACGAAGAGCGCGGAGAGGACAAGGATCCACTTGCCGCGGACGTTGTCCATGAATTCCTTGAGCGCGATCGTCCGCACCTGGCGCAGGTCGGGCAGGAAGGCGCCGTCTTCTCTCACCGCACCGCCCCCCTTGAGCTCTCCGTGTAGCGCAGGAAGACTTCCTCGAGCGAGGGGTCGACCGTCCGCAGATTTTGGACCACGATGCCGGCCCCGGCGAGGTCCGCGATCACCTTCGAGCGCGCC
>DATEUP010000236.1:0-2886 GCA_035283065.1 Thermoplasmatota archaeon | reverse complement strand
CGATCTGCCCCTGGTAAGCGTCAGTCGAGGCCTCGCCGCAAAGGACGAGGTCGACCCCCCCGATCTTGCGGGCCGCCGCCGCGAGGAGCTCGGAGGTCGCAAGCGCGTCCAGGAAATCGTGGGGCTGCGCGACGATGAACGCGCGGTCGCCGCCGATCGCGAGCGCCTCGTTCACGGTCTCGCCGACCTTCGCGCCCCCCACCGTGAGCACTATGACCTCGCTGCCCGGCGCTTTCTCCTTGAGGCGGACGGCGGCCTCCAGGGCGTTCTTGTCCGCGTCGGACATCTTGGCGGGGATCTGGGCGAAATTCGGCGCCTTGCCGCCGTCGAAACGGACCTGAGCGACATCGACGACCTGCTTGATGAGGACGAGAATCTTCGCCACGGATGCGCCTCCTTTACGGCCCTCGCGGCAACCGGATGATGGTATAAAGGGGTTGTTCCGGCCCCGCGCGCCGACGTCCAGGCCCGCCGTGGGCCTTCTCGGCGGCCTCAAGCGCGCGCGCACCGAAGAGTTCTTCGACCGCGGCGGGCTCCACGGACGAGGGCGCCGTCGTGGAACCGTCGGAGGCCGTGACTTGGCTCATGCAGATGACGCGCGAGATGACGCTCGAGGCCCAGCAGTGGGACTACTTCGCGCTCACCTGGAAGGCGATGGGGTTCTCCTTTGACGAGAACTTGCGCAAGCGCGTGAAGACGCACGGGCGGATGCTCGGCCTTTTCATGAACGACCTCAAGAAGAACGTGGTGCCGAAGGGCACGCGCATCAACGTGGAGGACCTCTCCGAATGGACCGCGAAATTCGAGCGCCTCCAGAAGACCCACGGGCAGCTCATCCCGCTTTTCAAGCGCGAGGCCGAGCGGTTCGGCACGGTCTTCAAGGACGCGGGCGCCGGCTGGTCCGCGGTCGATGAGTGAGGGGCCGCCTCACTTGTAGGGCACGAAGTCGCGCCCGAGGAGCTCACGGCCGAGGATAATCCGCATGATGTGGAGCGCGCCCTCCGCGCCCACGTTGTACGACAGGACGCCGCGCAGCCCCATCTCGATCTCGTAGTCGCGCGTGTAGCCGGCCGCGCCGTACCACTGCATGACCGCGCGGTAGATGTCGAGGGCGACGGGCGGCGCGACGAGCTTGCCGATCGCGACCGTGCGCGAGAGCTCGGACTCGTCAACCGGGTTCCCCTTCGCCTTCTCGTCCTGCATCCACGCGGCCTTGAGGACCTCGAGCTTGGCCTGGTCGAGCCGCGCGTAGAGGTCGGCAAGCTCGAACTGGACGCCCTCCCACTTGCCAAGCGGCTGGCCGAAGGCCCTGCGCTGGCGCAGGTACTCGACGGCGATGTCGATCCCGCGCTCGCCGGCGCCGATGCAGGCGGCCGAGACGAGGATGCGCGCCACGGAGAAGCCGTCCATCGCGTAGTTGAAACCCTTCAGGGGCTCGCCGAGGACGAAGCTCCTCGGCACCTCGACATCGTCGTAGACGACGGTGCACGTCGAGATCCCCATGCGCCCCATGTTCTGGAACTTCGAGGCGCTCACCCCCCTCGCGTCCATCGGGACATAGACGAACGCCATCCCGCGGGTGCCCTTCGACTCGTCGAGTTTTGCGAGGACGAGGTGGCCGCCTCCGCGCTTCTGCGCCTCGAGGCCGCCGGAGATGAACATCTTCTCGCCCCGGATGACCACGCGGTCTTGCTCCACGCGCGCGGTCGTCTTGATGTTCGAGAGGTCCGAGCCCCCGCCCGCTTCGGTCGTGGCAATCCCGAGGAACCACTCGCCGGTCGCCACTCGCGGGAGCACGAGGGTCTTGCACTCCTCCGTCCCGTATTTGGCAAGCACGGCCGACCAGCCGGCGCAAAGGAGGTAATAGACGGCCGTGGCCATCGAGACGTCCCCGCGGCCGATTTCAATCGCCGCAAGGGCCGCCTGGGTCACGGTCCCCCCGGGGCCTTGGTAGGCCTTCGGGATCGTGATGCCCAAAAGCCCCATTGCCCCCATCTCCTTCAGCACTTCGACGGGGATCTCCTCTTTCTCGTCGACCTCGCGGGCGCGCGGCGCGAGGACCCGCATGGCAAACTCGTTCACCGTGCGCTGGAAGAGTTGCTCCTCGTCGCTGAGGCGGAAGTCCATGGCGACCGCCCGCGCGATCGGCCCCGGCGGAGAATAACCTTTGGTCACTGCAAGGCGGCCTCGGGAAGTTCAAGGACGACCGCGGCGCCCGCGGCGGCCCCCGGCGGGGCCTTCTCCACGACAAAAGAACCCCCGGCCCGCTCGGCGAGCAGCCGCACGAACGCGAGCCCGAGCCCCGCGCCCGACACGGACCCCGGGGTCTGGAAGCGCCGGCCCGCGTGGACGTCGGCGCCGTGCTGGAAGCCGCGCCCGTTGTCGCTCACCCGGATCCGCAGCGCGGCGCCGTGGCGCGCTGCCTCGAGGCGGACCTTGACGGGCTCGCCGGGCCGCCCGTTGCGCAGGGCGTTGTCGAAGAGGTGCGCGAGCGCCGATGTGAAGAACTTGCCGCCGACCGGGCGTGCGCCGAGCGCCTCGCCGGAAAGCTCGAGGTCGAACGCGGAGCCGAAGTGGAGCTCGCCCGCCTTCGCCCGGGCGTCTGCCGCGGCTTTCTTGACGGGCTCGGCGGGCACGCCCGCAACCTTGGTTACGCGCAGTTCCGTGAGCTGGCGAAGGTGGGGCGTGAAGCGCGAGGCGCGGTGCGTAAGCTGTTTGGCGGTGAGGAGGAACTTCTGGCGCGCCTCCGGCGGGAGCTTCGGGTCGAGCGCGAGGTCGATGTAGGAGAGCGCGCCGTGGCACATGTTGTTGATGTCGTGGGCGACAAGCTCGAGGAGCTTCTCGGTCGAGAGCCATTCGAGGCTCTCCCGCGCGCCTTCGGCCTGC
>DATEUP010000235.1:0-9035 GCA_035283065.1 Thermoplasmatota archaeon | reverse complement strand
GCGGACGCCCTCGAGCGCGCCCGCCAGAAGCACAAGGGCCCGTTGACCCCCGGCGCGGTGCGCCCGGCACCCCTGCCGGGGGCGGCCGGCGCGCGGCCCTTGCGTCCCCAACGCGTGGCGCAGCCCGGGCGCCCGCTTCCGCCCCCGTCTCCCCGCGCGCCGCCCGCCAAGTGAGGGAGAAGGGCCATGGGTGCGCGGCACCACCAAACCCGATGGGCGGCCGCCACGTCGCTCCTTTTCATCCTGGCCTCGGGGGCCGCGGTTTTCCCTGCCGGGGCCGCGCCCCTTGCGCCGGCGCCTCCGAGCTGCCAGGTAAACCTCGCGCTCGACCAAGTCGTCGCCCACCCCACGTCCTCGGTCTCCGACAGCATGACATTTGCCGGCACGGTCGATGTGAACCTCGGGTCGCTCTCCGGCTCGCGGAACCTCGCGCTCGAGGCGTCGGCGACCGTCGCCGATTGGCCCGCCTCCGTTTCGCCGGCCACCGAAAACGTCTCCACGGTGGAGCAGGTGCCCTTCAACGCGACCCTCGTCGTCCCCGCCATGGAAGACGCGGCGACGCGCGGGACCCTCACGGTCACCGCGAGCTTCCTCGCGGTCCCGGGGCTGCCCGGCACGGCGGTCACCTGCTCAGACAGCCTTTCCGTCACCGTCGCCCAGTACTACGGGGTCAGCGCGGACATCGCCGATGCGCGGATGAACCTCACAACGGGGCCTCAGGGGATCGCGGTCTCGGTCATCCTCGACAACCTCGGCAACGGCCGCGACAGCTTCACGATCGACGTCGAGGACAAAGTGGGGTTGGACATCCAAGGCATCCACCTCCGCCTACCCATCACCGTTCCCGTTGACCCGGGCGCGCAGACAAGCGCCACCTTCACGGTCAACGCCACCTCCGACGCGAAGGAGGACGTGTACGAACTCACGGTCAACGTACGCTCTCAGGGCCAACCCCAGACTGCCTTCACGACCGTGAGGCTCACGCTCGTGGTGCGCAGCGGAGACATCCTCGCTGCGCTCCCCGAGCCCAGCACGATGCTCATCCTGGGGGCGGTCGGGGCCGGGGCCCTCGGGGCGCTCGTTCTACGCCGTCGCCTCAAGCGCAACCGGGCGGCCCGCGGCGCCCGCGAGCAGCTCAAGAAAGTCCTCAAGCAGAAACGCGAGGCCGAAGCGGCAGCCGGGGCGCCCGAGCTACCCCAGGCGGACGCGGGCGCGCCGGAGCCCCCCGCGAGTCCCTCCGCGGACTCGCGCGTGCGTGTGCGCGTGAAAGCGCCGCCAAGACCCTAGGCTGCCGCGCCGGTTGGTGCGCCCGCCTGCCGCCCCTTGCGCGGCTTCTTGGCCGCCGCGGCGGCAGCCGCTGCCGCTGCGGCCCCCACCTGCGGGGGCGGCGGCATGGCGGGCAAGTTCCCCTTCTGCGCCTCGGGGGTTAGTTGGAGCATTACCTCGCCCGTCGGGAAGGGCTCTTGGAAGAGCACGACCCGCTGGTTGAAAGACAGGAAGAGCGACGAGACGAACACGGACAGGAAGTCCGCCTTCGTGCCGTCGTGGAGCGCGGACATCCTGACCTTCGCCGCCGGCGACTCCTCGTGGTGGACCCGCTCGAGGATCCGCATCCAGGTCTGCGCGATCTCCTCCTCGAGGTTCTCGTTGTGCATCATACCCGAGACCTTCGCCTTTCGCGCCCGCTCGAGGTCCGCGCGCGCCTTCGCGCGCTCCTCCTCGAGCACCGCGCGAGTCGCGCTCTCCTCCTTGGCCTCCTCGAAGGCCGAGATGAGGTCGTAGAGGGTGACCGGCCGCTCGCCCGGCGGGTGCACGGCCTCGTCGAGGTGGAGGGGGTCGGCCTCGATCACGGCCTTCGTGAAGTTGTACGTCGTCTCGTCGGCCGACATCCAGGGGTTCGCGTCGATGAGGTCCATCACGCCCGCCTCCGCGCCCGATGCGCCTTCGAGTTCCGCGCGCCTCTGCTCCTCGATCCGCGCGATCGCCGCGAGCACCTCCTCCGTCTGGGCCTTGAGCACGGACCAGGCCATCAGCATGAGTTTGCCGGCCGTGATGAAGTCGATGTCCTCCACGCCCTTCACGCGCGAGAGGTAGAGCTTCGAGAACTGCCGGAGGTCGATGTCCCAGGGGTTCATGCGTTCGTTGATCACAAGCTCGAAGACGAGCGCGACGCACTTGTCGTACGGGTCGTCGATTGCCACGTGGACGCCCTCGCGGATGTCGCGGGCAAGCGCCAGGTACCGCTCGACGTTCGCGCCCTGGTCGGCCTCGCGGATGAGCGACTTGTGGAACACGAGGTGCGCCATCACCTCCGCCAGCTGCGCCCGGTCGGCCGGCGTGCCCACGGAGGGTGCGCCCTGCTCGGGGGCCGCCTCCACGCTCGCCTCCTCGTCGGCCTGCTCCTCGCCTGGCGAGGCCGGTTCCTCGTGGAGGACCTCGGAGGGCGCGTGGGAAGGCTCCGTCTCGACTAAGCGTACCTCGGGCGCGGTTGGCGAGCGCGCGGCGGCCGCCACGCGGATCTCGCCCACGTGGGAGCCGCCGACCTCGGCTTTCGCCTTCGCCCTCTTTGACTGTGCCCGCGCCGCCGCCTTGCGTGCCATCCCGCGTCCCCCCTTCCTCGCTCCCTGCCGCGCGCGATTTCAATGCGCGGTGGCCTGCAGCACGATGCCGGCTTTCACGTCTTCTTTGAGCGCGCCCACCGAGACATTGCCGATGACTTCGGAGACGCCCTTGCCCATCATCGTCACGCCGTAAAGGTGGTCGGCGTGGCCGAGCGTCACCTTGCGCAGCGAGATCATGACGAACTGCGCGGTTGCGGAGTTCTTCTTGACCATCCGCGCCACGCTTTCGGCATTCACGGCGTCGAGGAACATGTCGACCTCGTCGAGCAGGTAGAAGGGCGACGGCTGGAACTGCTGGATCGAGAAGATCAGCGAGAGAGCGGTGAGCGACTTCTCGCCGCCCGAGAGCGACTCGATCCGGAGGACCTTCTTGCCCTTCGGCTGCGCACGCACCGCAAGTCCGCCCTGGAAGGGCTCCTCGGGGTTCTCGAGGATGAGCTCGGCCGAGCCCCCTTGCGAGAGCTCCGCATAGATGTCCTTGAAGTTCGCGTTGATCGCGTCGAACACCTTGAAGAGCCCGAACTTCTTCTTCTTGTTGAGCTCCTCGACCGTCTGGGCAAGCGCCTCCATCTGGTCGTGCAGGTCCTTGAGTTCCGAATCCATTGCGTCGCGCCTGGCGACCTCCCCGTCGAAGTCCGTGAGCGCGCGCAGGTTGACCCCGCCCATCGCGTTCATCTTCTTCTCGCAGGCGGCGACGGTCGAGGCGACCTCGTCGCGCGGCGGCAGGGGCAGCTTGACCTTGACCTCGAGCGTCTTGAGGTTCTCCTCCGCCTGGATGAGCCTCGTGTCCCCCGTGCGGATCTCGTCCTGGAGCCTGGCGACAAGCTCCTGGGTCGTTTCGAGCTTGACTTCGAGCCCCTCGACATCTTTGGCAAGGTCCGTCTTCTCTTTGTAAAGGCGGTCGCGATTGCTCTGCGCGGCCTCGAGTTTCGACAGGGAACTCTTGTCTACGGCCATGAGCGACTCGCGCTCCCCGCGCCAGCCTTCGGACTGCTCGGCCGCCTCCTCGATCTCCTCCTCCGCGGCCTTGGCCTTGTCGTCCATCCGGCGCGCCTCCTCGGCGGCCTTGGCAAGGCCCTCCCGCAGCACGCCGACCTGGGTCTCCAGCGTGTCCGCGCGGCCCTTCGCCTCGGTCGCGGCCTGCGAGAGGTCGCTCACGTCCTTCTCCGACGTGTGGATCTTCAGGGCGACCTCCTTGGGCGCCGCCTTGACGGCCTTCTTCGCGGCGTCCTCGCGCTGCCTGTCGAGGCCGTCGAGCGTCTCGCCAAGCGCCTTGAGCGCCTTCTCGAGCTCGCCGCGGCGCTTCGAGTCGGCCGCAACCGTCTTGGCCCTCGCGTCCCGTTCGGCCTTGAGCCCCGCGAGGATCTTCTGCGCGGAGGCGCGCGCGCCCTCGAGCGTCCCGAGCTTCGAGCGGGCGTCCCCCGTCGTGCCCCCCGCGAGCCTCAGCTCGTCCTCGACCTTGATGAGCTCGGCGCGGGCGTCCTTGAGTCCCTCCGCGAGTTTGTTCGACCGGTCGGTCGCCTCCTCAAGGCGCGCCCGGACCTGGTCGAGGGGCGAGGACCCCGAAGTCCCGAACTTCACGCTGCTCTGAACCGGCGTCCCGCCGACCATGGCGCCGACGGCCTCCACGAGGTCGCCGTCCATCGTCACGAGCCTTACGCCACCCATGAGGCGGCGCGCCGCGTCGAGGTTCTTGACGACGAGCGTCTCGCCGAACGTGAAAGTCATGGCGGCCTCGTACCGCTCGTCGAACTTCACGAGGTCGATCGCGAAGCCCACGACGTCCGGGTCCTTCGCGACCATGAGCGCCTTGCCCTGCGGGCGCGTCACGCGCAGCTTGTTGAGAGGCAGGAAGATCGCGCGGCCTGACTTTGTCTTCTTGAGGTGGTTGATCGCAGCGGCGGCCGCCCCGTCGTCGTCGACGACGAGCGCCTGCATCTTCGAGCCGGCGGCCGTCTCGAGGGCCCGCTCGTACTTGCCGTCGACCTTGGCAAGCTCTGCGACCGTCCCCCGGATCCCCTTGAGCTCGCCGCGGCCCTTGGCCTGCAGCACGTCGGTGACCGACCGGACGTAGCCGCGCTCGATCCCGAGCTGCGCCTCGGCCTCCGCGCGCATCGCTCCGAACTCGCGGGCGAGCTGCGTGACCTCGCGCTCCGCCTTCACCTGGTCCTCCGCGAGTTCCTTCTCCTCGCGCTTGAGCTCGGCCATGCGCTTCTGGAGCCTCTCGAGCGTGCCCTTCGCGCCCGACGTGGCGTTCTTGATCTCCGCGATCTGGAACTGCGCGTCCGCGGCCTGCAGGTCCTGGCTCTTGACCTTCTCGTCGAGCTCCTTGAGCAAGAGCTCGCCCTGGCCGATGCGCTCGCTCAGGCGGTCGAGTTCGAGTTCGATCTCGTGGCGCTCCTTCTGCGCGTCCTGCAGGTCCTTGGCTTTGAGGGCCGCGAGGCGCTGGAGGTCCGCGACGTCCTTGTCGGTGCGCGCGGCGTTCTGCCGCCACCCGTCGAGCTCCTTCCGCGAGGCCTCAAGCTGCTTTGTGAGGCGGTCGCGCTCGGCGCCGGCCTCCTGCCGCTGCTTCTCCGCGGCCTGGAGGTCGCGCTCCATCTTCTTGAGCTCGCCCCCGAGCTGCTTGCGCAGCTGCCTGGCCTCGTCGAGCGACTCCTTGGCCTTCTCGGCCCGCTGGTCGGCCTTGGCAATCTCGACCGTGAGGCCCTCGAGCTTTGCGCGCCGCTCCTTCGAGGCGCCTCCGCCAAGCTCCGCGATCGCAGCTTCGGCCGCGTCGTACTCCTCGACCACACCGCCAAGCTCGCCCTTGAGGTCGGCAAGCCCTTTCGTGAACTTCTCGAGGTCCGCCTTGCACGTTTCCTCCTTTCGCCGCGTCTGCTCGACGAAGTCGCGCGCCTCCTCCACGTCGAGGTGCACGAGCTGCGCGCGCGCCAGCGCGAGGCGCTCCTGGATGTCCTTGTATTTCGCGGCAGCGTCCTTGTCCTTCTCGAGGATCGCGATGTTGCGCTTGACCTCCTCGAGGACGAGCTGGATGCGCCCCATGTTCTCCTCGGCCTGCGCGCGCTTTTTGTTCGCGCTGTCGATGTCCTCGTCGAAGCGCGTGATCCCCGCGATGTCGTCGAGGATGCGCCGGCGCTCGAGGTTCGACATCGCGGTGATCCGGTTGATGTCCCCCTGCTGGACGAGGTTGTACCCCTCCGCGGAGATCCGCGCGTGCGCAAGGAGCGCGTCGAACTCGTTCAGCGACGATGCGCGGTCGTTGATGTAGAAGTACGAGTTGTACTCGCCCTTCTTCTGCGTCGACATCCGGATGAGGCGCCGGAGGCGCACCTCGTCGGTCTCGATCGGCATGAGCCGGTCCGCGTTGTCGAAGACGAGCTCGACCCAGCAGTACTTCGACGGGGGCTTTCCGGTGCCTCCGCCGTTGAAGATGAGGTCCGAGAGCTTGCCCGCGCGGATCGCCTTGGCCGAGCGGGGCCCGAGGACGAAGAGGATCGCGTCCGAGATGTTCGACTTGCCCGAGCCGTTCGGCCCCGTGACGGCCGTGAACCCGTCATCAAAGGGGATCGAAACCTTGTGCCCGAACGACTTGAAGTTCTCCATGTTGATCTGTCTCAGGTGCATGCGCCCCATCCCCTTGTTTTCCCATTGTCATTCGTCGTCAACGCGGTGAAATCAGATCTTGAGGTCCAAGATGTCGACGAGGACCTTCTGCGCGATGTACTTCTTGGCAAGCTCGAGGACCCGGTTCATCTCCTCGACCGTGCGCGCGCTCCGCTCCGCGCGCACAAAGGCGTCCTTGTGCTTGGGGTCGATGAGCTCGGCCAGGTAGTCGAGCGCGATCCGCATTTGGATCATGCGGTCGTTCTTCTCGGTCTCCTCTTCCAGGACGGCGACGGCGCTTGTCGCGTCGGCCCGTCCCTCCCCTTCCTGCTCTTCGGCCACTTGTGTCCACCACCCTTTCGAAGCGATACTCAAAGTCCCTTAAGGCCCGCCAGGTAGGCCCCCACAATCTTGTTGGTGAGGGCGGACTCCGGGGGGTTCACGGGTGACCAGAACGACGCGCCGCAGCCCTCGCAGTCGCGCGCCTCGCGCGCGACGATGCCCGTGCAGGTCGGGCAGGTGAAGACGCGCGCGGCGTGGAGGAACGCGCCGCACTCGCAGAGGGCGAGGGCCTCGGGCGAGACCTTGCCGCACTTCGCGCACTCGCTCTCCCCTTCGCCGGCCCCCGCGTCCTTGGGAGCGCTGTACTTGGCAAGGGCCTCGCGGATTTCCGCATACTGGGCCTCAAGCGCGAGGTCCCGAAGGGGCACCTGCGTGAGTTGTTCCATCCTCACATTTCGGGGCGCAAGCGCGCCGGAAACGGGCCCCAGAATGAGGAAAACGGGGACCGCCCGCCGCCGGGGAGACCGTCCGTTCAGCGTGAGGCCTCTCACTCGCAACCCATCCCCGGGTGGGCTTTCGCCCAATTTCGGGTAAGACTGGGGGGTCTATTTATACCTCCCGAAGGCCAGGAATCCCTGGCCTCGGCCGGCGCGCCGTGCGATTTCCGATCGAAATTCCCCCGTTTTCCGGCGCCCCGGGACGGCCCGTCGCCGACCCTTGCCAGCGACGAGCCGCTCCATCCCACCATCGGCCTGCTCCAAGACCAAGCGCTTTTTGTTCGGCTCGCCCACAAGGGCAGCAAGGGACGCGGGTGGCGGACGGCGGAGCAGCCGGCGCGGCGGCCCAGGGCTCAAACGGGGCCGAATGGTGGATCATCTGGTTTTGCGCCGTGCCCTCGATTGGGGGGCTGCTCATGAGCCTCGGCCTGCCTTGGTGGACAGGCGCTCCCTTCATTTTCGCCCCGGTCGCCTTGCTCGTGGCCGCCCGGCTTTATGGAGTCCGGCAGTGGCTGCGGCGGGGGCGCGCCGCCTCCAACTGACCTCGCCCTCAAGGCGGTTGGGGCTGTGAGGCGACGGGGAGGAAAGGGAGTGCCGCAGGCCGGACTTGAACCAGCGATCTCCAGATCTTCAGTCTGGCGCTCTCCCAACTAAGCTACTGCGGCGCTGGGTACCGCGGGAAACCGCCCCTTGGAGAAAAAGGCTTGGGGGGTCCGCCCCAGTACGCCCCCGGCGCCCTCAGGCGACTCGGCCCTCGAAGTAGAGGTTCATGAAAGGCTCCTCCGTCCGGAAGTCGAGCGTCTTTGTCGTGTGCGAGGCGCCCGCCGTGAACTCGACCGTGACCGAGATCGTGTAGTCGGTCGTCAGCTGGTCGCCCTTGAATTGGACGGCTTGCGCGTTGAACGTGCGGTGGGGGGAAAGCGAGGTCGTGACGTTGAGGAAGCCCATGGCCGTGTGGTTCTCGGACTCGGTGACCACGAGCTCGATGCGCAGCGGCTCGAGCTCGACCGTTCCGCTGTTGATGACCTTCATGTCGACGGCAATCGTGTTGAAGAGGCCCTCGTGGTACTGGGCGCGGATTACCACGTCTTGCCGGGGGACGACCCACCACCAGGCGGCAAAGAGGAGGAAGGCGACTAAGACGACCGGGGCCACCCGGCGCACGCGCCGGCGGTGCGAGACTGCCGCGGGCAGGATGTGCACCTCGTGCGTCGAGAGGAACCTGCGGACCGGCCCCGAATAGATGAGCCCCTTGAGGCGCTCTGGCAGGCCGCGCGTGCCTGGGTCCGGCCCCCCGCTCCCCTGGTCCTCCATGGCCTTGCCTCCCTAGAACTGCGAGACGATGAAGCTCAAGATCGGGGCGGGCACAATGAAGTAGCGGCCCGACGAGGCCCTCGAGGTGACGATCCCGTTCGAGGTCACGGATATCGGGCCGCCGCCGACCGGCAGCGTCACGAACACGAAGTTCGTCGGCTTCGTGGCACCCGAGAGCGCGCTGATCCGGTGCTCGAACCGGATCTGGACGAGCCCCGCGTTCAGGTTGTCGACGGAGAGGATCGGGAATGCGTTGAACACCATCTGGTACGAAATCGTGACCGACTCGACGTCCTCCGCGTAGATCGAGGTCGCGTCGATGGCAAGGCCCCTCGAAATCGGGAAGCCGGCCATCTCGAAAAGGAGGCGCGCGACCCCGTCCGAGGAGATCGCGTAGCTGTTCCCCGACTGGATCATGCTGAGACGCTCGCCGAGGTCCTGCACGAGGAAGCGCATGGACCCCCGCGACCCGAGCGCGTCGCCGCTCAAGTCCGCGATGAGGTCGAGGCCGGGCTTCGAGGCCTGGAGCGTGATGTTTGGCAGCGTCTTGAAGGGGTTGGCGGCCGCCATGTCGAAGGTTGTGGAGGCCGGCACGCGGATCTCCGCCTGCTCGGGCACGTCGTGGAAGACCGCGAACCCCGAGGCGTCGGGCCCAACGATCCCCCGGCCCATCCTGACGAGCACGAACGGGACGGGCGCCGAGGCGCGGTGGACGATC
>DATEUP010000234.1:0-3049 GCA_035283065.1 Thermoplasmatota archaeon | reverse complement strand
TACGAGAGGGACGGCGGCGCGGCAAGCGCCGCGGGCAGGAGCGACAAAGCGAGCGACGCGGCAAGGAGGCCGCAGAAGCCGGCGCGGGCAGCCGACACAAAGACGGAGGCCGGTTGCCTGGCTATTTAACGGACTTGGTGCGCTTCTTTGATCCCTTGGGGCAGAGGGCCCTAAGGCCCGATGTGGATGCCCAGGGCGGCGTTCTTCACGCTCGAGACCGCGGAGAGCGCGGCAAGGTACGACGTCTTCGGGTTGTCCGGGAAGGGCGCGTTTTCAACCCTGCACTTGAGCGTGCCGAAGTCCCCCTTGGCGACGACTTCGTGTTCGTTGTTCCGCGCCCGGGGGTCGGCGATGATCGTGACACGCGTGCGGTCGAAGCCCAAGCCCGCGATCGCCAGGGCCGCCGCGACGTTGATGTTTGCCGGGAAGAGCTGCACGGCCCTGCGCGCGCTCCCGCGGAAGACGACCGTGGGCGCGCGGACCTTCGCGGGGTCGAAGGCCTTCTTCTGCAGGTACGGCGACCCCGCAAGTGCGCGCGGGGGCTTGCGGGTCGTGAGAGAGACCTCGCGAAGGCCCGCCGAGGCCGCGCTTGCCACCGCCTCGAGGCCGGCGAGCGCGCCCGAAGGCAGGAGGATCGTTGCGCCCGTGCGCTCTCGGACCTTGCGCAGCCCGCGCCAGAACCGGTCGTCGGCAAGGGCGCCAACCGACATGACAAGGACGTCGCGACCGGCCTTAAGCGCGAGGGGCGCGACTTCGCGGGCAGCCGCCTGGGAGGCGCTTTCGACGACTAGGTCGCTCCCCCTCACGAGCCCCGCGAGGGAGGGTGCGACGCGGTAGCGCAGGTTTAGCGCCGCAAGCGCGCGCGCCCGCGACGGGTCAAGGTCGAAGAACGTGATCCGCGAGACGGGCTTGAACGGCGCGAGGTTGCGCGCAAGCGTTCGGCCGATCGAGCCGCACCCGACGACGCCGACTTTGAGGGCCACGCCGCGGGCCACATCCTTGCCGGAGATAAAGGCGCGGGGGGCGGGTCAGCAGGCGTCCAGGGCCTTGCGGACAAGGCCCTTCCACGCCCGTAATCACATCGCCCCTCCGCGCCCACTCTCATGACAATCTCCCGGGCGGGGATGGCCCCTCCCCCGCCCGCCACTTCCTGCACGATGTCCGCCATCCGGCACAGGTGCTCCCGCACCCCGTTCTGGAGCCGAGCAAGCTGCACCGCGTGCAGCGCGAACACGCACGCCTCAACCCTGCGGAACATCCCCCGCGCCGCCCCCCGCCAGGGCGAACGGCAGCCGCTTCGATTCGGCGTTGAGCCCCTCGTTCTCGCCGCGACCGCTCTTCACGGCCTTGGCCCCCTCCTCCGTTTGCGCCATGATCTCGTGGTCCCGCAGCCACCGCCCCACCGCCTCCCCATCGTGTTCGGAGCCTTGGTCGAACGGGAGCCGCAGCTTCTGCTCCCAGGAGACCCCCCTTGCAAGGCCCTCAACCTTCCAGTGGCGCTGGAACCGCCACTCCACGCCTGGCGAGCCGCCTCCTTGGTCGAGGGCGCTCAATTATCTCGCGAGGGCTAGCACTACTTTGGGGGTTCACCCTCCTGCCCCCAGCGGCCACAGCCGGCGCGCCTCACGCTCAGCCTCCCTCTTCTTGAGCCCAAACCGTTCCTCCAACTTCAGCGCCGCCGTCTTCCAAACGTAACGTCGGTGGACCTCCTGCAGCGTGGGTAGCTTCGTTCCGGGCGGTGACTGCCATCGCTCCCACTGCAGGTAGTTGTACGCCATCAGCACCATCGCCGCGTGGTGGTGCCACCCCGGCCACGTGCGGCCTTCGGAGTGGTCGAACCCCACTTCCCCTTTGAGCTGCTGGTGAAACTGCTCGATCACCCAGCGCCCGTGCGCAATCTCCACCAGCTCGCGCAAACTCGCTTCGTTGAGCCCCACGCACAGGTACGCCTTCAGTTCGTTCGACCGCCGCTCCAGAAGCAACCACCCCGTTTCATCGCCTGCGCGACGTCCCCTCGACGTCGTGACGACCCGCACGCGCACCCGCGCAAACATCCCCTGCAGGTTGTCCCCCTTCGTCCCCTCGCCCCACCGCACCCGCTTCCACGCGCGCTTCGGAAGCGCCGCCGCCCACTGCTCCGGCGTCCTCACCGGCACCTTTTCTGAGAAGGTCGCGAACTCGCGGGGCCGACCCATCGGCCCCTTGCCAGGCGCCAAGAGAGGTGTCCCCTCGGCAATGGTGAGCGGGTGGGTGCTTACCTGAATCCCGAGGACGTACGGGACTCGCCAACCGCGCAGCGCCCCGCGGAACTTCGAGTCGCAGCCGTATGTTGCGTCCGCCGTCAACGCCCGGAACGGTAGGCCCTCCTCCAACGCAAACCCCACCAGCTCGAAGGCGATCTCGGGCTTCGTCTGGAAGCGCAGGTCCCTCGGGACGCGCGCCTTCTTCCTGCGTTTCGGGTCCTTCGCCCACGCCTCGGGGAGGTAGAGTTTCAAGGCGATCCCGAAGTGCCAGGTGTCCGCATTACGGGGCTCGCCCGGAATGGAGTAGATGAGGTCCACAGCGACCTGGCAGTTGGCGGTCTTCCCCGCGGCGCCGCAGTACTGGTGGGCCACGCCCACCGACTGCTTGCCTTGTTTGAGCCAGCCGACCTCGTCGATGACGAGCAGGGCCTTGGGGGATACGAGTTCGTCCTCAAGGAGGATGCGCGCGTTCTGGCGCATGACGGCGGAGGCGTCCCAGGAGGAATCGGTGACGAACTGCTGGAGGGATTCGTAGTCACCACCCGTGAGGTTCGCGAGCGGCTGCATGCTCTTGCGCTCTTCGGAAGAGAGCAGGCCGTGGAAATAGGCGTTGGCGGCTTGAAGCGTATCCTCGTGGCGTGCCCACGAGGATCCGTCGGCCCGGTGGCTCAGCGGGCGGCGGAAGCGGTCGAGGAAACGGTCCTGGCGGTCAGGCCTTCGGCTCAACTGGAAAGGGCTCATCATGCATCCCGGCCGGGATGCCAGCACCGGGACGTATCAAGACGTCGATTCCAAGCCACAAAGTA
>DATEUP010000233.1:0-5174 GCA_035283065.1 Thermoplasmatota archaeon | reverse complement strand
GACGTGGAGTTCGCCCGGCTGGCGCGAGGCGAGGCCGATGGCACCCCCGAGAGGCTCGCCACCTTCCTGAACACATGCCGCGCGCACCTCCTCGCGCTCGGCTTGGAGCGCCGCAGCAAACCCGTCACGGACATCGCCAGCTACTTGAAGGCAGAGGCAGGGACGTAGCGCCGGGCGGCGTAGCGCCCGGCCGTGTCCCGAAAGTCCCGCGCAGGCAAGGTTGTTCCAGGCTTGGGACAAGTCGACGATCGGGCGCGGGCGGGGCGCATGGCTATGTCCTGGGTGGAGCCCGGAGCGTGAAGTGGACGGCGCCCCCGCCGCCTTCGGCCTGGTCGAGCCACATCCGCCCGCCAAGGTTCTCGACGGTGCGCTTCGCGATGATGAGGCCGAAGCCGCGCGTGGTGGACCTCATGTCCTCGAAGCCCGCGACGACGTCGGCCGGGAAGCCGGGCCCGTCGTCCTCGACGACGACCTCCATCATGTCGCCTTCGGGCGTCGGGCCTGCGCGCACGCGGACGCGGGGCTCGGGGCGCCGGTTGTGCTCGACCGCGTTGAGGACGAGGTTCCCGAGGATCTGGCCTAGGCTCTCCAGCGTCGCGTGCACGAAGACGTCGGGATCGGGCGCTTCGATGCTCGCGTGACGCTCCACGAGAAGTGCTTCGTATCGGGTCCGGCAGGTTTCGTTCTGGAGAGCCTCGGCGATGCCGTGGGGGCGCATGCTCGGCGAGTCGATGCGTCTTGCGCGGCTGAGCGCGAGGAGGCCCGCGAGGAGGCGGCCGAGGCGTTGGTTGGCCGCCCGCGCGTCCGCGAGGAGCTTCTGCCCCGTCGACGATAGCGCCGCGTTGTGGTCCTCCTGGAGCACGTGGAGGAGCGATTCGACCGCGCGCGCCGGCTGCTTGAGATCGTGTCCCACGACGTGCGAGAACGCGTCGAGAGACTCGTTGATATGTTGGAGGTTCTGGTTGCTCCTCTCGAGCTGGTCGCGGGCGCGGTTTGCCTCCGTGATGTCCTCGATCGCGAGGAGGATCAGCTCCTCGCGATCGACCGCGCCGCGGCGCAGCCGCCTGCTGTTCACGAGCATGCTGCGCTTTCCGAGATGAACGAATTCGGATTCCAGTTCGAAGTCTCGAACGTCCGTCTTCTCCTGCACGGCTCGGTCTAGGAGGTTGCGGAGCCCGGGCAGGTCCCATTGGCCGCCCCCCAACGAGTAGATGGCGTGGCCGAGGGTCTCGTCGGGCTTCGCGCGGAACTTCTGGTAGAACGCCCGGTTGGCGCTCTTGACGTTGAACCGCGAGTCGAGGACGAGGAGCGGCTCGCGGACCGTCTCGACGATCTCTTCGGCGTAGCGCCTCGCTTTGCGGATCTTGTCTTCCGCGATCTTCACGGTCTCGATGTCGACGAACGTGATGGCGACCCCGTCGGTGCGGTTGTCGTGCGTGCGGTACGGGCGGATCCTGCGCAGGTATCGTCTGCCGGCGTGGGAGCGGACCTCCTTCTCGACCGGCATCAGCGAGCGGCCGACCTTCTGGATCTCCTGCAGGAGGGTGTCGTCGTGGAACTTCATCGAGATGTCGCTGAGCGGGCGGCCCTCGTCCGAGTCGATGAGGTTCAGGAGCGCTTGGCTTGCAGGCGTGAATCGCCGGATGTGGAGCGCGGAGTCGAGGAAGAGGGTGGGGATGTCCGTGGTCGCGAGGAGGTTCGTGAGGTCGTTCGTCAGGGACTGCAAGGCTTGGACCTTTTCTCGGAGCTGGCTGTTGACGGTGGTGAGCTCTTCGTTGAGCGATTGGAGCTCTTCCTTGGACGTTTCCAGCTCCTCGTTGGTGGAGCGGAACTCCTCGTTCATCGACATGATCTCTTCGTTGGAGGCGCGCAGCTCCTCATTCGCGGTCTCGAGGGCCTCGATGGTGGCTTGCAGGTCCGCTTTGGTGGCCGCGAGCTCCGCCTCGAGCTGGCGGATGGCGGAGTCCTCCTCGGCCGTGGCGGCGGGCCTTCCCGCGTGCTCGGGGGAGGCATCGCGGGGGACATCCTCGAAGGTGACGATCATGAGCCGTTCGCCCGTCGGGGGTTCGCCAAGAGTCCGGATGCGCAACCGCGCCGCGCGCGTCGTCCCGTCGGGGTTCGGATACGTGACGGTGAGCTCGCGCGGCTCGCCCGAGGCGCGCGTCTTGTTGAGCGCGACGCGCAATCGCCCGCGCATCTCCAGGGCGACCATGGAGAGGAGGTTGAGCACGGGCTCGCCGCGCGGCAGCTGGAGGTACCTGCCCGGAGCGCCGTGGATGTAGAGGATGTCGTAGCGTTGGTCGATCACGACGGCGGCCGGCGCGTAGGCCTCCACGAGCCAGCTTCGGGTCGTCTCGGCGAGGCCCCTGTCCCGGGTCGCGATACCGGGGCCGGCGGCAGGCGGGCGGCGCGCCTCCACGGGGAGGGGGAACGGAGGGCTCGTGACCGATGGGAAATCGAGGACGCCCGCGCGGGTCTTGCCCGTGCAACGGTAGATGCGCCACTTCTTCGAGAGGGGCTCGAATTCACCTTCGTGGGGAGCGACACTCTCGGAGCCTCCGACGAAGAGGTAGCCGTCTGGCTTGAGGGCGAAGTGGAAGAGGCCGACGACCTTCTTCTGCGCCTCGGGCTGGAAATAGATGAGGACGTTGCGACAGGTCACGAGGTCCATCCGGGAGAAGGGCGGGTCGCTCAGCAGGTTCTGCACGGCGAAGGCGATCGTCTCGCGCAGCTCCTTCGTCGCGCGGTATTGGTCTGGTGCTTCTTCGGTGAAGAAGGCCTTGAGCCGTTTCGCCGGGATGTGGGCGACGCTGCTCTTGTCGTACACCGCGGCCCGGGCGATCTCCAGGACGTCGGGTTTGAGGTCCGTCGCGAACACCTGGATGGGCACGTTGGCGTTGATGGCGCGACGGTGCTCGAGGAGGAGCATCGCGATCGAGTGCGCTTCTTCGCCCGTACTACACCCGGGGACCCAGACTCGTATGGGCGTGTCGGGCGTCCGGTCCTTGAAGAGGCGGGGGATCACGTCGTTCTCGATGAATTTCCATGCCTCGGGGTCGCGGAAGAAGTGGCTGACCGTGATGAGGAGATCCGCGCGCAAGCGCTGGACTTCGTCTGCGTCCTTGCGCAGGAGTCCCACGTAGTCGCTGATCCGGTCGATCTGGGCGAGCCCCATGCGCCGGTGGATGCGCCTCATCAGGGTGCCGGTCTTGTAGGCGCGGTAGTCGAGGGGGTCTCCGCGGGCCTTCAGGACGGAGACGACGCTCTTGAGATCGGCCGACGCCTCGGGCGTCCGCGGCTCTCCCCGGTGCTCGTCCCCCGTGGTGTAGAAGTGGCGCGCGTAACCGAGGAGGATGTCGGGCATCTCGTCGACGGGGAGGACGAAATCGACGATCCCCGTCGAGATCGCGCTCGTGGGCATGCCCGCATACTCGACGGTGCGCGGGTCTTGCACGATGACGGTTCCGCCGTTGTCCTTGATCGCGCGCAGGCCGTCCGTCCCGTCGGCCCCGGTTCCCGTGAAGATGATGGCGACGGCGTTCTCCTTCTGGTCTTCCGCGAGCGACCGAAGGAGGACGTCGATGGGGAATCGCGCTCCCCGAGCCTCCGTGATCTTGGTGAGTTGGATCGCGCCCTGCGTCACGGTCATGTATCGGTCGGGCGGAATGACATAGACGCGATCCGCTTCGACCTGCGCGCCGCTCTCCGCCTTCACGACGGTGAGCGCCGTGTGGGGGGCGAGGAGTTCCGGCAGGAGGCTCTCCTGAGACGGATCGAGGTGGGAGACGAGCAGGAAGGCGAGGTTTCCCCCCGTCGGCATGATGTGGAGGAAGCGCTCGAACACGGCCAGCCCGCCTGCCGAGGCGCCAAGCGCGACGATCGTGGGGCGCCGCGCGCCCATGGCCTCGGGCGGCTCGCGCTCGCCGCTGGCCTCAGGCATCGGCTCGGCGGTCGTGCCTCGCTTCTTGGACTTCGAGCCGGCTTTTTCGGCGTGCGCCGGGTCATGATGGGTCTTCCGTGAGGGCGAGCGTCCGGGTGCACGATGGGGGCGTCTCATGCTTCAGAACCCCTGAGCGCCGGGATCGCGGCCGAGGGCCAGCCCGCACCCTCGCATGTTCGGGTCGGTGCAGGACATCGGCAACTGATATACCGTGTGGCGCGGGTGGTGGCAATGAAGCGGCATCGCACGCGCGCGGGCGAGGTCGACCCGCAGGCGCTCTGAACGGGCTTGTGCGCCCTCGTCTTGTCCGAAGTTCGCAGCGGATTCGATCGGGTGAACCGGATGAGCACGGAAGAGAGAAGAAGTTGACGCCGGTTCGCCTGTTGATCGTGGACGATGATGACACGATGAGGATGATGTGCCGACGCTTCTTCGAGCGCTGGCCACTCCCGTGCGGGATCGACATCTCGGAGGCGGGGAGCGGCGAGGAGGCGATCGACATCCTTCGCGCACGTGACTTCGACTGCGTCATCTGTGACTACCGGATGGGTGCCGTAACGGGGATCGACGTCCTCGCGTTCGCGAGGAAAAACCGGCCGAAGGCCGTGCGCATCTTGATGTCGGGATTCGGAAGCCCGGACCTTTTGCGCGCCGCCAACGTCGAGGCGCGAATCCACGAGTTCATCGAGAAGCCCATGACGAACCCGGAGCTCGAGACCCTGCTCAACGAAGCCGTTCTCGAACGCCACCTCAGGCGGCTGCCACCCGTTGCGCACTGAGGCGGCTCCGAAAGGTGGCGGATAGGAGAAATCGCGGGCGTTTCTGCGTCCGATCCGTCGTGTCCTGCCCCCCCCGCGGGGGGGGCAGGGGGGGCGGCACGCCGACCCCGCTCTCCTCTCGAAGGGGCTTTCTTCTCGGTCCCCGAGCCGGAGATCCAGACGACGCCGGAGGGTGAAGCGACTGATTCGTCCGGGGAGATCGTCGGCACAGGCCGACGATCGTGAATCGCGACGACGATCCGCGCCTACGCCCCCAACCCCCGCAGCTTCCCCTGCAGCTTCTCCGAGGACCAGAAGGGACACCGCTTCCAGGCTTTGCCACGCAGGATGAGCTCTCGGGCCCCCTGGAGCGTCCTCGCGGGCCCTGGACCAGCTTCCTAAACCGTGCGTCGCAGGTTCGAGTCCTGCGGGGGCGCCAGGAATTTGGTTCGCGATCAAGCGGTCAGCATGCGCCG
>DATEUP010000232.1:0-4573 GCA_035283065.1 Thermoplasmatota archaeon | reverse complement strand
TCGCGCCGTCAATCGCCCTCACCGCGCCCTCGAACGCGAGCGTGATCCCTGCCGGGACGACTCTCGACTTCGCGCTTTCGGACGTCCACACCTTCAACGCCACCTGGTCGAACGGGTCGGGCGGGCCCTTCGCCCTCGCTTCGCCCTTCGACGTGAGCACGGCGGGTTGGCCGGACGGGGCCACGGCGGTGACGTTGTCGGCGACGGACGTCGCGGGGAACGCGCGGACGCGCGCCTTCGTTTTCACGCTCGATTCCACGCGGCCTTCGATCGCGCTTGTCGCCCCCTCGAACAACTCGGCAATCGCGGCAGGGACAACCCTCGACTTCACGGTGAGCGACGCGAACCTCCAGAATGCGACATGGAACAACGGCTCCGGCGCCCTCCCGCTTGTGTCCCCTTTCAATGTCGACACGACGGCGTGGGCCGACGGGCCGATTGATGTCGAGATCGTTGCGCTCGACCTGGCCGGCAACTCGAGGGCCGTTTCGTTCCACTTCGAGATGGACTCGACCCCCCCCACCGTGACGCTCGTGGCACCCGCCAACAACTCAGTCATCGGGGCGGGCACAATGATTGACCTCAACATCACGGACCTCCACGGCGTCGCCTCGGCGAGCTGGAACAACGGCTCGGGTCCCGTGGCGCTGCCTTCGCCCTTCGACATCAACACCTCGGCGTGGGCTGACGGCGACCACAACCTGACGATTGTCGCGACGGACGGCGTCGGAAACATCGCCCCCCCGCTCGTCATCCACTTCTTCGTCGACCGGACGCCTCCGTCCATCGTCCTTGAGGCGCCCTCGGCCGGAGCCGTGATCCGCCCCGGCACCACGCTCGACTTCGCCGTGACCGACACGTACGGCCTTGGAAACGTCAGTTGGAACAACGGCTCCGGGCTCGTGGGTTTCGTCGCGCCCTTCACCGTGAACACGACAGGCTGGATCGACGGCGCGGTCAACGTGACCGTCACGGCCATCGACGCCTTCGGGAACATTCGGGCGTCCGCATTCGCCTTCACGATCGACGGCACGGCGCCCGCGGTCTCGCTCGTGTCGCCCGCGAACAACTCGGTCGTGACGGCCGGGACCTTGATCGACACGGAGATCGTTGAACTCCACCTCGTCTCGGCCACCTGGAACAATGGGTCCGGGCCGGTCTCGCTCACCTCGCCGTTCAACATCCCGACCACGGGATGGGCCGACGGCGCCTACACGCTCACGGTCAACGCAACCGACGAGGCCGGCAATTTCGCGAGCGCATGGTTCCGCGTCACGATCGACACCACGTCCCCGAACATCACGCTCGTCGCCCCCGCCAACAACTCCGTGATCGCGGGCGGCACGGTCCTCGACCTTTCGATTGTCGAGCTCAACCTGAACAACGCCTCGTGGTCGAACGGTTCGGCCTGGGCCGCGCTCACCTCGCCCTTCGACATCTCGACGGCGGGCTGGCTTGACGGGTCGGTAACGGTCTCCTTGAGCGCCACGGACCTCGCGGGCAACGCGCGGACCTCGTCGTTCCGCTTCACGATGGACTCGACCTACCCCACGCTCCTCCTCGCCTCCCCGGCGAACGGTTCCGTGATCGCCCCGGGCGCGACCTTGGACTTCGACGCGGCTGACGCGAACCTCGCGAATGTGTCCTGGAACAACGGGTCGGGCCCGAACGCGCTCCCCGACCCCTACGACCTGTCGACCGCGAGCTGGCCGGAGGGCAACCGGAATATCACCGTCATCGCCGTTGACCTCGCCGGCAACGCCCGCACCCTCATCTTCTTCTTCACCTTCGACGGGACGCCCCCGACCGTCACGCTCGTGACCCCCGCGAACAACACGATCATCCTCGCCGGCACCGTGATCGACCTCACGGTGAGCGACCTCCACCTCGACGAGGTGACTTGGGACAACAGCTCTGGGACAAACACCCTCACTTCTCCCTTCAACATCGCGACCACGGGCTGGCCGGACGGAGCCTACAACATCACGATCATCGCGACCGACCTTGCCGGCAACGTGCGCTATGTGGTCCTTCGCTACACGTTCGACACGACGCCTCCGACGATTACCCTCCTCTCGCCGTCGAACAACTCCTTCGTAAGGGCGGGGACGACCCTCGACCTCCTCATCACGGACCTCACGGCGCTCTCCGTCACATGGGACAACACCTCGGGGCCGAACACGATCCTGTCGCCTTACGACGTGAACACGGCCGGGTGGGGCGATGGCTCCGTCGACCTCACCGTGGTCGCCACGGACGCGGTCGGCAACAGCCGGACGCGCGTCTTCCACTTCACGTTCGACTCGACGCTCCCCGCAATCACCCTGCTCACCCCCACGAACAACTCGGTGATCCGCCCGGGCGTGGCGATCAACTTCTCGATCACGGACACGAATTTCGACACCGCGACGTGGGACAACGGCGGGGGGGCGGCGGGTTTCGCGACCCAGTGGAGCATCTCGACCACGGGTTGGGCCGACGGCCCGTACAACGTCATCGTGGACGCGACGGACCTCGCGGGCAACGCGCGCACGCGGGTGTTCCGCTTCACTATCGACAGCGTGCTTCCCGCGGTCACCTTGAACACGCCCTCGAACAATTCGTACATCGCCGCGGGCACGGTGATCAACCTCACGATCAGCGACGTGAACCTTGCCACGGCGACCTGGGACGACGGCACCGGCGCGCAGACCTTCACGACGGCGTGGAACATCTCGACGACGGGCTGGAGCGAAGGCTCGATCAACATCACGGTCTCCGCGGCCGACGGTGCGGGCAACTCACGCACCCGGATCTTCCACTTCACGATCGACTCGACGCTCCCGGCGCTAAGCCTGCTTTCGCCCACGAACAACTCCTACTTCGGGGCGGGCATGCTCATCAATTTCTCGCTCTCGGACACGAACCTCGACGCAGCGACCTGGGACAACGGCGGCGGCGCGCAGTCGTTCGTGACGCAGTGGAACATCTCGACGACGGGGTGGTCGGACGCCTCCTACAATATCACGGTGACCGTCACGGACCTCGCCGGCAACTCGCGCACGCGGATCTACCGCTTCACGGTCGACTCGACGCCGCCCGCCGTTTCGCTGACCTCGCCCGGCAACAACTCCTACGTTGACGCGGGGACTGCCGTGGCGCTCGCCATCTCCGACACAAACTTCAACACAGCGACCTGGGACACGGGCTCCGGGCCGCAGAGCTTCGTCACCCAGTGGACCATCTCGACCACGGCCTACGCGGACGGCTCGTACAACTTCACGGTCGTGGCACGCGACCTTGCCGGGAATGCTGCGTTCCGGGTCTACCGCGTGTGGATCGACTCGACCGCCCCCACGATCGCCCCCGGCGGCTCGACGCCGGCCAACGGCAGCTACTTCAATGGCGGGCGGACGCTGCAGTTCGACATCGTTGAGGCCCACCTTCTCTCGGCGACGTGGAACAACGGCACGAGCGGGAACGTGAGCTTCTCGGCGCCCTTCCAGGTGGACACAGCGGGCTGGCAGGACGGAGTCTTCGACCTTGCGCTGCGCGCGGCGGACCGGGCGGGCCACCAGGCGTACTACGTGTACCGGTTCACGGTGGGCCTCACGGCCCCGTCGATTGCGCTGGTCTCGCCGGCCAACGACTCGTATGTAGACGCGGGGACCACGGTCACGCTCACGATCGTTGACACCAACCTCAACACGGCGACGTGGGACAACGGCGGTGGCACGACAAACTTTGCCGCGCAGTGGACAATTGCGACCGCGGGCTGGTCGGACGCCTCGTACAACATCACGGTAACGGTGACCGACCTTGCTGGCAATAGCCGCTCGCGCGTGTACCACATCTGGATCGACTCGACGGCCCCGACGGTGAGCCTGAACGCCGCGACACCCCAGAACGGGAGCTACTTCGACTCGGGCGTGGTGCTCGTCTTCGATGTGATCGAAGCCCACATCCTCTCATCCACATGGAACAACGGCACGAGCGGCAATGTTTCGTTCACGGCGCCCTTCCAAGTTAGCACGGCCCTTTGGCCGGACGGCGGCTACAACCTGACGGTCCGCGTGACGGACCGCGCGCTCCACCAGGCCTACTTCGTCTACCGCTTCACGCTGGACAGCGTCGCTCCGTCAATCGCGAACGTGAGTTGGGAGGGCGGCTACTTCGAAGCCGGATGGCTGCTCAACGGGACCTACTCGGACTCGAACCCGCTCTGGTGGAGCCACCAGGTGGACCTGCTGCCGCCCCAGAACGGGAGCTCGAACGGATACCAGGTGGACACGGCGGGCCTTGCGGACGGCGCCCACAGCGTGCGGGTGCAGGTGGGCGACCGGGCGGCCCATGTCTCGGTCCGCGTGTTCCTAATCACGATCGACTCGGACCCGCCCCAGATACAGAACGTCCTCCCCGCAGACGGCTCGTTCTTCCAGCCCGGGACGCTCATCACGTTCACGGTCCTCGACAACAACACGGCGAACGTGACATGGCAGCGCAACGCTGGCGGCTTCCTGCCCGCAAACGGCACGGGCGGCCTGCGCAGCATCAACACGAACACGTGGGGCGACGGCAACTGGACGGTGCGCAT
>DATEUP010000231.1:0-9296 GCA_035283065.1 Thermoplasmatota archaeon | reverse complement strand
CCCCTTCGACGTCCAGTCGCCGCAGGCCGTGTCGACGACCCGCTACCAGTTCGTCTCCTGGTCGGATGGCGGGCCGCAGCGCCATTCCACCGTTGTCACCGCGCCCTTTAGCCTCACGGCGACCTTCGCCGTCGAGCACCTGGCCGAGCTTGTCACGTCGCCCTCGGGGCTCGAAGTCCTTGTGGACGGCGTCCGCTACCCGACGCCCGCCTCGCTCTGGTGGCTCGAAGGGAGCCTCCATGACGTGGAGGCCCCGAGCCCCCAGCCCTCTGGCGACCTGCGCTATGTCTTTGCCAATTGGTCGAACGGGGGCGCTTCAAACCAGTCTCTCGCCGGGGCCTCGCCCTTCCGGCTTACGGCGTCGTACAGCACCGAATACAACGTGACGTTCGAGACCGTGCCCGCGGGGCTCCTGGTCCTTGTGGACGGCGTGGCGGCCGCCTCGCCCGCGACGTTTTGGTGGGCGGCGGGCGCCTTCCACACGATCGGCGCCGATTCCCCCCAGGTCGATGGGGACATCCGCTGGTCCTTCTTGGCGTGGTCAGACAGCGGTGCCAGGTCCCACCAGGTAACCGTGGGCGCGCCCCGGCAGTTTTCGGCGACGTTCCAGGCCGAGTACCTCGTCACCTTCGACACAGACCCCCCGGGGCTCCCCCTCGAGATCGACGGGAGCGCCGCGCCGGCGCCGCGGTCCTTCTGGTGGAGGATCGGGGAGAGCCACCAGCTCGGTGCGCAGGCCACGGTCGCCGATGGCGGCGCCCGGCACCTCTTCTCCGCCTGGTCCGACGATGGCGACCGGGTCCACACAGTTGTCGTTGCGGGGGCCGGCCGCTTCGTCGCGACGTTCACGACGGAGTACCAGCTGCGCATCTCCACAGACCCCGAGGCGTTCCTCCGGCTGACCGTCGACGGCGTGAACGTGACGGCGCCCACGACCGTCTGGTGGGCAAGCGGGAGCGTCCACCGCGTGGCCGCGCCGAGCCCGCAGGGGACGGGCAACTCGCGGCACGTCTTCCGCGGGTGGGCAAACGAGACCGCGCCGCAGGACAGGACATTTACCACGACGGCTGCGGCCAACCTTACCGCGCTCTTTGACCTCGAGTTCCTCGTGAACGTGGCGACGACGCCGGCGGGCCTTAGCGTAACGGTGGACGGCGTGCCGACGCTGGCGCCCGCTGCGCTTTGGTGGAAGGCGAATACGACGCATACCCTCGACCTCGAAGCCGAGCAGACGCTGGGCGGCGCGCGCTACCGCTTCGACGCGTGGTCGCAAGGCGGGCTGCGTGCACAGAGCTTCACGGCCGGGGCACCCATCGACCTTCGTGCGAGCTTTGTGCCGGCCGCCTCAGGTTCCGACTCGGGAGGCTTTGGGGCCATGATCCCGATCGTTCTCGTCGTTGCGGCCGCCGGCGCGGGCCTGGCGCTTGTCCTCGTGCGGCGACGCAAGAGCGCAGCCCCGGGGTCCGAGGATGAGGCCGCGGCTTCGGCCGCCGCGCTCCACGCGCTCACGGATGGGTCGGCCGGCGCACCGACCGCGGTTGCTGAGACGACCGTCCCCGCGGATGCGGAGACTGTGCCGTGCCCCCAGTGCGAGTACCCGATAGGCGTGGGCGTGACGCCCTGCCCGAACTGCGGGCTCGATCTCCTGTGGCAGTAGGCGTCGGGGCCCCCCTGACGGCCAAGGGCAACGCAGGGCGGCCTGCTCTCCCCGTTCCCCGAGGGTCGCCGGTCCGGGCGGGTGCGACCACGCGCGCACGGTGATGGGCCTCACGGCCGGGGACCGCAAGGATCCGGCCGGGTTCGCCTTCGGTCGTGCACCGCATTCTACGGGCCTGGGAGCCATCCCGCAATCAGAAGCCCGATCTCCTTCGGGAGCCGAGTGCTCGTGGCGAGCGCGACAAGTGGTCGCCTTTCCGGCGGGACACTCCTCCGAACCTCTCCTCGCCCACCACTCCAGCTTGCCTCGGCCTTTCCCGCGCATTGGCGAAGGGGGCTCCCGGACGGTTGCGGAACCGGCCTCCGGTTCGGCTCCTCCTCTCGCGCGCAGTCCCCCACGCGCGTGCCCTCGGGCGCGCTGCGGAGGGGCGGGGCCGGCCCGCCAGAGGATGCCCCCCGCTGCCTGCCGCCCGCCGGGGTCGCGCGAGCCTGCAAAAGGCGCCGCCCGTGGAGTACTGTAGCGCGTCCGAAAGGGGTTGGAAACTCGGGGCTGTTTTCGGGTGAGGCCCCTTGCGAGTTCGGCCCGGGGCCCCCTTACGTTGGTCGCCGCAGGAGCGCGTGTCAACCGAGAGACTCCACGAGCCCCAAAGGCCTTGTGCGGGCTCGGGGAGCCCGCCAGACCTCTCAGGGGTGGCGGGCGGGGCGAAGCTGGAGGGGAAAGCCGAGGACAGCCCAAACCACAGCCCGCGAACGCCGCCCAACTCTTCCGTGCTCAAGGAACGAGAATAGCTCATCCCCCCGTCGGCCGCGACCGGCGAAAAGACGGGGTTGACCAGATCCGTCGCCCAGGCGACGCTTGGAGCCAAAACGGCTGGTCCACCGCCAACGCGGCAAGGTTCGGGGCCCTCGAACTTTCCGCAGAACAGGAAGTTGCGGAGGCCCGCCTGCGCCCCCTTCATCGCGTCCAGGTTCCCGTCCCAGGACCGCAGCGTCTCACCGACGCTCTGCTCGAGGCCCGCCGCAAGCCGCCCCAGATCCGCGAGGAAGGCTTCCGTCTCGCTGCCTTCGATCGCCGCGACAAGCCCGAAACTGCGGCTCGGCAGAGCGCAAAAACCGCGTGCGCCGCAGGCGGCCCGGAGGATCCCTCCCTCAACGCTCGCCCCGCGGTTGGACAGCGCGTCCCGCACGTAGTCCACGACCACGTTGACCATCATCCCGACGGCGTCGGGGTCGTCCGAGAGCCCCTCACGCTCGACGCGAGCGGCCGGCATTCCAGTCGGAGCGATCAGGTAGAGGGCAAGCACACGCGGGGGCCGGGCCTCGCTGCCCCCGGCCGCCTCGTGTCCTCCAGGCGAGGGCGCCCGTTCGGCTGACGCCCCGCCGCCCGGGGGGCCGGCGGCGCCCGCTTGGCCGGAGCCGACCTGCCCCGCGGTCGACCCAGCGACGGTCCAGCCTTGAAGATAGGGTCGGGCTTCGTCGGAAACGAAGGGCGCTCCGGACGACAAAACGAACGGGTGTTCGGGAACGTCCGGGTCGGAAAAGGGAGGCCGTTGCCCCGGTCGGGCATCCCGCCGGCCAAGCCTGCGCGGTTCGTCGCCCGCGTGTCGCGCGTCGCGACTCGAGCCTTCGAAAGGCCTGCCGACCTCCGGGCCGCCCAGGGTCGGGTCCGTGCGGATTCCCTCACGCGGCCGCGCCGGGTCTCGTTCGCCGGAGCGCTGCGCGCCCCCGTGCGGGGTGCCATTGAGGAAACCGCGCAGGCCGGCCTCGGCCGACCTCAAAGCGTCGGGATCACCCTCGCACGACAAAGGCTGTTCGCCGAGGGAGGTTTCGAGCTGGCTTGCAAGCCGCCGAAGCTCCGAAAGGAACGCCTCCGTCTCCCGCCCGTCGATAGCGGCGACGAGCCCGAAACCCCGGTTGCGGACCCCACAGAATCCCCTTGTTCCGCTCGCAGCGCGCAGTACGCCTCCTTCCGGGCGGGCGCCCCCGGGTGAGAAGGCGTCCCGGACCAAGTCCGCGACCACGCCAAGGACCGCCGAAACCGACGCGGGGTCCTCCGAGATGCCCGGGCGCTCGACGCGCACGACCGGCGTCCCCGTGCTCGAGGTCAGGTAGAGGCCGAGAAGCCGGGGGGACGGCTCGAGGCAGGCGCGTTCGCCTTCCGGTTCGGGAGCGCGGGTTTCGAACGCCGGATCGCGCAGCGCCCGAAGCTCTTCGGGGGCAAAACTCCAAGAGACCTCCCGTCCCGGCAGGTCACCCAAGCCGGGCCATCCTATGACAGCGCGCCCTCTCGAGTTACCGAAGGCGGCGCGGGGCGCAGCGAGGCTCGCCTGCGAAGGGCCAGTGCGTCCGCTCGCTGCCATGGTGAAGCGGGCTTCAGCCCTCCCCCGGGGGGAGGGCCGGCCGACCTCCAGGGCTGCCCTGCCGGGCCGTCGGATAAAGGCATTCCCGACGTGCCCCGTGCGGTGCCTTCGCGAAGCCGCAACGCTAATGAGGCGGGGCGCCCAGCCACCGCCGCGGGGCCGCGCGTTGGAAGAGGTCAACTTCGCCAAGAAGATCCTCCTGGTCGGCGACGGAGCCGTGGGGAAGACCTCCCTCGTCCGGCGGTTTGTCCACGACCTGTTCTCGGACCGCTACATCGTGACCATCGGCACGAAGACCTCGCGCAAGGCCCTAAAGCTCGAGTATGACGCCGAAGACCTCTCCGTCAACCTCCAGCTGGGGATCTGGGACATCCTCGGACAGAAGGAAGGCGCGCGCGCCCACGAACTCTACTTCAAGGGCGCCGACGGGGCGATCCTCGTGTGCGACCTCACGCGCCCCGAGACCTTGGCGTCGGTGCCGGAATGGTCCAAGCGCGTCGAAGCGCTCTGTGGCAAGCTGCCCGCGGTCCTTGTGGCAAACAAGCAGGACGCCAAAGACGAGCGGAAGGTTGGAGACGAGGAGGTCGCCGAGGTGGCCAAGGGTCTTGGCGTCTCGTGGTTCCAGGCCTCCGCGAAGACGGGCCTGAACGTGGAGGCCTTCTTCCACGAGGTCGGAAGCCTCCTTTGCGCGTCTCTCGTCGTCAAGCACATCGAGGCGCGCGAAGCGGCTGCCGCCGGCCAAGGCTCCAAGAAGGGGCTGGGCCGCCGTGCCGGCCGCTCCAAGCCGTGAACGCACGAAGGCCCTCGCGGGCTCTCCCTCAGCGGCCGCCCACTCCGGGCTTCTTGCCTGCTGTACTCGAGGCCGCCGCCTCGCCGCCTTGCCCCCCGTACTTCCGGAGGATCGGCCGGCAAAGGGAATCACCGATGAGGCGGAAGGCCGCCTCCACATTCTCGCCGGTCTTGGCCGACGTGAAGAACAGGGTGAGGCCGAGCTCCTTGGCGATGGACGCGAGCTCCTGGTCGCTCACCTGGAATTGGTCGCGCAGGTCGAGCTTGTTGCACGCGAGCACGCCGGGGATCGGTCCACAGACCGCCTGCACGCTGTCGGCCCAGTTTTTGAGCGAATCGAAGCTGTCGCGCCTGGTGCCGTCGAGGATGAGCATGTAGGCCTCGGCGCCCCGGAAGTGCATTTGGTGCGTCCGCTCCATCTCCTTCTGGCCGAGGATGTCCCAGACTCCGAGCATTAGGTAAACCGTCACCCCCTCGGGCTCGTGGACGAATTCCAGGACTTTGCGCGAGGTCTTCGTCCCGACCGTGATGATGTACTTGTCATCGAATTTGTCGATGACGAAACGGCGCACGAGCGAGGTCTTCCCGACGGCGGCGTCGCCGACAAGGAGCATTTTCTTCTCGAATTCGAGGACCTGCATCGCGACGGCGCATTCGCGCGGCCGTATGATATACGTTTTCGGGAACGGAATCGGCAGGGCACTTGGCCGCTCGGCAGCGGGTCAATCTCCGAACCGGAAAGCCGCCGGCCCGCGAGCATTCGGCGAGGGTCGGGCTGAGCCATGGTCCGCTTCCGCGAGCGGTTTGCCGCGGGCGGGTGCTGCCAGACGAAAGGAAAGTGGACCGGGCGAGATTCGAACTCGCGGCCTCTCCCATGCCAAGGGAGCGATCTTCCAACTGATCTACCGGCCCATAGATGGAATTGGTCTGGCAATCGGGGGCGCCTATAAAGCCGTTGGCTCGCGCGCGGCCGCGGCGCTCTCATCGGAAAACCGGGAGCTGCGACTGGAAGCGCATCCGTTCGCCCGGGATCTCCACGGGGTACTCCTCCGTGATGCAACCGAGGCAGAGGTCCTCGCGCGGCTTGCCGATGCACTCGACGAGCCCCTCGATCGTGAGGTAGTGGAGCGAATCGGCCCCGATCACCTTGGCGATCTCCTCGGTCGTGCGCCCGTTCGCGATGAACTGGAGCCGGCTCTTCATGTCGATACCGAGGTAGCAGGGCGCGATCACGGGAGGGCAGCCGATCCGCACGTGGACTTCCCTTGCCCCCGCCCCCCGGACATGGTCGACGATCCGCTTCATCGTCGTGCCGCGGATGATCGAGTCGTCGATGAGGACCACGCGCTTGCCCTTGATGATCGAAGGGATCGCGTTGAGCTTGATGCGGACGTTCATGTCGCGCATCTGCTGGTCGGGCATGATGAAGGTGCGCCCCACGTAGCGGTTCTTGATGAGCCCCTCGGCCGCCGGGATCTTGGAGACCTCCGAGTACCCCAGCGCGTGGGAGCGGCCCGAGTCCGGGATCGGCACGACCACGTCCGCGGAGACCGGCGCCTCCTTGGCAAGGCGCCTGCCGATCGCGAGCCTCGTGTCGTAGACCTCGCGGCCGTCGATCACGGAGTCGGGCCTTGCGAAGTACACCCACTCGAACATGCAGTGGGCGGGCTTCTTTGCCGGTCCGATGCTGATGCTCGTCACGGCGTCGGGCGTGAGCACGACCGCCTCGCCCCGCCCGACGTCGCGCAGGAACTTCGCGCCGAGCGTGTCGAGCGCGACCGTCTCCGAGGCCGCCACGAACCCCGCGCCGTTTGGCAGCTCGCCGACCACAAGCGGCTTGATCCCGAGGGGGTCACGGATCGCAACGACGGTCCCCTCCACGAGGACCGCGAGGCAGTAGGCGCCGTTCACGCGGGACGCGAGCCTTTTCAGCGCCCTCTCCATCGACTAGTGGGCCGTGAGCTCGGCGGCAAGCAGTCGCACGAGCACCTCGGTGTCCGTCTGCGTGATCATCCCCTGGCCGCTGCGCTCGAGGGTCGCCCGGAGCGGCGTGGCGTTCACGATGTCCCCGTTGTGGCCAAGCGCCACATCGCCAAGGGCGCAGGAGGCCATGACCGGCTGCGAGTTGTCGATGCGCGACTGCCCCGTCGTGGCGTAGCGCACGTGGCCGATCCCCGAGCGGCCCGGCAGCTCCTTGAGGCTCGCCTCGGAAAAGACCTCGTGGACCAGGCCCATCCCGCGGATTGCCCGGATCCCTCCCTCCGGCGCGTGGACGGCGATCCCCGCCGACTCCTGGCCCCGGTGCTGGAGCGCGCGCAGCCCGAAGTAAATGAGAGGCGCCACATCCGCCTTCGCCGCCACCGCGATCACGCCGCAGTGGTCTTCGACGCCCTGCCGCTCGAAGCTGGGGTCAACAAGGGCAGGCCTCAAGCCCCGCGCCGCCTTCCGGCCCCTTGCCTTGCGCCCCTTGACCGCCACGATCGCCGCTCTCCTCGAGAGCGACGGGCGTTTCCTAGTGCTGCTTGGACCACTTGTAGTGCCGCAGCTTCGCCGTCTGCCCAAAACCGCAGGCCGCGCACACGCGCCTCTGCTTGTGGTACGAGCGCCGCCCGCACCGCCTGCACGGCATGTGTGTCGGCTTCTGCCGCTTGCCCTTCGCCGGAGTCCCCTTTCCCACGCCCGTCACCCGCTCCTTGCCGCTTGCCGCCCTACTTCCTTCACGTGGAGATGTAGATCACGCTGTCGCCGCGGATGACCGCCCGCTCCGAAGACGCCGACTCCTTGCCGTCCTGGAACTCCCGGGCCTTCGTGAGCACGAGGTTCATGTGGGGGTCGAACCCATCGAGGACGCCCCGGAAGGCGACCTGGCCGCGCAGTTCGACGGTCACGGGCCGGCCAATGGCGCCCTGGAGGACCTGCAGGGGTTTCTTCAAGCAGGTCTCCCCCAAGCACCCAGCGCGCGCTCGATCCAAGCCCTGATATAAGAGCCTTTTCGGGCGCTGGCCACACGCCGTCCGCTCCGCGCGCGAAGCCCGCGTCTCGGGGCGGCACTCCCGCGGCGGCCCAAGTTTGCGGTCCATTCGCCCCGCGTACCAGAAGTCTTTTCCCCTTCGCCCGGAAGACGCTTGGGCCATGGAGCCGCAGGCGCGTACGGGCCTTCAAACACAAGTTCCCGAGGTCGAGCCGCCGCGCTTCGCGCAGATATTCCTGCTCGACGACGCGGGGCGATTCCTTTGCGCGTTTGACCGCAGGTTTTCCCCGCTCGGGGCCTCCGCGCTCGAACCCTCCGTGGCGGCGGAAGCGCTGAGGGTTGAGGCCGAAGGGCTCCTCAGCCTCCGGAGCGCAATCACGCGCCCGGCCGCCGGGGGCCGCCTGCTCTCGATCTCCGGCGATTCCTGTTTCCTCCATGCGCTCCTTGACGACGGCTTTGAAGAGGAGGAGTCGCGCCGGCTCCTTGCCGCGCTCCTCGCCTTCGAATCGGCGCAGGGGCCAAGCGGGCTTGCGGCGCCCGGCGACCGCGCCTGGCTCCACGCCACGCGGGCCACACTGCGCCGGGCCTTCGCCTCGCCGCCGGCCACCCTGGCCCCCCCAAGGGCCCCCGAGGTCTTCCTCCACAGCGCCCTTGGAATCCGCGGGGCGCGCTTCACGCTCGAGTTGCTCCTGCGAAACGAAACGTCGGCCTCGGCATTCGATGCAAAAGTCACGTTCGCCTCGCCAGCAAGCTTCCTCGAGCCCGTGGCGCTCTTCGGCGAGGGGGCGGAAGTCTTCGGCTCGGAAATCCGCTTCGAGGGGCCGCTCGAGCCCGGCCTCCGCAGGCTCATGCTCCACTTCGAGCCCGTGGAACCCCGGACGGGGCCCTTGTCCCTGCGCCTCACGTATCGGGATCTTGGAGGCACGGCTCGCACGGTGCCTGCAAGACCCCGGCTTGCCACCGCGAGTTTTCCGCGGATGGCGGTCGCCTTGCCCCGCGACGCGGGCGACCTCCTCGCCTGCTTTGCTCGCGCGGACCGCGTCCGAGACGCCTGGCGGTTCCGCGCTCCGCAGGTCGTGGGGCACGCGTTCGCCTTTGCGCGGGCCAAGGAAGCCGTCGAGCGGGAGCGGCCGCTGCGCGTCTTCGAGTTTTCTTCGGGAAAGCCCCACTACTACGAGGCTTGGTACCTCGCCCAGCTCGGCAAGGATGGCCCGCCAGTCATCGTCGAGGCCGCGCTTTGGGGGGACTTCGGGCACCTCGACCTGCGCGTCGCGACCGAGCGCCAAGAGGACCTTGTCGGAATCCTCGCGGAGTACCGGCGGCGCGTGCGCGAACTCCTCTCCGAGCGCTTCATGGGCACACGCGCGCCGCTGGCCGCGCGCGCGCCCTCAAGCGGCCGCGGCGGGCCCGCGCCCCCCGGCCTCCACGGCCCCCTCCTGATGAGCCACCTGCAGGGGCGCATCGGAGCCTCGGCGCTGCTCCGGGCGCTGGGGCACGCGAAGGAGTGGGACGCCGGCAAC
>DATEUP010000230.1:0-3906 GCA_035283065.1 Thermoplasmatota archaeon | reverse complement strand
CCTCGATCCACAGGGCGATGGCCTCGGTGCGCCCGACGGAGGAGTTGACCTCGACGGTGAAGGAGGAGTTGCCGGGGGCCGCGGGCGTGCCGTCGATGAGCCCGGTGGAAGGGGAAAGCTGGAGGCCGGGGGGCAGGGCGCCCGCGGACACGCGCCAGGCGAACGGCGGGTAGCTCCCGTTCACGGCGACCGCGTCGGCGTAGGGGACGCCGACCGTGCCCGGCGCAAGCGAGGCGGTGAGGATCACGAGGTCGTCGATCACTTCGATCGACAGGTCGCCGGTGGCCGTGCGCCCGGCCGACGATGAGACCTGGACCGTGAAGGAAAAGCTCCCCGCGGCCGTCGGCGTGCCGTTGATCCAGCCGGACGAGCTGGCGAGGTTGAGGCCTGGGGGCAAGGCCCCTGCGACGACCGACCAGGCAAACGGGGGCGAATTGCCGATGAGGGAGAGGGGGGCCGCGTAGGGCTGGCCGACGAGGCCGCCTGGCAACGAGGTCGTCGTCACGACGGGGACGGACTGGTGGGCAAGGCGGCGCAGCTCGTTCGTGGCGGCCGAGGTGTACCAGAGAGCGCCGTCGGGGCCCACCTGCATATCCGTGACGTAGCCCATGAAGGTCGCGAAGTTCACCGCGTCGGCGCCCCCCACAAGCGACCACGTGGTTGCGTTGGGGTCTTGGCGAAGGACCCGGAGGTTTCCGTTGTAGAAGTCGAAGAAGAAGGGGTTCTCCTCGAATTCCGGCGGGAAACTCGAGTCGGAAGGGTACGACACGCCGCGGTAGAGCGCGGCCTCGATAATCGCGGCGCCTCCGGGGTTCGGGTAGGCGTAGATCGGGCGTGTCCACGCCGGGAAGGAACTGTCGGTCGGGCAGAGGCTCGTGCGGTACGTGGCGTTGGCCTCGAAGTAGGGCCACCCGAAGTTCTCGCCACCGGCCGAGATGTCCACCTCCTCCCAGGCGTTCTGGCCCACGTCGCCGATGTAGAGCTTGCCGGTCACCCGGTCGATGTCGAAGCGGAAGGGGTTGCGAAGGCCGAGGGCCCAGACGAGCGAGGCGTTCGCGTTCGAGGCGTTGTAGAAGGGGTTGTCGGCGGGCGCAAGCGTGAGGCGGTCGGAGGGGTTTGCCGAGCCGTTGACGTTGAGGCGGAGGATCTTGCCCGCCATGAACGAGAGGTTCTGCGCCGTGCACCCGGCACCTTGCGCGTCGTCGCCGATGCTGACGTAGAGGCGTTTGTCGGCGCCGAAGCGGACGGTGCCGCCGTTGTGGTTCGTGTTGGCGTTTGGCATGTCAGAGAGGAGCACGAGCTTTGAGGCGAGGGCGACCGAGGGACGGCCTTGGCCCGTCGCGTTCGTAATGTTGAGGCGGGCGACCTGCACGTACGATGGAGAGCCCGAGGTCGTGTAGTGCACGAAGATGTAGGGGCGCGTCGGGTAGTCGGGGTCGACGGCGACGCCGAGGAGCCCTTGCTCGCCCGTGGTCGAAAGGCCCGTCAGCGTGCCGCCCGAGCCCCGCGTGGAGCCGTTGACGAAGACGAAGCCGCCGTTGTTCTCGACGACGATGAGGGTGCCGTTCGGGAAGAAGGCGAGACTGCGGGGGATCGAGAGGCCGCCGACCACCAGGGTATCCGTGAAGAAGGAGGGGAGGGCGGCGGCAGCGGGGCCGGCCACGAGGGGGGGCACGACGAGGACGAGGGCGACCGCGACAGCCAGGGGGGCGCGACGTTTGCCCTTCATGCGAGACGCCAGAGCCATCCAAGCGCCTCCTTCAAGTCCCTTTGCCTCAGGGTCCGGTTTCTGGAACCGCAAGGGGAGGCGGGGCGCCCAAAGGCGGCACCCGCGAAATGCATAAATGCGGGCAACGATCCGAGAAAGCCGCTCGCAAGGGGTGCGGGCAGATCGAGGGGAAAACATGGTCGAGGTCAAACTGAAGAAGCCCAAGATGGTCGACGAGTTCAAGACTTTCATCCTGAAGGGCAACGTCCTCGACCTAGCCGTCGGCATCATCATCGGCATTGCCTTTGGAGCCGTCATAAATTCCATGGTGAACGACGTGATAATGCCGCCCGTGGGCCTTGCGCTCGGCGGCGCGGACTTCAAGGACACCTACATTGTTCTTAAGGACGGGCCCGGGGCGGCCGTCCCGCCGTACCAGAGCCTCGCGAACGCGACCGCCGACGGCGCGAACACATGGCGCGTGGGGCAGTTCGTCAATACCCTCATCAATTTCCTCATCATAGGGTTCGTGATTTTCATGATCGTTAGGGTCGCGAACAAAGCCAAGCGAAAGGAAGAAGAGGCGCCCAAAGACCCGACGGACAAGGACTGCCCACGCTGCCTCATGAAAGTGCCCCTCAAGGCGACGAAGTGCGGGCACTGCACGAGCGACATTGCGTAGGGGAGGTGCCGATCCCCCTTCGCGGCCACGGCCAAGGTCCGCGGACAGGCTCGGCTCATCGGAGTTCGGCGTTCGCGCCGGGGGCTGGGCTCGCGGCGGAAACACGGGGATTGGGACGGCGGGCCGAGGTGGAGATTTGGACTCGGCCCCCTACAGCCTTCAAGAAGGGGGAGCGCGCGGGGGGGGATTCGAACCCCCGACCTGCAGATTAGGAATCTGCTGCCATATCCGGGCTAGGCCACCCGCGCATGGGAGAAAAGAGGGACGGAAACGCTCGTGGCGACTGTTCCACGCCACCTCATGGGGCTCGGGCGTCAGCTTGGGACCCCGAGCCGCGGCCTCGCTGCGCGGTTGCCTTCCATGTCCGTGGCGGGGGGACAAGGCCCCCTCCAAATCAAACCATCGGCCACGCGAGCGTGCGTTCGCGCGTTCAGTACACGCCGAGCAGCGGCCGGCACGCGAGCGCGCGCAGCATCATGCGCGTCCCCATCGCGCGCATTATGAACTCGAGGGTGCGGTCGCTGCGGAAGAAGATGTCCGCGAGCTTCTTCGAGTGGAGGGACCACTTGAGCGTGGGGCCCGCGAGCCTGCGCCACTCCGTCTCGTACTCGGCGACGGCGCGCCCTTTCTTGAGGTGGTCGGCGGCCATGGTGCCCGCGATGTCCCCCGAGATCATCGCGACACACACCCCGCCCCCATTCGATGCCATCACCATACCGGCCGCGTCGCCTGCAAGCATCGTGTTCCCCTTCACCGTCTTCCGGATCGGCCCCGAGGCGGGGACCCAGCCGCCTCCCGTCGTGCACACCTCGCGCACGGGGTAGCGCTTGGCAAACGCCTCCATGAGGGGCCTCAAGTTCACCTTTCCGGCACGCTGCGGCTGGACGCCGAGCCCGATGTTCGCGCCGTCTTTCTTCGGGATCATCCACGCGTAGCCGCCGGGTGCGACGGTCCCGAAATAGAGGTCGACGACGCCCTCGAAGTCGCCCTTCACGTCCCAATACGTGCACGGGCAGAGCACCTCGGGCGCGGCGAGCCCCATCTTCTCCCGCACGAGGGAGTGGGGGCCGTCGGCGCCCACGATGACGGGCGCCTCGAAGCGGTCGCCGCCGTAGGTCTTTACCCACCCTTCGCCAGCGTCCACGACACGCTCTCGCATCGCCACGACGGCGCCCGCCTTCATCGCGCGGGTGGCCAGGAACTGGTCGAACGCGGACCTGGACGTCGAATACCCGGCAAACGGGAGGTCGTAGTGGCGCCCTTTCGGCGATATGCAGCGGGTCACCGTCCACTCGCGCTTCTTGATCCACCCGGGGATGTCGAAGAGTGCGTCGACGTTCGGCACGAGGGGCATGAGCGCTTTGACCTCGTCGTTTGTCGGCATATATTCCCCGCACTGGTAGGGCATCCCGACGACCGTGCGCTTGTCGAGGACGAGGACGGAGAGGCCGCGCTCGGCCGCCGTGAAAGCGGCCGAGGAGCCTGCGGGCCCCGCCCCGACGACGATGAGGTCCCA
>DATEUP010000229.1:0-4085 GCA_035283065.1 Thermoplasmatota archaeon | reverse complement strand
AAGCCGTATTCGAAACGCTCACCGGCGTGAAGGTTCCCCCACCCAAGGTGGAGGACGAGTGGCAGGGCCTCCTCAAGAAGTAGCCGCAGGCAAGTCGCTCGTGTGCCAGGACCCCAAGAAGAGAAGAAAGGGAAGGGGGGGGAGGGCCGGGCATGGGCCCTCCCGGGAGTTGTCGTTGGCCGGTTGACCTAAACCACGACTTTGCGCCCGATGAACACCCTCGTGAGTCGCGGGTGCTTCGACGCGAGGCCCCGCATGGGGTGCTCGGCGAGCCACCGGTCAAGGGTGAACCAGGTTGCGCCGCGCGAGAAGAGCAGGGCGCCTCCCATGCTCAACATCATCAGGTTGACCCCCGCGGTCGACCCGCCGGAGTACCCGGCAGCCAGGTAGAAGTTCATGTTGAAGAACAGGGACCCGACAAGCCCGACGTTCGTGAGCAGCCCCAACAGGAGGGATACGCCGACCAGCATCTCACCGTACATTGTGAGGTAGGCCCAGGTCGAGGAGTTCGGGATTACCGTCCCGGTCAGGAAGTCCTTGTACCACCCGAACTGCGTGTTCTTCGCGAAGTTCGCGTTCGTGGCCGCGAAGCCCGACACGAACCTCGGGTTGTTCATCTTGCCCCAGGCCGAGTTCATCCACTCGAGGGCGATGGCCCAGCGCAAGCCGGTCATCATCACTTCGTTCCTGCGCTCAGCAAAGGCCCACTTGATGCGCCCGAGGGCGCCGGGGGCCCTTGCGCCCACCGTTCCAACGGCATTTTCGGTCATTTCCGTCCGCCTCTTTTTTTGGGTGAGGGGGGTAAACCCCTCACTGGAGGGGACTCGCCGTGCTAGAACCTTAGCTCACGGTGCATACGTACCGATCAACAGTACGTGATCCTAGCGGGCTTTTAGAGCCTTTACGGGGAAAAGACCCCCCTCACAACACGGCCCTTGGGGGCCCCTCACGGCGAGCGCAGGGGCTTCTCGCCCTCGGAGGCGCGCATGAAGCGCGTGGGCTCGCTCTGGTGGCGGGAGAAGGCGATGATCGCGATCGACCGGCAGGACTCGGCGATCTGGACCATGGCCTGGATGATCCGGCGAAGGCGAAGGACCGCCTGGGCGTCGTGTACGGCGCCGAGCGTCTGGAGCACGAGGGACTCCTCCTCCTTGCGCAGCCTCGAGGCGATCTCCGTGGCCTCGACGGCCTTGTCGAGCTCGCGGGAGAGGAGCGCCAGCATCGCGTCGGCAAAGAGCTGGCCAAGCTCGAGCCCGTGGGCGCGGAGCGCCGTGTGGAGCGCGCCCGGGAGCTTCGACTCGGCCTCGAGGAGCCCGGCAACGTTGAGCGCAACGACGCGCGACTGGTCGGCGATGCGCTCGAGGTCGTTTGCGATGATCGAGTAGCCGGCCACGTCCGCGCGCGACTTGATCCCGATCATCGTGCGCACGCTCTCGTCCTGCTGGGCCGAGAGGATGAGCCGCATGATGAGCCAGTAGATCATGTCCGCGTCTTCCTCGCGCGAGGCCGCGACTTCCGCGAGCTTCTGGTCCTTCGTGCGAAGGGCCTCGAGGGAGTCGACGATGGCCGAAGAGGAGAGGTTGTAGAGCCGCTTGAAGAGCGCGTCGACGGGGTACCGCTGGGTCTCGATCGAGCACTGGAGGATAATCTCGGCGGGGCTCTCCTCGATGATCCCCATGCCGATGAGCTTCTTCGAGGTGCGCCGGACCGCCTCGACGGCGTCGGCCGTGAGGCGCGCCTTCGAGCGGACGACGAGGTGGTCGCGCCCGAGCACGTAGCCGCCGACGATGACGCGCGAGAGGACTTCGGGCGAGCGGCATTCGTCCGCGGCGATGACGTAGGCGACCTCCTTAGGCACCGAGCCGACGCCCTCCCCGACGGGGATGACGCGCAGCTCCTTGCCGTCCTCGACGAGTTGGACGGAGGCCCCGCGCTTGAGGCCTTGCTCGGCGGCCCAGGCGGAGGGCAGCGACACGGAGAGCGTCGAGCTGCCGACCTTCTGGAGCTTGCGGATTTCCAGTCGACGTTCCTCCTGCGAGCGGCGAGCCCGCATGTCTGCGGGAAGCATAATAACCTCCCCCTTGGGGGTCAATTGATTGTCGGGCTCCTGGATTGCGGGGGCTACGGTCTCGTCCACGGTGTCACCTCAGCTGTCCGGCTTTGAGTCGTGCGCGGGTCTCGGCGGCTTCCATCGCCCCGCGGAGGCGACCCATGGCCTCGGCGTTAAGGCCGCGCTGGGCCGCGGCGAAGGCTTCGGCTTCCTCGCGGGCGACGACGGCGGATAGGTCGTCGCGGAGTTTGCGCGAGGCTTTCGCGGCCTTGCGCCGCATGGCCGGGCTCCCGAGGCCGACGGCGAAGGCGAGGACGAGGGCCTGGAGTTGGGCGAAGTCGTCCTCGACGAGCATGTGGCCGGCCTTGAGCTCCGGAAGCGCGAGCGCGGCCGTGGGGTCCGCGCTTGCAATCTCCGGGTAGAGCGCAAACTCCTCCTTGACGAGGTGGGGGGAGAGCTCCGTGCGGACGAGGCGCACCGCCTCCTGGAGGGCCTCGAGTTCAAAGGGGGAGAGCGAGCGCTGGGAGAGGAGCCAGTCGATCTGGCTCACGGCCTCCTGGAGCCGCGCATGCTCTGCGCGCAGGATCGCGAGGGGGTCGGAAATGGCGAGGCGGCGTGGGCGCTCTTGGCCCTTCGAGGGCTCGAGGCGGGTTGGCGTGGACACGGGCTTGTTCCTCCTCTACGCGTGGACGATCGTGACGGGCACGGGGGAAAGCTCGAGGACGCGCAGCGCCGTCGAGCCGAGGACCATGCGCTCGACGCCGCTTTTCGCGCGGTGGCCGAGGACGATCTCGGCAAAGGCGCCTTCGCGGGCGAAGGTCAGGATCGCGTCGGCGGGGTCGTTCGAGGGGCGAAGCGCCGTATGGAGGGAGACCCCCGCCGAGGCGGCGGTCGAGGCGGCCCCTTCGAGGAGGCGCTCGAGCCTCTCGCCGTAGCTTGCGACCTCGTCGGCGCCGCGGGCGGGCACGCGGGCGGCGACCATCACCTTGCGGGTGTCGAGGACGGAGAGGGCCCAGACCTCGTCGTGCGCGCGCTGCGCGCGGGCAAGGGCCCACTGGAGCGCGCGGTGCGCGGGGGCCGATTCGTCGAGCGCGACGAGCACCTTGTGGGGGTTCATCACCTCACCACCAGGACGGGGCAGGGCGAGTGGCGAACGACCTTCTCGGCGACGGAACCGAGGAGCACGCGCGCGAGCCCCGTGCGCCCGTGGGAGCCGACGACCACGAGGGAGGCGCCCGCGCGTGCGGCTTCCTTGACGATCGCGCTTGCCGGGTCGGCGAGGGGGATGACGACGGACTCCGCGTTCACGCCGGACTTCTGCGCGCGCGCCTGGGCCTCGCGGGCAACGGCGGCCCATTCGACGCCGGCGCCAAGCGCGCTCACCTGGAGCCCGGCGCTTGCGATCGCCTCGGCCTCGACGAAGCCGACGTCCTCGACGGTCACGACGCGCACACGGGCGCCGCGGAGCCTTGCAAGGTCGACGGCGTAGTCGAGCGCCTTTCCGGCGGAGGGCGAGCCGTCCACGGCGACGAGGAAAACCGGGGGCGCGCTTGGCAACAAGCCCCTCACCGTGTGGATTTCCCCACGGGCGTCGATACCGGTAGCGTTGGGACTCTTGGCTTCGTAAATAGACTACTTACCCGGCTTTAACGCGCGGGCGGGGGGGGCGGGGGCGCGGGGGCGGGCGCACGGCTCTTTGCCTTTGAGGGCTTGGGGGGACAAGGGGCAAGGACGGTGGCCTCGCTTTTCGCGCGCGAGCCGTCGTGGATCTCGGTTGCGGTCGCCCAGACCACGCTCGTGGTCTGGCTCGCGGCGCTGGCCGGCGGGGACTTCGGCAAAGCCGACCCCGGAACCCACCCGATCCTCGTGAGGGCCGCGTCCAGGGACGGCGCGGCGGTGGCGGGGCTCTTCGGGTTTGTGGTCCCCGTGGTCTTCGGGATGTTCCCGAGGCTCGCGCCGGGGCTCCTCGGTTTGCCGCGGCTGGGGCGACTTTCGACGCGGCTCCCCCCGACGGTCGGGGCGGTCCTATCGGCGT
>DATEUP010000228.1:0-3150 GCA_035283065.1 Thermoplasmatota archaeon | reverse complement strand
GAGGGGCCTTGCCAGCCGAGCCTGCGCAGGCGCGCGAGCAGGAGCTCATCGGGGGGCGCGTTCTCGCCGCCGCCGATCTCGATGGCCATCTCGACAAGCGCTCCGACCTCCGGCGCGCCGGGTTCAAGGCGCTCGGCGGCGTACTCGGCGGCGAGCCGGCACGCGGCGCGGCAAGAGTCGGGGAGCGACGTGTTCTCGGAGAGCACGAAGAGCGACCACACGGCGCTCTCGAAACGCCGGATCTCGTGGGCCGCTTCCGACGGGAGGGCTTTGGGCATGGGGGCCTCACTTCTTCTTCGCGCTGTTCCAGTCGTCGAGGAACCGCTTGAGCCCGAGGTCTGTGAGCGGGTGGTTGGGGAGCTTCTTGAACACGTCGTAGGGGACCGTCGCGATGTGGGCGCCCGCCACCGCGGCCTCGACGACGTGGTTGGGGTCGCGCACGGAGGCGACGAGGACCTCAGTCTTGTAGCCGTGAGTGCGGTAGATTGTCGTGACCGTGCGGATGATCTCCATGCCGACCTGCGAGATGTCGTCGAGGCGGCCGATGAAGGGGGACACGATCGACGCGCCTGCCTTGGCGGCCAGGAGCGCCTGGTTGGGCTGGAAGATGAGGGTCACGTTCGTCTTGATGCCCTCCTTCGAGACCTTCGAGAGCGCCTTCAGGCCCTCGGTGGTCATCGGCAGCTTCACGTAGACGTTCTTGTGCCAGGCGGCGTACTCGTGCGCTTCCCGGATCATCGCGGGCGCTTCGATTGAGACGACCTCCGCCGAGACGGGTCCGTCGACGATGCCGCAGATCTCGAGGATTGTCTCCTTGAAGTCGCGGCCCTCCTTGGCCACGAGCGTCGGGTTCGTAGTCACGCCGTCGAGGACGCCCCAGGAGGCGATTTCGCGGATGTGGGAGAGGTTTGCCGAATCGAGGAAGAGCTTCACGCGGGGGCCCCGTTCCCGGAGGCGGCTGGAGGGCTAAAAAGGTTTGAGCGTGGGAGGCCCCGGCTAGGCTTTTCGCCTGCGCCGGGGAGGGGCCCAGGGGGTATCGTCGGGGACGGGGAGGGCGCCGCGAGGGCCTCTCGGAGGCCACAGGCTGGCCAATTGCTCGCGGCCCGTCGCGTAATCTGCCACCACGTCGGCCTCGAGCTGCTTCAAGAAGGCGTCCATTTGGGCCTCTCTTTCCCTCGGAGAAACCTTCCCCCATGAAATCTCTATGGCTCGGTAGCGCGCTCGCTGAGACGCCGGGAGGCTCTTGTCGCCGGCCATTTCATGCAAGGCCCTGAGGATGAGCGCCCACCGGTTCTCGGATTCTTCCTCCAGAGCCAAGACGCCGACCCCCAAAGCGCTGCGAAAAAGCCAACGGCTGGCGAGAAGAACTTTGGGGCGACGCACACCGCGCAGGTTCTCAAACCGCAAAGCTCTCCACAATCGGCCGCAAGGGCTTCGCCTTCTCAATGACCGCCATCAGCGTCGACGAGCGCTTGATCTTCGCGACCACGTCGTGCCTGGCCGCCTGGAGCGCACCAGCGAGGATCTCCTTCTGCGTGAGCCCGTAGTGCTCGAGGAGTTCGGGGATCTCGCCCGAGCGCCCGAAGACGTCCTGCGTCCCCACGCGCGCGACCTTCACGGGGTGCGTCTCGCAAACGACTTCCGCCACCGCCGACCCGAGCCCGCCGTAGACCGAGTGCTCCTCGGCCGTGACGATGCCGCCCGTCTCGACGGCCGCGCGCTCGATGGCCTCCTTGTCGAGCGGCTTCACCGTGTGGACGTTGAGGACGCGCGCCTCGATCCCTTCGTGGCGCAGGAGGTCGGCCGCGTCGAGCGCCGCCTGGACGAGCTGGCCGTTCGCGCAGATCGTGAGGTCCGTGCCCCCCATGATCTCGACGGCCTCGCCGAGGCGGAACTTGTAGTCGTCGGGCATGATCGTGGGCACCTCGCTACGCCCCACGCGGATGTAGTAGGGGCCGTCGTCGTGGATCGCATGGCGCAGCGCGAGCTTCGTCTCAATCTCGTCGGCCGGGACGACAACGCGGAAGTTTGGCAGGCCGCGCATGAGCGAGATGTCCTCGAGCATTTGGTGCGTAGCGCCGTCGCCGCCGACGGTGACCCCCGCGTGGCTCGCGAAAATCTTCACGTTGAGGCGCGGGTACGCGACCGACTGGCGGATCACGTTGTAGGGCTGGGCGATCGCGAAGACCGCGAAGGTGGACGCGACGACGACCTTCCCAGTCGTGGCAAGGCCCGCGGACATCGCGATGAGGTTGTCCTCGGCCACGCCCGAGTTGAAAAAACGCGTCGGGAACTCCTTCTCGAACTTCTGGGTCCCCGAGGAAGAGGACACGTCTGCGTTGAGGCATACGAGGTTCGGCATCTCCTTGCCGAGCTTCACGAGCTCGTCGGCCGCCGCCTCGCGGCAGCGGCGCATCTTCCAGGTGCTGCGCGGTGTAAGCGCGACCGAGTAGACCAACCCCTATCCCTCCCCGCTCAGGCCTTCAGTCGCCGATGCTGCCCGCGTCGATCTCGACGAGCGCCTTGGCAAGCTGCTCGGTCGTCGGCGGCTTTCCGTGGAACGCGGGGTTGTTCTCCATAAAGGAGACGCCCTTCCCCTTTACAGTCTTCGCGATGATCATGATGGGTTTCCCATTCTCGCGGTGCTTGAGGGCCGGCAAGATTTCCGGGTAGCGGTGGCCGTCGATCTCGATGACGTGCCAGCCGAAGGCGGCCCACTTCGCCTTGAGGTCGCGGTGCGCCATCACCTGCTCGGTCCAGCCGTCCATCTGGATCCCGTTGCGGTCGAGGATGCACGTGAGGTTGTCGAGCTTGTAGTGGGCCGCCGCCTGCGAGCCCTCCCAGATCGCCCCCTCGTCGGCTTCCCCGTCGCCGATCATGACAAACACGTGGCCGGGGAGGTTGTCGAGTCGCAACCCGAGGGCCATCCCGATCGACGCGCCGAACCCCTGCCCCAGAGATCCCGTCGTCATCTCGACCCCGGGCGTGTAGCGCATGTGGCCGTGGCCCTGGAGGTGCGAGTCGATCTTCCGGAAGGTCTTCAGGTCCTCGTGGGGGAAAAAGCCCGCGTGCGCGAGCGTCGAGTAGAGGATCGGCGTGGCGTGCCCCTTCGAGAGGACGAACCGGTCGCGCTCGGGCCATTTCGGGTTC